>JBEKFF010000196.1:0-6705 GCA_050013455.1 Acidobacteriaceae bacterium | reverse complement strand
GCTTCCCGTTTAGGTACACCTGCCCTCAACCCGAACCCAAATAGGTTCACCCCTCCCAAGTCTCCAATCCACAACCCTTCCGGCGCTACACTCAACCCCATGGCTGCAGCGATGTATATCGTGGTCGAGGGCGAAGACCCTGGCTACAACATCTACGTGAACGGCCGTGTGCTCGCGCGTTACGAGAACGCCATCGAAAAGCTTGCCCTCGAACTGGGTGTCAAACCGCTCCTCGAATTCTTCTCCGCCGACGAAAATTCCATGTCGCTCCTCATCCAGGAAGGCGGCGGCAATCCAGACCTCCTCAAGCGTCTCCCGCCCCCGCAGTGGTATCGCCCGGAAGACGGCCTGCACACCCTCGACGCTCTCATCGGCGAGCTAGAATCCGATCCCCACCAGTTCGGCAGCGAAGGCCCAGACATCCTCACGGAACTCCACGAGTACGAGACCGTCCTGCGCAAATCCGCCGAGCGCGGCCACCGCTGGCACCTCGCCGTAAGCTGGCGGTAGCAAGCTTTTCCATTAAATTCAAAGGCCGGCATCGTGGATGCCGGCCTTTGAATGCCATTGCTAAATCTCTACTGCTGCGGCTGCGTCCCTGACAAGTCCTGCGCCGAGCTCTTGCTACTCTCTGAAGCGACATCGGCGCCCGGAACCGGTGCAGCGCTCGCATCCGTTGGTCCGAGGCCAAGCTTAATCAGCGCACGAGAGTCCGGCGTAACCTTGGTCTGCCAGCCGTTATCTCCCTGCATTTTCTGCATGGCGGAGACGCTCTGGTCATCCCACCGGCCGGTGGGCTCGCCGGTCAGATATCCCTGTTTAATCAACGCAGTCTGAATCTGCGTAGCGCGCTCGGAGGGCATCTCCAGCGGCGCCTTCTCATGCGTCGTCCGCAGATGGTAACCCTTGTTGTGCTTGATCGAGGCTTCCTTCACGCTCGCGTTATAGTGCTTCTTCGACGAGCCGGCCTTCGGATGAACGGATGCAAATGCAGACACCGCCAGCAATAGAAGCCCCACCGGGATTACTTTAGTGATAGAAATGCGCATCGTGCGGCTTACCTCCGTCTTGCCTGTCTAAGCTCAAGTGCGCGACACGATACGTCCGCGAAGTGCCATTAAGCCTAACCAAATGTTGGTTCACATGCAATGGCTTGCATGCTGAGTGTAACCACATTTGATTCTCTTAAGTATACCCATAAGGTGCTAGACAAAAGTGGCGCAGACGTATCGTCTGCGCCACTATCCTGTCTTCAGCCTAGGGCAGCGTTCCGCCGACGAACGAGTCGCCACCGTTCGGGCGCTGCGGAATACGGACCACGAACGCTACATCGTCCCCGGACTTAAGCGAACTTGCGATGCTGTTGTAGCCCGCAATATCCGTAACCGGCTTGCGATTGATCTCCACAATCACCTCTCCCTGGCTCAGCCCGATGGAGTCAGCGAATGAACCCGGCTTCACGCTGGTCACCGCAACGCCGCCAGTGATGTGCAGGCGGCTCTGCAGCTGTTGCGGGACTGCCTGCACCGTGATGCCGAACTTGCTCTGCCCCGCGTCGCTCGGTCCCGACTCATTGGAGTCGTCGTCTGCCTTGCCCTGGTTCTCGTAGAGCTTGGAGCGATCCAAAATGCCGCAGGTGATCGTGATTTGCTTGCCTCCGCGGAGAATTCCCAGGCTTACCGTCGATCCCGGTTGCTTCATGGAGACGATGCCAATCAGCTCATCGCCATTCTTGATCTGCTTCCCGTCCACGGACACGATGACGTCCCGCGGCTGGATGCCTGCCTTCGCCGCAGGTCCGCCCGGAACCACTTCGCTGACCATCACGCCGCCGCTCGTGAAGCCATATTCCCTGGCTACCGCCGCCGACATGCCCTGCTGGAACTGGATGCCGATCGAACCGCGAATCACCTTGTGCTCCGGCGCAATCAACTGGTTGTAGACGCCGATGATCACGTTCGACGGCATCGCGAAACCAATGCCCTCATTGCCCGCCGACTGCGTGAAGATGGCGGTGTTCATGCCAATCACCTCGCCCTGCATATTCACCAGCGGTCCACCCGAGTTGCCCGGATTGATCGCCGCATCGGTCTGGATGAACTTCTGGAACTCGTTCGTGGCGACGCCATTGGCATCGCCGCCTTCATTGATCGACCGGTTACGCGCCGAGATAATACCCGCCGATACCGTCTCCGACAGACCAAACGGCTCACCGATCGCCAGCACCCAGTCGCCCACCTGCGCGCCATCCGAGTTGCCCAGCTTCACCGTCGGCAGCGGAGTATCCGTCTTGATCTTGATCACCGCAATGTCGGTCTCCTTGTCCACGCCCACCACCGTCGCCAGCCGGCCCGGATCGGTTGAATCCTCGGAGTCCGTCGACAGCTTCACGTAAATCTTGTCCGCCTTGTCGATCACATGGTTGTTGGTAATGATGTAGCCGCGCGGGTCCACGATATAGCCCGAACCCAGAGCCCGGCTTGGACCGGTTTCCTCCTGGCCGCCTCCACCCTGCCCGCCAAAGAAGTGGTTGAAGAAGTCCTGCATTCCCTGGTCGCCCTGGCCTCCATCGGGATTTTGCCCGTGCGGGGTCCGGCCCATGGGGCCTTGCTGCCCGGGACCGCCGCTCTCCTTCGGCAGCGTCTCCGTGTTGATGTTCACCACCGCAGGCCCCACCTGCTTCGCAATCGCCGAGAAGCCATTCGACAGCGTCACCGGATTCGGAATCTGCAGCGGCTTGGCATCGCTGCTATCAACGGCTTGCTTGGCACTGACGCGGCCGGTCAGCAACGACCCGGCCAGAACGCAGGCTGAAAGTGTTCCAAGTATCGTGAAAGTGGTCACCAGGCGTCCGCCGCGGATCTTGTCCCGCAAGCCCTGCCCGAATCGATTCGATGAGTCCATTGTCGTATTTATCCTCGTGATTGCTTCTAAATGCCTTCAGATGTCGTGAACGCCTGCGCCTGCGCGGTGGTGTTCCTAAGCTCTACGCGGTCCGCCGCTTCCGCATTTCGTTCGCCACCGTAATAGACGCGAACGGTGGAGAAAGGTATCGGCCTGGACCCGGTTCGAGTCGCCTTCGTCCCGGCCTGCTCTCGTTCTTGCATTAGTATGCATCTTCTAGATTACGCGCCTGCGATGGGTAGCAGTTGGCTCCGGCCCCGCGAAGTTGGCCGCAGCTCCGCCAGCAGGATTCCCGCCAGGATCAGCCCCGCCCCGAGCATCGCCCGCCGCCCCAGCTCTTCGCCAAAGAAAAGCAGGGAAGTCAGCCACGCAAACACTGGCTCCAGCGTGAAAATCAGCGCGGTATGCGATGCCGGCAGGTGCTGTTGTGCCCAGCTCTGGATGGTAAACGCCGCCGCCGTCGCCAGCACCGCCGTCACCCCCAGCGCAATCCACAGCATCGCCGAGCTATGAAAGCTCGACCGCCCGCCCAGCGGCAGCGTCACCAGCAGCACCACCGCCGCAAACCCGATCTGCAGCGTCCCCAATCTTCTCGCAGACACCCTCGGAGCCGCCCGCGCCAGCATCAGCAGATGCGCCGCAAACGCCACCGCGCACCCCAGGCAAAGCCACTCCCCCAACCCAATTCCCGAAAACAACGCGAATCCCGCCCCCCGCGGACTCGTCAGCAGCACCAGCCCCGCAAACGCCAGCACGGCTCCCGCATACGTATCGAAGGTCGGCCGTAACGACCCGGGCAGGGCAACTCCGGGAATCGCGCTTATCAACGGCACCATCACCACCACCAGCCCGGTAAGAAACGCTGCCTTCGAAGCCGTCGTGAACTTCAGCCCCGTGGTCTGAAACTGGTACCCCAGCCCCAGAAACAATCCCGCCGCCGCTCCCAGCTTCAAGTCCGTCCGCGTCATCCCGCGCAGACTCGGCCAGTTCACCGCCGCCAGCACCGCAAAGGCCAGCGCCATGCGCACCAGGTTGAACATCAGCGGAGTGGTCGCCGTCAGCGCCGACTTCACCAGCGAAAACGTCACCCCCCACACCAGCACCACCGCTAGCAACAACAAATGCGCCGCCAGCGTCCGCGACCGCCCAGTTTTCATGGCGCCTCGTACACCGTCGTTCCCCCCACCACCGTCCGCAGCACCTGCGTATGCAGTACCTCCTGCGGCGACGCCTTCGTAATATCCCGATCCAGCACCACCATGTCCGCCAGGTACCCCGGCTCCAGCCGCCCCTTAATCTTCTCGCGAAACTCCGCAAACGCCGACGCCTGCGTGTACGCATAAATCGCCTCGTCGATGGTCAGCTTCTCCTGCGGCTGGAACGTCTGCGTCCCCTCCTCATTCTGCCGCGTGATCGCCGCATACAGTCCGCGGAACGGCGAGATCGATTCCACCGGATAATCCGTCCCAAACGCCAGCGTCACGCCGTGATCCAGAAACGACTTCCACGCATACGCCCGCTTCACCCGCTCCGGCCCCAGCCGCGCCTCCGCCCACGCCATATCGGTCAGCAGATGCGACGGCTGCATGCTCGCAATCACGCCCAGCTGCGCAAACCGCCCAAACGCCCCCGGCGAAACCACCTGCGCATGCTCAATCCGAAACCGGAAATCACTCGGCCTCACCGCTGCCAGAGCGGCCGTCATCGCACGCGCATCCGCATCCTTCGGAGCTGGAGACACATTCGCCGGCCGCCCGACTTGTTCTGCTGCGGAGAACGCATTCAGCGCCATATCGTTGGCCAGATCCCCAATCGCATGGAACCCCAGCTGGAATCCATCCGCAGCCCGCTCCGACGCCATCAGGTTCAGCTTGCCCTGGTCGTAGCGCGCAATCCCATAGTTATTCGGATCATCCGCGTACGGCGCATTCATCGCCGCCGTCCGCGACCCCAGCGACCCATCCATGAACGCCTTCAGAAACGTCAGGTGCAGCAAGGGATCATCCGCAGGATGGCTCGCCCGCCGCTCGTCTAAAACTCCAATCGGCTGATTGAAATCGATCCACTCCGCAATCCGCAGATGCAGCGTGCCCGCACGCTCCATCTCCTCCATCGCCAGAAAGTCATCCCAGTCGGAGAAATCCTGGATCGATGTCACCCCATGCGACAGCGCATCCTGCATCGCCAACTCAATCGCCTTGCGTCGCACTGCCAAACTCGGCGGCGGAATCACCTTCTCCACCATCGCCAGCGTCGGCCCTTCGCGAAGGATGCCCGTCGCATGCCCCTCGGCATCTCGATCGATCTGCCCGCCCTTCGGATTCAGCGTCGTATCCGTAATCCCCGCAGCCTTCAGAGCCGCAGTATTCACAATCGCGATATGCCCATCCGTCCGCTCCAAATACGCCGGGTGCCCCGCACTCACCGCATCCAGATCCTGCCGTGTCGGCAGCTTCGCTCCCGGCCACTTCGTATGGTCCCAACCGCCGCCAAGAATCCATTCGCCCGGCCCCAACTTCACCGCGTATGCCTGCACCTTCGCGAGCATCGCTGCCAACGACGCAACATTATCCAGATCCACACTCAGCCGCTGCCGCCCCGCTGGAGCCATATGCGTATGCGCGTCATTGAACCCTGGCATCGCAAACGCGCCCTTGAGATCGATGGTCTTCGTATGCGCATCCTTCAGCGCGAGCATCGTCGCATCGCCACCCACGGCCAAAATCTTCCCCGCGCGGATCGCCACGGCCGACACCCGCCCCGGCGTAACATCCGCATCGCCAGCCTTCAGCCGCGTCCCGGTAAGAATGTTGCCATCGTAAAAAATAGAGTCGGGCGTCACTGAATATCCAGACTTCGCCGCCTGCCCCAACGCCGGCAGTCCCGCCCCAAACCCCAAGCTCCATCCCGCCAGCACGCACATCCGTAAAAGTGTTCTCACGCCCCAAAGTGTATCAACTGGCTCTCCGCAGTCATCGCGCACACATCCAACAGCAGCAGCAACACCCGTCGCAGCGCTAAATCGCGTCCCGTCGGATCGTATCCCTCCTGCAGCGTATGAATCCCCCAGCCCACGCCGCCCGCGCCGATCGCCAGCGCCGGAACCCCCAGCGACAGCGGCAGGTTGGCGTCGGTTGATCCAATGCGCGCCTCCGTCGCAATCCCCAAATGCCGATCCACGGCCTTCAAACTCATCGCCAGCCCCGAGCTCGCCGCCAGCGCACCCGCCGCCCGGTTCCCAATCCGCTCCACATGCAGCTTCAGCGCTGCTTCTCCCCGCCGTTGATTTTCCGCGTCCACAATCCGCGTCAGCGTCTCGAGCACACCCAGCTCCACCCGATCCAGCTCTATCCCCGACACCGACCTCAGATCCACATCCGCTGTCACCGACTCCGGAATCGAATTCACCGAAGTCCCTCCGCGAATCACCCCGCAATTCAGCGTCGTCCGCGGCCGCGCCGGCAGCCGCAATCTACCCAGCTCGACCAGCGCCGCCGCCAGTGTCATGATCGGATTTGCCCGCCCCGCATCCGCCCACGAATGCCCCCCCGGCCCGCCGATCGTCACCCGCAATCGCCTACTCCCCAGCGCCCGGTCGACGACCATCGCATCGCCGCCGCCCTCCAGCGCAATCGCCGCCCGCACCCTCCCGGCATACGGCGCCTCCGCGAAGAGATGCCGCATCCCGCGCAGATCCCCCTCACCCTCTTCGCCCACATTTGCCGCAAACAAAATCGTGCACCCCGGCAGAATCTCGGCATGCTTCAGTGAAGCCGCAAGCCCCAGCAGCGCCGCCAACCC
>JBEKFF010000195.1:0-6891 GCA_050013455.1 Acidobacteriaceae bacterium | reverse complement strand
GAGCTGTCGATGTAGTTCACGTCAGCCAGGTTCAGCACAATCTTTTTCTGCCCCGCGGCCACCAGCTTCCGAACCTCGTCGCGCAGCGTGACGCCGCCCTCGCCCAGGGTGATCTTCCCACTCAAATCCACAAGGGTCACGCCGCCCACTTCCCGGGTCGTCAATGTCATGCTCATGCCTCTATTTGATCATTTCTATTTCCGTGCCGGGGTTCAACATGTGAAAGTGTACCTCATCCATGATGGCGCGCATGAGGAATATCCCTCGCCCCGAACTGCGCAGAATATTCTCCGGCGCCAGCGGATCGGGCACCGTATCCGGATCCAATCCCGGCCCCTCATCCGCAATCTTAAACCTCAGTGCCTCGTCATTGAGCTCGTAGCTCCAACGAACGTGCTTGGACGGATCGTTCTTGTTGCCATGCAGAATCGCATTGATGACCGCCTCGCGCACCACCATCGCAATCTGGCTGGACGTGTCGTCGTCGAACCCAGCCTCACGCGCCAACCCCTCGGCCTTCGCCTCTACCAGGTCCACGCTCGAGAGCTCAGACTCCAACTTCATGCTGCCTCGGTTTGTCGTCGAATCGGTCAACCTCGCCCGTCCCCCTGTGGAGTGTACCTTGTCCGATTCCAACAACGGAACAAGGCCCTGCAAATATTTTGTCTCTCTGGTATTTTGTCACTCTGGCGCGATGCGCACTGGCCGGAAGGTCGTGCCATGAGCTAGGATCACTGACATGCCGGACAATATAGCCACGGACGACCGCGATGAAGCGCTCTTTGCCCAGCAGCAGGTGGTGCGCTTACAGGCGCTGCTCGAGGCCAGCCGGCTCATCCATTCGACCATCGTTCTCGACGATGTATTAAACACGGTGCTTCAGATCGTCGTCCGCGAGTTGGAGTTGGATGGGGCATTCTTCAAGCACTTCCTCAACAGCTATGGCGATGTTCCACAGACGTTCTCCGTGCCGGAGCCCGATGCCACGGGCCATCCGCTGGTTGAACGGACGGGGGACACAGGTTTGTGGATCCGTTTTCCGCTCAACGATAAGACCGGCGCAACGTTCACGGAACTGATTGTCATTCGTCCGGCAGACCGAACGCTGACACTGGATGAACTCGACTTCATTGAAAGCCTGGCGATCCAGGCTTCGGTGGCCATCGAGAACGCCCGCTTTCACGAGCGGATGGTGCTGTGGCAGCGGGTGGAGAGCGACCTTGCCTCGGCGCGCCAGGTGCAACGAAGTTTGTTGCCGCAGGAGATGCCAAATATCCCCGGGTATTGCATGGCCATTAAGCAGGTGACGTGCTACGAGGTGGGCGGGGACTACCTGGACATCGTCCCGATGGCGAGCGGAAAGACCACGATCGTGGTGGCCGATGTTGCCGGCAAGGGACTGGCGTCGGCACTGGTTGGCACGAGTTTTCGTTCGGCGTTTCGCGCCATGGTGAACGCGGGTATTCCTCTGCTTGAGATTGCGACGCGCATGAATCTTCTGCACTTCAACGAAGGGGAGCAGTCGAGGCGGCGTTACGTTACGGCGTTCTTTCTGCAGTTGGATCCCGCGACCGACACGATGGACATTGTGAATTGCGGTCACAATCCGGCGTTTCTGATGTCGGTGAGCGATCCTGGAAGCGAGCCTGTGCTGGTTAAGAAGATTGGCGCGTCGGGAACGCCGGTAGGCTTGTTGCCCTTCAGCACCTACGAGGTCGAAAGTTTCTCGTTACCCGTTGGGACGCGATTGCTGCTGTATACAGACGGGATGACCGAGGTATTTCGCAGCGACGTGAAGGGCGGGACGGATGACGAGTTCGGCGAGGATCGTCTGCTGCAGACGTTTCTAAAGTGCCCGGAGTGCATTCCGGAAAGGATTCTGGACACAGTTTGGTCGACGCTGGACGAGTTCGGCAATCAGGAGCAGTCCGACGACATGACCGCGATGGTGTTGATGAGAGAAGCGTGAGCGAGGCTACCAGTGAGCGATAAAGCGAACCGCCGCAAAGGCGATAAATTTCCGAGCAGCGTCGAGCTGCGACTTCCCTCGCGTCTGGGCTACGAAAAAGTAGCGATGAACACGGCAGCCAGCGTGGCGCGCCTGATGGGGTTCAGCGAAGAGCGCGTCGACGACCTCAAGACCGCCGTCGCCGAGGCCTGCATCAATGCCATGGAGCATGGGAACAAGCTGGATGAATCGCTCATCGTCGGCGTCGTTCTCTCGATGGACGCCAACTCGCTCGAGGTCAAGGTCACCGACAATGGCGAAGGTCCGCAGAGCAAGACGCATGCCCCCGACATCGACAAAAAAATGCTGGGCGAAGAAGACGCTCGCGGCATGGGAATGTTCCTCATCCAGGCCCTGGTGGACGAGGCCGAGTGGGTCAGTTCTCCGCCGGCCGGCAGCTACGCCCGGATGGTCATTCACCTCAGCAACCCGCCCGCCTAGCCGCTCGTCTGGCTATAGAATGGTCGGAACATCGGAGAGAGCATGCCGGAACTAGTTACCCGCGTTATCGTTGAAGAAGTCCCCTGCGCCACTGGCGATCCCATCACCGTGATGCGTTTCTCGGGTGACATCACCAGCGCCTCGCAGCCCGCGGTCATCGGCACCTACGAGGGCCTGCCCGACAGCGTCAAGCGCATCCTGCTGGATTTTTCCAAGGTCGAATACCTTAACTCCAGCGGCATCGCTTTAGTCATCCAGATGATGATCGCCGCCAGCAAGCGCGGACAGAAGATCCACTCCTTCGGCCTCAGCCCGCACTTCACCAAGGTCTTCACCATGGTCGGCATCACCAAGTACACCACCCTGCATGCCAATGAAGCCACCGCCTGCGCTGCGTTTAATTAGCTTGCGGGTTCGAGCACTCGATCGTGCAGGCGTTTAGAGCTTGAGAGTGGCTTCGTGCCAGTGGTACACTCAAGGATGGAATAAGGTGTATGCGCCGGAACGCGCAGGGTTTGTTTTCGGCACCATCCGACCACTTCGCCGCGCTTGCGGTCATAAGGCTAATGCTTCGACCATGTTGATTCTTCTAGTGATTCTGCACATTATCGTTTGTCTGTTCCTCATCGGCGTCGTTCTCATTCAGCAGGGAAAGTCGGCGGACCTTGCGGGCGCGTTTGGCGGACAGGGCTCGCAGACGGCATTTGGACCTCGGGGTGCGGCGAATCTGCTGACACGCCTCACGACGTGGTCGGCCATCATCTTTATGCTGACCTCCATCGGACTCACCATTGTGATGTCGCACGCGAGCAACAGCCGCTCGGTGCTCTCCAATGTGCCCAGCCAGTCGACGCCTGCGAAGAAGTAGCGCTGAGCGTTTTGGTCTCCGAAGCGCAGGCATTCAGCCTGCGCTTTCGCATTTCCGGATGGATTTTGAGCAGGAGGAGCTTCGATGATTCGCGAAACGTTGGCGGTGGGTCTACTCGGATGCAATTGCTCCATTCTTGGCGACGAGCAATCTCGGGAAGCCATCGTCGTGGACCCCGGATACGACATTCCGCGCATACTTACCTTGCTCGCGAAACATAAACTTACCGTGACGAAGATTCTCATCACGCACGCGCATATTGACCATATCGCGAGCGCTCTGCAACTCAAGGAGATTACCGGTGCGCCGATCCTATACAGCCAGGCCGATCTGCCACTGGTGGCAATGATGGACGCGCAGGCTGGGATGTTTGGGCTGCCCGTGCCCAAGGTTCTTCCGCCGGATCATTCGCCCGCGGATGGCGAGGCTGTTGAGGTTGGTGCGATCAAGGGGAAGGTGTTGTACACACCCGGACATTCGGAAGGCAGCCTTTGTCTCTATGTACCGGATGAGCACTTGCTGCTGGCTGGCGACACGTTGTTTGCCGGGGGAGTTGGCCGCACGGATTTCCCCGGAGGCAATACGGGGAAGCTGCTTGCGAGTATTCATGACCGGCTGTTGACGCTTCCGGATGAGACGGTGGTGGTTCCTGGACATGGTGCGATGACGACCATTGGGACCGAGCGGCAGACCAATCCGTTCCTGGTGTGAGGGTGCAGTCGCGAGGGTCTAGTCGGTGGGAAGAAGCTGAAGACCTGCCGCCCAGATTTCGGGGGGAGTTAGAAGGCTGACCACCGCTCTTGCGTCACCCAGGCCATAGAAATCGCCGGGCTGGACCAGAACTCCGCGATCGAGCGCTGCCGAGACGAATTCCCTGCCGCCGATGGTGCGAGGGACACGAAGGACTGCGGTCCAACCGGCCTGCATTGCGAGTCTCTCGATCGAGGTGCCCTGCAGACGGCTATCGAGGATAGCCAGATTGGAGCGCATGCGGTCACGGATCTGCTGCTGCAAGGAGTGGCGCGTTTCGAGCCAGGTGGTGAGAGCGTGTTGCACGGGGGCG
Source organism: Acidobacteriaceae bacterium (assembly GCA_050013455.1). Taxonomy (GTDB): domain Bacteria; phylum Acidobacteriota; class Terriglobia; order Terriglobales; family Acidobacteriaceae; genus Granulicella. The sequence continues at coordinate 2,511 of JBEKFF010000195.1, read as the reverse complement.
TTCATCGAGAGGAAGGTGTCGGCGATGATCTCGATCCGCCGCATTGCCTCGGCTACGTGCGAGGAAGGACCACAGGCTGCGATCCAGGAGGCCTTCATCTGTGGCAGGCCGCAGACTTTGCTGATGCCGCTCAGGACGAAGGTGAGGCAGCGGGATTCTCCGGTCGCGAAACTCGGCTCAGGCGCTGCGATGGCATAGTCGAGAAAGACCTCGTCGACAATCAGGGCTATGCCGCGGTCGGCGCAAAGAGATTCGAGCGCAGCGCGTTCGTGGGGTGAGGCGAAGTTGCCGGTTGGGTTGTTGGGATGGACGACGATGATGGCTCGCGTTCTTGCGGTGATGGATGCTGCGAGCGCGTGGAGATCGATGGACCAGCCGTGTCCTGAGATGAGGTCGGCGTTGGGATCGTAGAGCAGCGGGTATTCACGGAGCTGCACGTCGTCGAGCCGCGCGATGAAGTCGAAGAGCGGATAGCTGGGGCTGGCAACGAGGACCTCGTCGCCTGGATTGCAGAGGAGGCGGAAGAGAAAACTGTAGGCCTCGCTGGTGCTTGTCGTGAGGCAGATGTGGTCGAGCGGAATGCTGGCGCCGGCGTCGCTGTAGTAACGTGCGACGGCCTCGCGAGCGGTGGTCATGCCGAACGGATCGGGCTCGTAATCGAGAGCCTGGGGATTGTGCAGGGGGGCTAGCAGCGCCGCGGCATCGTACTCGAATCCGCAATGAGTTGGATTGGAAACCGTGAGGTCGAAGAACTCGCGGCCTGACGCGCGGCGCTGGCGGATTGCTGCTGTCAGCTCGTTCTCGGCAAGGTTCCAGTTGGTGCGCTCGGAGAAGTTCATCGGACCTGTTCAAAGTCTCTCATGTCGCATGGTTCGATCGGCTCGCCCATAGAATGGACGCATGGCGGATGAATCCAAGATCAAGATCAGCGCGGTGCTGTTCGACTATGGGATGGTGCTCAGCAGCATTCCGGAAGAGCTGCATTGGCGCGCATTGGAGCGCGTTCTGGGCGCTGAGGAGAAGGCTTTTCAGGCGGCTTACTGGAAGTATCGAGATGCTTATGATCGCGGAGCGCTGAGTGCGCAGACTTATTGGGAGACCGTCGCTCGCGATCTCGATAAGCCGATCGATGCAAGTGTTCTACATGCGCTGATCGATGCGGATACGAACGTCTGGACACAGCCAAACGTGGAGATGATGGAGTGGGCCGCGCGATTGAATCGGGCTGGAATCAAGACTGGGATTCTCTCGAATATCGGCGATGCGATGGAGCTTGGTGTGCTCGGGCGCTTCCCTGCACTGGCCGAATTTACGCATCATACTTTTTCGCATCGGCTCGGGATTGCGAAGCCCGATGCGGGGATTTATCGGCATGCGGTGGAGGGGCTGGGGGTACCGGCGGGGGAGATTTTATTTGTGGATGATCGCGAGGAAAACATCGTTGCCGCACGAGCAGCGGGCATGGTAGCGGTGCAGTACCTGGGGCACGGGGGGTTTGTGGCGGAGATGGGGAGGCTGGGGCTGGGGTCGCTACTGAGGCTTTGATCCGGACGCGACCGGTTCGAGCTGGATGGGGACGCGCTCTACGATCTCGATGCCGAAGCCCTGCAGGGCTGGGACGTGCCTGGGGTGGTTGGTGAGCAGGCGGATCTTGCGGATGCCGAGGTCGGAGATGATCTGGCCGCCGAGGCCTACCTGGCGGAGGATGCGCTGGTCGGGGGCGCTGAAGGGTTCAGGTTCGGTGCCGCGGACGGTGCGGTGGATACAGAGCTTCGCGGGGTGGGCGGAGCGGTCGATGGTGAAGCCGCGCTGGGTGTGGTGGAGATAGACGAGGGCTCCGACTCCGGCGCGGGCGATCTCGCGGAGGCTGGCATCGACGGTGGCGCGGCAGTCGCAGGCGGTCGAGCCGAAGACATTGCCGGCGAGGCAATGGGTGTGGACGCGGACCAGGACAGGTGTGTCGGACTTGGCCGCAGCGGCTACGTCGCCGAAGGTGAGGGCGATGTGGGACTCTTCCCCGGCGCCGAGGTCGGCCGTCTGGATGTCGCTCTCGTAGGAGAGCATGCGGAAGTCGCCGTATTCAGTGGGTAAGACGCCCTCGGCGATGCGGTGGATGTAGCGCTCGTTGGCCATGCGGTAGCGGATGAGGTCGGCTACGGTGACCATCTTGAGGCCGTGGGTTTGGCAGAAGATGGTGAGGTCGGGAACGCGGGCCATGGAGCCGTCTTCGTTCATGATCTCGCAGATGACGCCGGCGGGGATGAGGCCGGCCATGCGGGCGAGATCGACGGAGGCTTCGGTCTGGCCGGCGCGGACGAGGACTCCGCCCTTGCGGGCGCGGAGCGGGAAGACGTGGCCCGGGCGGGCGAGGTCGTGAGGCGAGGAGTTGGGGCTGATGGCTACCTGGATGGTGTGGGCGCGGTCGGCTGTCGAGATGCCGGTGGTGACGCCTTCGCGGGCCTCGATGGTCTCGGTGAAGGCGGTCCCGAAACGGGAGGTGTTGTCCTGGGT
>JBEKFF010000194.1:0-6931 GCA_050013455.1 Acidobacteriaceae bacterium | reverse complement strand
TTCATTTTCGACCTCTAGATCGCTTGGTCGGCGTGCTCGCGTTCTGCCTAGCGACCACGTGGTGTCTCGTTCTACTGCTCGACATGAGGTTTGCCTCACAAGTTGCCTTACTCCCTGACGGGCGGGCTGGAACGCTCGGCCCGGGAGAGGGCTGGATAACCGTCATTACAGCTTTTCTTTTAGAGGGAGTATTTCCGTGGATCGCGATTTACCGCGGGCTGCCAGACCTGTTAGACCAAGGACGCGCGGCGTCACAAGGAGAGCAATGTAATGGAAGCTGAGGCACAGGAAGAAGTATTGATGAGCCTGAAGAAGCAAATCCGATTGCTAGGCATAGCCGTCTTTGGGCTCGGTACACTCGTGTGCATGTTGACGAGAAGCGAACTCACTAGGCATACCGGCTCAGATCAGGGGTGGCCCAACCTAAGCGCCGGCGTTCTACAGGCCAAGAAGATCGTCCTGATGACGGACGACGGCAAACCCGCCGGGTTGCTGGGTGTCTTGAACGGAAAACCGAGCTTGGTGCTAATGGATTCGACGGGACAAATTCGCCTCACCCTGACCGCTCAAGACAACAGCGGGTTGATTGCCGTCGAAGGAAAAAGCGAGAATGAAACCACGTACATTGAGGGCGGAAAGGTGTACGTAGGCAACTCCAAAGCTGGCGGCATAGGTCTTATAGGCCCATCTGAGGGTGGCCCATTCATCAAGGTATTCGACAATTCGGGGTACTCGGCACAGATCGGTCGAACTTATGTCGTTAGTCAAGCGGATGGCACCGCCACGGTGACGTCAGCCGCCTCCATGACCGGAAGCACCAAGAACAGATCGACCACGTGGTCCTTACTGGGCGAAACACCGATTCTTTCCCCAGCTGACCAACAAAACGCCCCGACAAAGATGGTCATAAAAATGAGCCCGACCAAATCGCAATGACCCGAAACGCCGGAGGACGCCGGGTGCCCCATTCATGACATCTTTTCGTCTTGAGCGGAGCCTCAGAGGCTCGCCGACCCACAGGAATCATGGTCGGCGCACGACCCCCTCACCGGCGCCCATTCCCGACGCGTCCTGTCCTGAGTGGATCCAAAGCCTGGGCCAACCCATAAATTCTCCCTATTGGACCAGCCCCACCACCCAAGCCTCCCACCCTCCGCGCAGACGACCAGGGCCAACGGCCCGACACATCACAGCCTAGGGCGAAGCCCTAGGTCCCCAACCCGAAAAAGCCCCTTACCGCTCTGCCGAAGGCCGGAGTGGAGCCGCAGGCGCAACGACTAAATTGCCTTCCTCGCTGCCGCCACCCCCACGAGCCCCACCACGCGAAGCCCTCGCCGTCCGCGCAGGACCCACGCGAAGCCCCCCGCCGTCCGCGCAGGACCTGTCAAGCCCCTAAACCACCTAACCCAAACATTCCAAAACAAATAGAGTTGGCATAGTTACCCCACGCGGAAGCCTATAATTAAACCAAGCAAGAAAACCAGCCAACGACAACCCACCGCGCAAAGCCTGCCGCCCGCGCCCGGGATACCCTGCCCCTTAACCCGTCTGGATGGAATACGTTACCGCCTGAAACCGTCCAAAACAGGGGGGGATACCTTGACACCTAACCCGCCTGAATAGAAAGAGTTACAGGCCAAAATCGCACCTCAACACAGGGGGTATGTACAGCCTTAACCTACCTCAATAGAACGAGTTAGAGGTCAAAATCACCCCTACGGGGGGAGGGGGAGGGGGGTACTCACCCTAATCCCTGTTCCCTAATCCCTGCCCTAACAAGGCAGCCGCATGGCAACACCCGCGGCAGCCACCTCAGCCTTCAGCGCCCGGGAATCCGTCACCCCAAAGTGAAAGATACTCGCCGCCAGCGCCGCATCCGCCTTGCCCGCCAGGAACACCTCGGCAAAGTGCGCCGCCGACCCGGCACCACCCGACGCAATCACCGGGATCTGCACCGCCTCCGACACCCGCCGGGTCAGCTCCAGGTCAAACCCAGCCCGCGTCCCATCGGCATCCATGCTGGTCAACAAAATCTCCCCCGCCCCCCGCGCCTCAGCCTCCACCGCCCACTCAATCACCCGAAGCCCGGTAGGCTTCCTTCCTCCCGAAACAAAAACCTCAGCATCTCCAACAGAATCAGCACTTTGAGCTCTTCTCGCGTCAATCGCGACAATCACCGCCTGCGCACCAAAACTCCCACCAATCTCCCCAATCAATTCCGGCCTAGCAATCGCACTCGAGTTGATGCTCACCTTGTCAGCACCAGCATCGAAAACCGCAGCAGCATCTTCCGCCGACCGAATCCCGCCTCCAACCGTAAACGGCACAAACAGCTTCTCCGCTGTCCGCTTCACCGTCTCCAGCAGCGTTCCGCGCCCTTCATGCGTAGCCGTAATGTCCAGCAGCACAATCTCATCCGCGCCTCCGCGAGCATGCCGATGCGCCAACTCCGCAGGATCTCCAGCATCGACAATGTCCACAAACTGCACGCCTTTCACCACGCGTCCACCGCGAACATCCAGACAAGCGATGATCCTCTTCGTCAGCACGAAAGCTCCAGGAAGTTCCTCAACACCAACAGCCCAGTCTCAGCCGACTTCTCCGGATGAAACTGCACTCCCATAACATTCCCCCGCTCCACAACCGCAGTAAATCCGCCACCATAGTTCGTAGTTGCCGCAGTATCCGCCGAAACCGGCGCTCTCCAGGAGTGCGTGTAATACACAAAGCTTCCCGCCTCAACCCCCTTCAACAGCCGCGACTCAGGCCGAATTGCCTCCAGCGAATTCCACCCAACATGAGGAGCCTTCAACTCCTTCCCCTCAAACGCAGCCGGAAACCGTTCGCACCGACCGCCAAACCAACCAAGCCCTGCAGTCTCATGAGCTTCAGTAGACCCTTCATACAACCACTGCAACCCAACACAAATCCCCAGAAACGGAACACCCTCACCAAGCGCAGACCGCAAAGCACCAGACAAACCCAAGTCATGCAGCAACTGAGTAGCCCGGAAATGCCCCACCCCAGGCAACACGACCTTGTCCGCCCGCAGCACATCCTCCGGAGACTGAGTCACAACAACCCCACCCGCCCCAAGAAACCGAAGCGCCTTGACCACGCTGGTCAGATTCCCCGCCTTGTAGTCAATGACCGCGATCATTTGCTTCGCTTCGCCTTAGCGTTTTGCCAATAGCGAAAAGGGTCTTCGTACAGCTCGCCTTCAATATCCATCACCCGCTGCTGCATTCGGACCTGGGCGTCAGCGATCGCCTGGTTATAGATCGCTGGTCCGATCTCCTCTACGAAGTACTTCAATAGCAAACCGGCCGCAAGCTCACCAATTGGGTCCGGCATATTTCTTTCGAAGTATTGCTGGATGGACGCAATTGCTTCATTGCGGACATGATTAGGAAGCTCAATGCTCATAACAACCCCTTGGTGCTTGGCAACAGCTCCCGCATACGTTCGTCACGTGAACATGCCCCTCGCAAAGCCTTGGCGAAGGCTTTGAAAATCGCTTCAATCTTATGATGGTTACTGCGACCATACATGATCTTGACGTGAACGTTCGCTCGGGCTCCTCGAGCAAAACCGTCAAAGAAGTCCACAACAAGCTCGGTTTGAAGATCGCCCACCACCGGAACATTCACCTGGTCGTCGACTACGTAGGCTACGCGGCCAGATAGATCAACTGCCGCAATCGCAAGAGTCTCATCCATCGGCATCACGAAGTAACCCGCTCGCAAAATGCCTTTCTTGTCGCCGAGTGCCTCAGCAAAAGCCTCGCCAAGAGCAATGCCGACATCTTCCACCGTGTGATGCTGGTCGACGTCAAGGTCGCCAATGCACTTGAGTTGAAGGTCGAAGCCTCCGTGACGCGCAAAGAGTTCGAGCATGTGATCGAAAAAGCGGATCCCCGTCGATACGACGTAGGTTCCCTTTCCATCGACATTGAGGCGCAGAGAAATTTTCGTTTCAGTCGTATTTCGTTCGACGATCCCAACGCGCTCGGGTCCGGTAGGTTGCGGCGCAGCTCCCACTTCTTCTGCAATGTCACTCATGCTCGTCCCCTGCCTTCTGCCGAGACCCAACCCATGCTCGAGAACGACTCGCGTAGCGCTGCAATGCCGCGGGTTACATGATCCTCCACACCGACGGTAATGCGGACGTAACCGTCACAGCCGGGATCGGCCGATCGGTCGCGCAGCAGAACGCCGCGCTTATGCATTTCGGCACACAGTTCCTTGTGTCTCGGGCCGATGTCCATCAAAACGAAGTTGGCCGCGCTTGGCCATGTTCGTACTCCAAGATCTCTGAGAGCTGCGAAAATTCGGTCGCGGCCAGTCCGGACCTGCTCCACATACCACTGGAGGTATGGCTCGTCAGCCACTGCATCTGGAAGCACAGCGAGTGCCACGCCATTCACGTTATATGGTGAACTGACTTTACGAATATAGCCGATCAAGCGGGCGTCCCCGGCAATCATTCCTACCCGCAAATTCGCCAGGCCATACGCTTTCGAAAATGTGCGCGCAACAATGAGGTTGGGGATTGTCCCAACGTCGCCGAGAGTGGTCTCGCCATGGAAGTGGAAGTACGCCTCATCGACCATCAGCAAGGCTTGCGGGGCCGCGGCGGCAATCGCGAGGAGATGCTCCCGGCTAACTGTAGCGCCGGTAGGATTGTTGGGAGACGCGACAATGATTAGCTTCGTCTTCGGTGTGATGGCGGCAAGGAAGCGTTCAAAAGGAAAAGAGAGAGAATCGTCAGACTGCACTCGCGTGAGCCCCGCGGTCATCAGGCCGATCGACACGTCGTACATGAAGAAGGTCGGGGTGCAGATAAGCGCTTCGTCACCTTCCTCGAGAAACGTGCAGGAGACCAGGTGAATCGCTTCGTCCACACCGTTAGTCAGGAGCAGTTGATCGCGCTCGAGACCGAAGTGCCGTGCGACGGTGCGTTCAACCGGGTCCCGCTCAGGGTAGATCGTTAAACCTTCAGCCGTAAGTTGCTGCAATCGCCGCAGGACAGTTGGACTAGGGCTGAAGGTGTTCTCGTTGAAATCAAGACGAAGGGCGTCTCGACCGGCGAGCGGCGGATGATACTCGGGCATGGCTAGCACGGCCTTGCGCGGTTGAACCAGCATTGTCTGCTCCAGAATTGTGCTCATCTCATCCTCACGCGCACGCTCTCGGCGTGGCCGACCAAACCCTCTGCTTCCGCGAGTGCAATCGTGTGGGGACCAACCTCACGGAGCGCGTCGAGAGTGTATTGCTGCACAGTAATCACCTTCACAAAATCGAGCACGCTGAGGCCCCCACGAACACGTCCATTGCGTCCCGTTGGAAGAACATGGTTTGGCCCACTGATGTAGTCGCCCATCGACTGTGGCGTGTGGTGGCCAATGAAAATTGATCCCGCGTTCTTTACCCAGCGCAAATCCGCACCAGCATCTACCGTCAGATGTTCAGGCGCGAGGCGATTCGTAAGCAGGTGCGCCTCTTCTACTGTTTTCGTAACAAAGACGACACCTTGGGCGGCAAGCGATTGCTGAGCAACGGCATTACCCTGCGACTGGCGCTTCACTTCCAGAGCGACCTCCAGGGCAAGTTCGGGTTTGCTGGTGATAAAGACAGCAAGCGCCTCCGGGTCATGCTCCGCCTGTGCGACGAGATCGGCAGCAATGCCTGTCGAGTCACCCTCTTCACTGGTGACCACAATCTCAGTCGGGCCCGCAGGCATGTCGACTCCTGTGTGATGAGAGACAGCCATCTTTGCGGCGGTCACGTAGAGATTGCCGGGGCCGACAATCTTGTCGACCGCAGATACCGTCTCCGTGCCATAAGCGAGTGCAGCGATCGCCTGAGCTCCTCCAATGCGGTAAAACTCGGTGACGCCGCATAGATAAGCAGCAGCCATCGTTTCGCGTGCAGGCTTGGGCGAGCAAACAACGATGCGGTCGACTCCTGCAACCTGCGCCGGGGTTACGGTCATTAGGAGGGTTGATGGAAGCGGATAGCGCCCTCCAGGGACATAGCAGCCGACAGACCCGAGGGGACGCACAATCTGGCCTACCTCCATACCCTCGACCGGTCGAAAACTCCACGCGCGCGGAAGTTGCCTTTCAGCGAAGCCTCTGATATTCGCTTGTGCGAGTCGCATGGCCGCCTTCAGTTCCTCGCTAGTGGTTTCCCACGCTGCCTGCATCTCGGCGCGGCTGACGAGGAATGGTTGATCACCCGTAAGACCGTCGAAACTAGTGGCAAACTCGCGTACGGCCGGATCGCCCCGATGCTGCACCGTCGAGAGAATGTCGCGAACGACGGCGTCGACCTTCGCGGTATTAATGGCGCCACGCTGTTCAAGCTGCTGGATTGCCTCATCCGCAGCAGAAGCGTCCGCACCAAATGTCTTCAAAATCTTCATTGCATCCTCTATTACAAAACGACTTTGCTAAGCGGGTACTCGACGATTCCCGTTCCGCCAGCAGCTTTCAACTTTGGAATGACATCGCGAACAAGATGAGTTTCAAGGATGGTGTTGAGCGCAACCCACTCTTCATCACGTAACTGGGAAATCGTCGGAGAATTTAGCGCTGGGAGAACAGCGAGAACCTTATCGAGATCAGCCTTCCGCACATTCAACATGAGACCAACCTGATTCTGAGCGTCGATCGCGCCGTTCAGCATGAGCGACAGTGTCTCGATCTTGGAGCGCTTCCAGTTGTCCGCCCAGGCATTCTTGTTGGCGATGAGCTGGGTTTCGGATTCCATCAATGTTTCGATGATGCGGAGACGGTTCGCCCGCAAAGAGCTGCCCGTCTCGGTGACTTCCACAATGGCGTCGGCGAGCGTGGGAGGCTTCACCTCGGTGGCGCCCCAGCTGAACTCAACCTTGACCTGAATATTCTTTCCAGCAAAGTATCGCTTCG
>JBEKFF010000193.1:0-6934 GCA_050013455.1 Acidobacteriaceae bacterium | reverse complement strand
CTTCGCAACACAGATCGGTGGCCCTCAGCGCTACCGATTTCCAACTCCCTACCAGATGTGCGCGCGCACCACATCCGCTACTATCGCCGCAGCACGAGCCGCCACACTTCTCCTCGCACCAAATACCTTCGCCACGCCGACGGTACCCAACGCCAGTCGCGGACTTCCCGCCGGCAGCGCCATGCGTGCGCAGTAGAACGTCGGCAGCTCAATCCCCTTATAGTCCTGGTGCGGGATCAATCCCGCCGGCAGCGTCGCTGGCTCACCTTCCAGCGGCGTCAGGAGCATGCGCACAATGGTGAACTGCCCTGGCGGCGCCACCGCCACCTCATCTCCCGGCCGAATCCGGTCCAAGTCTCCCGACGGAATATAGAGTCGTAGCCGCTGCTCCCCCTGCCCTTCCGCAGCACCATCCCCCGCCAGCGTAAGCAGAGTCTCACCCGAACCCACCTGTTGATCTACCAACTCATCGGGCTGCGGCGTCACCACTCTGCCATCCGCCGTGGCTCGCACCACCAGCGAAGCCTGCGCTTCATCCGCCAACTCCCCAGACCGTCGAGCGCCTGTTCCTTCCGCCGCTGATGCGCCAATCGACCGCCCTCCGAGCTGCGCCTCGACCGCATGGTAACGCGCTGACCCTGTCGCCGCCTGCGAGCTTGACGTCATCCCCGCAACCTCAGCGCTCGACATGCGCAACAGTAGCTGCCCGCGTCGCACAGCATCTCCCTCACGAACGTAGACCGCTTCGACTTTTCCGGTGACAGGCGCATGCAACGTCACAGGATCCGACGCTTCAACAACGAAGTACGCATTCTCACGATCCCGTAGCACCGGTACAAACAGGACTATGAGCAATGCCAACGCTGTTCCCAGCGTCCTCGGCTGCACCCAAAATCCTCTGCTCAGATGGGCTTTCCCAAATTGCTTCGCCACACCAGCCAACGACTCTAGCCGTCCTCGAAAAATCGCAATCGCCATAGCGCCCGCGGGAATCAGAGCAAACTCCGCCACAAACTTGGAAGTCACATTGTAGGAAAACCGGATCACCAAGAACAGAACCATGTAGCTGTATGCGCCAGAGACGACCGCATAGACAAGAAACAGAGGGGCGCGCCGTCGCGGTACCGACGGCACCTCAGCCGGCAGCCGCAGAATACTGCGCTGAAACCAAGCCGAAACGAAACTCGTCGACCGCTCCTTGAGGTCAGGGATCCCAATCAGCTCGGTGAGAAAGTAATATCCGTCGAGCTTCAGCAGCGGATTCAAATTCATTACGATCACCGCCAGGCCGGTAATCAGAATCACCTTGTACGCCAGATCATGCACAAAGGCGCTCGGCTGCGAGTTCGTCCACACAATCATCGCCAGCCCACACACCACCATTTCCACCCATATGCCCGCAATGATCGTTGCCAGGCGCTGAATCTTCGTCGCCGACACCCACGTCTCGGTTACATCCACAAAAAATGCTGGCGTCAGGTATAGAAACATTAGCCCCATATTGTGGACTTCGCCGCCATAATGTTTGCATGTCAGCCCGTGGGCCGACTCATGAATGAACCCAAGCCCAAACAGCAGCACCCAGAACTCAGCAAAGTCCGCAAATGTCTTGTGTGTGAAGTTGTAGTACAGCGGAATATCCGGACCAAAATCCTTCCACTTAGCCGCGAAGACGATTCCCTCAAAACAAAACAGCAACACCACTGCAGCGACACACCAGCGACTATAGATGAATCTTCCCACCACCCCGTCCAGCCAGGTCAGATACTTATCCGGGTCCCAGGCCGTAAAACTGATGTGCGCCAAGTTAATCTTCGACGTTCGATTCGCCTTTCGTCCCCTTTCCGCCTTGAGCCGGGCGCTATACGCCATATTCTTTTCCTGCGGTGTCTTGAACCAGAAACCAGCCTCATCCAGACTGGTCGCGAATTCTTCTACTTCGCGCGCGGTCAGGGCGCCCCCTTGTTCCTCGTTGAACCTCTGCGCTATTTCGTCATAGCTGTGTAATCCATCAAACAACTGTGCCAAATGCCACTGCGGCGGCTGAAAACGAAAAAAGCTACCCTTGCTACGTTGCAAGATCCCAACGACAGGTTCTCCGTCCAGCACGTCTTCACGTGTCACTAACTCTGGATCGAGACGGGGAGGGCGCGCTCGAGAGAGCCGCGCCTTCGGAATCTCCGGTAGTGCTGCATCCAGCGCCTCGCTGAGATTCATCGCACTTGCGCCACCGCGTCATTCGCGTTACCCGCCGTCCGCACCTGCATCGTCATTCCCGGCTTCAGCAATGGCGACGGGTCGATTACCTCACCGATCACTTGCACACTTCCGCTCGCGGGATCTACCACTGGACTCACTCGGTACACTCGACCCTTCTGCCTTAACCCCGGACAATCCTCCGTCGTAAGCACCAAGCTTGTTCCCCGTTCGAATGCTCGCATCGCTGATTCCGGCACAGTAAACATAACGTGCAGCGGCGTCACCGCGGTAATCCAGAAAAGCACGTCGCCTGCCTTCACCTCCTGTGCCATTCGCAGGGATCGCCGTCCCACAACTCCCGCGAACGGCGCAACAATCTGTGACTGTGCCAACTGCAAATTGGCCTCCTGCAACTTCGCCTCGGCGCCTAGCTCATCCGCCTTGTAGCGGGCTACTTCCGCAACGGTCTCCGCCAGCTTGTACTTCACGTGTTCCCAGTCCTCATCGCTGAGAATTCGATCCGCTCGCAGCGCATCCGCGCGCCGCAGATCAGCTTCATCCACTTGCTGCTGCGACTGCCACTCCCGCACCTGAGCCTGCAACGACGCTACCTTTGCCTTCTCCTCATCGCATGCCGCATGTAGCGCACGATCATCCAGCAGCGCCATGAGTTGGTCCTTCCGAACATGATCGCCAATATCGACCCTGACTTCAACTACGCGCCCGTCGCGTTGCGCCGCCACGTCCGTCTGCAGCTCCGCAACCAGTGGACCAGACGTGGTGAACGATCTAGGTGCCGTCGAATCGGCAGGCACTGTCACGCGCGTCGCGGCCGCCTCCACCGCTGGCTGAGCCGACGGCCGTGAGTCACAGCCGCACTCAGTCGCAACTATCAGGAGGGACAGTGCGGCAGCCGCGCCAATACTCGCTGGCCATCGCAACATCGAAGAAGCATTCATTGCATCACCAGCCTATCCAGTTCCATAGCGTCTGCCACGCCCACAGCGCCGGCTTGCGCAACAGCACATACCCCGCGGACCGATACCCGATGAAAATCTTACCGTGTCCACTCATCCCAGCGCGCAGGGTAGCTTCGCTGTTCTGTAGTGGAACTCGCGCCGCGAAGGTGCGCTCATCATTCACAGTCTGCGCAACAGGACTAACAATGCTCACCATTCCGCGCCAGGTCTGCTGCGGATAGCTGTCCAGTTTGATAACGGCTCGATCCCCCCGTCGCACCAACGCGACGTCACGTTGCGCGATCGAAATATCGATCACCACCGACGACAGATCCAGCACCTTCGCAAACGGATCTCCCGCATTCAGGTGCTCTCCGGCCGCGCTTTGCAGCGCCGGCGTCGCCACTAGCCCATCAATTGGCGACCGTAGCTCCGCACTATCGACTCGACTTTGAGCCCTCGCAACCGCTGTCCGCAAATACTCCACCTGGGCTCTGTCCTCTCCGGCCTGCGCCGACCCCGCGGCCAGACTCGCCTCCATCCCCAACTCGGCCGCCTCGTACTTTGCCTGCGCTGCGGCCAGATCCGCCTTCCACTGCCAGTCATTCATCGTTCCTAGTTGTTGCCCCGCCGCAACACGCTGGCCCTCCTGCACGGCCACCGCCTCCACATTGCCGTCGGTGGGCGCTGCGACTGTCACCAGGTGCTGCGGCCCCACCATCACCTCTCCCGATACCCTCATCGGCAGCGGGCAGAACAAGAGGAAGAAGAGCACCGCTGCCGTCACGCCGCCGTAAAACAGTCGCCGACTTCCGCTGGTCCGCAGAATCTCACGCTTCTTCTGCATCAGCGGCTCCAGCAATCCAATCAGCGGTACCTCGCGATACAAGAGCGCATTTCGAATAGCTACAGTCGCCTGGGCCGCCAGAATCTTGATCATCTCCATCTGAGCGGCGTCCAGAAAATCTGGGTCCGTTGCCGCGTACAGGAGCATTCCCACGCGTCCCTGGTCGTCAACCAACGGTAATGCGTACAACGCGCGATATCCAGTGCCTTCGAAGTATCGTGCCAACACCTCCGCAATCTCTTCCACATTTTCCTGCTCGTTTTGGCGGACATGCAATGCTGACGACTGCGAACTCAGCCAGCGCACTAGACCCTTTAGCCGGTCTACTTGAACATCTCCTATCGGGATGTTCGACAACCCGGATACAGCCTTCAGTTGCAAATCCCCTCGGTTATCCAGAGCGATCGCGCATAGCTCATACGGGAGCACACTCTGTGGACTATTCACGATAATCTGGAGCAGTCGGTCCAACCTCAGCGTCGACGTGATCTCCGAACTGACGTGGACCAGCGCCTCCAGGATCTCCAACTTCCGCGCGGCATGCATCAGGCTGGCGTTCTTCAGTGCATTGCTGACCGTCTCCGCCATCGCCGACAGAAAGAACTGATCGTCCTCATCAAATACTTGCCCACCGCCTCGGTTCACCGCTTCCAGGACGCCAATCTCTGATTCATCCTGCATCAGCGGCACGACCAGCGCGTTCGTGATGCGCTCAGTGCGCTGCTCCTCGGGAAGCGACTCCAGCTCAGTATTCCGCTGCAACAACCGCGGATCTTCGGCATCATCGATCAGCAACGGTTCCCCTTCCTCCGCCATCGCTGCTACGTAGCCTTCATCCGGAGTCTGGACGGCACCCACTTCTACCGTGGCATCTTCACCATGTGCCGCCATCAGCTTCAGTTGATCACCATCGAAAAGCCACAGGTGCATCGCCTGGCACTCCAGCATCGCAGAAGTCTTCGCCGGCACCATCGCCACGACCGCTTCCAACTCCAGCGTCGCATTCAGGGACTTTTCCAAGTCATATAGTTGGGTCATTCGGTGCACCGAATCCAACAGATCCTGGCGTTGTCGTTCAAATTCCTCCGCCGCAAGAATTGCCGGACCCGCCAGCATCCCCACCTCGGCCAGGCGCTCCAGATCGGCCGCACGCACTGGCTCCCCAAACGTCATCACTTCGATAAGTCCTACCACGGCTCCCGCCTGGGAAAATGGCAGGTACACCAGCGAAGCAATCGACCGCGACACGTTCACATGGGCGTACTCTTCTCGCGGCACCTCGGCCCCCGAGTACACCAAGGGCTCCTTACGTCCGGTCAGCAATGGAAGGACCAGATCGCTTTCCGCCGACAGCATCTGTTCCCCCATGGACACAGGCCCCGCCAATCCCACTGGTAAGAGCAGCGGTCCATCTTCCCCTTGAAGCAACCTGTGCACCAGGCAGGCGCTGCCCGCGATTGATTCGACGACTGCAAGAGCAATCAACCGTGCCCGGGCGGAGGAATCCGTGGCGGTGAGAAGTTCCTTCGTCAGATCGAGGGCGGGACGGCTGAGCGTTGACATGGGAGGATTTCAAACAAACGTCTAGATAACATCGGTGACCCGGTGCTTGACGGAAACAAGCCTGAAGCGTCAATCTCTGTAGACGGAGTGTAGCAAGCGCTCTCCCCGTTGTGAAATCATTCTATCCAGCTTGCAGGAGACTTCGTGGATCTCGACATAAAGCAAAGCGGAAATACCTGCTCCGTTCGCATCAAAGGCCAGCTTAAGTCCTCCAACGTCCCGGACTTAGACGCTGCACTCGAATCCGCGCTCTCGAATGGCTGCATCTACTTCGTTCTTGATTTGGAGCAGATGCCTTTCATCGATTCCTCCGGCATTGGCGCAATCGTCAATGCGCTGCGACGCACTCGACAGGTAGGGGGCGATACCAAGCTCGTCAACCCCTCTTCTTTCGCCACGAAGACCTTCAAGATGGTTGGAATTCTCAGCCTTTTCGGCGTTTTTGCCACGGAGCAAGAAGCAATCGACTCCTGCGCGGCCGCGTGATTGCGCTTTCGCTTGATATTCGCCTTTGAGGACGCTCAAGCATGCGAACGGCGGGGAAGAAGACGGCGAAGAGCTTTATTAAGGGTGTGCAGGGACTGGGTCAGGCCTTGAGCAGCGAGCGATATTGCTCGATCTGGCTGAGGGTGAGGGCGTGCATGTCTGATCCCGATTGCCAACTAGACTGATGGATGAGGAAGGCAGGATTCTGTGAGTTCAATCAAAGCGCTACGAGGCGAGGTTATTAACGCTGCGGGCAAGTACTTGCCGAACGCGGACGTGCTCTCTTTTTTCAATAACTTGGTCGAGGCATTTCGAGAGGATAGGCAGACCCAACGGGAGATTGCGGATATCGATGCACGAAGACAGGTTTTGATCGCCGAGATATCGCGCCGTTACGACTTCTATCAGGGTGTGTTCGACAAGGTCTTTGCAGAGCGTAAGGATGCCGTCGATCGACAGTTCGACCTTGTGGAACGTGACATTCAAGCGAACAACCGCGAGTTGATCGTACATGGCCTGCAAGGTATCAGCGCTATCGTGTCTAGCAGCCCGTTCGCTAACGTTCAAGAGCTAGCTAAACTTATGGAATCAGGACGCCAAATCGAGATTTAGATCCCACCAATTCCTTGCAAGAGGGGTGAGCCAACGTGAGCGAAGGGCTGATTGTTGCGAACGAATCGGACACGTGGTCATAAAACCCCGACGGACGCGCGTGCCGTTTGCGTGGGATCTAGCCTAGCTCACCGTCTTCGTGTTGGTTGGAGTCGTTCTCCTCGTGCGGCACTATAGAGAATCGGAGTTCGCGCGCAATAAGCTGCTAAAAGTATCAACCGTGCTGCGGAGGGTGCGTGGGGCGATTCGAACTTAGTCAAAACCCCGT
>JBEKFF010000192.1:0-8869 GCA_050013455.1 Acidobacteriaceae bacterium | reverse complement strand
GACCACAACGACAGCTGGAACATGGGCGCGGAAGGCCCGACGGACGATCCGGAGATCAACAAGCTGCGCGAGCGGCAGACGAGGAATTTTCTCGCCACCCTCATGCTCAGCCAGGGTGTTCCGATGCTGTTGGGTGGCGACGAGTTTGCGCGTTCGCAGCGCGGTAACAACAACTGCTACTGCCAGGACGACGAGCTGACCTGGTACGACTGGAACCTCGATGAGCCGCGTAAACGCCTGCTCGAGTTCACCTCGAAGCTGATCAAGTTGCGCAAGGATCATCCCAATCTTCACCGGCGAAGGTTCTTCCAGGATCGTGTGATTCGTGGGTCCGTGGTGCGCGATATTGCGTGGTACGGAACGGATGGGAACGAGATCTCAGACGATGCGTGGAGCGAGGTGTGGAACCGGTCGATTGGGCTGATGCTCAATGGACAGACGCTCCAGGTGATGGACGACGAGGGCCATCCCGTGGTCGACGACAGCTTTCTGATTCTCGTGAATGCCGCCGACGAGGGCGTGGAGTATGTATTGCCTGAACCGCCGGATGGGAATCCATGGAGGCAGGTGCTGGACACGGAGAATATCGAGAATCCTTTCTGCGACGGTGCGGTGGAGCAGAAGGTGATCCTGGGCGGCCGATCGATACGGGTCTACTCGGATTGTGCGGAGGACATTGCGAAGGCGCCGGTGCGTTACAAACTGACACGAACTCTCTAGCAAGCGCGCGCGCGATTCGGCATGCGAAGGACCGCACGCTGAGTCGCTCGCGCACGCGGTAGCATCTACAGAGGTATGGCTGCACAGGCGACTCAGGGAGAACCAGCACAGCAGGCAGGCAGATTCTCGCATGCCTGGCGGGCGCTTAAGCACCGCAACTTCAAACTGTTTGTTGCCGGGCAAAGTGTCTCGCTGATCGGCACGTGGATGACGCGGCTGGCGACGAGCTGGCTGGTGTGGCGGCTGACGCATTCGGCGATGTTGCTCGGCGTGGTGGGATTTTCCGGGCAGATCCTGACCTTCATTCTGGCACCGTTTGCGGGCGTGCTGATTGAGCGGATGGACCGCAGAAAGCTGCTGGTGTGGACGCAGGTTTTAGCTGGCCTGCAGTCTCTGGCGATGGCATGGCTGACGCTGGCAAGGCTGGTTACGATTCACGAGATCATCGCGTTGAGCGTGCTGCAGGGGCTGATTAATGCGTTCGACATGCCGGGACGGCAATCGTTCCTGGTGCAGATGGTGGAGAACAAACACGACCTCGGGAACGCGATCGCCCTCAACTCATCAATGGTGAATGGCGCACGACTGATTGGACCGGCGTTGGCGGGCATCGTGATTGCCGCGGTCGGTGAAGGATATTGCTTTCTCATCGACGGCCTCAGCTACGGCGCCGTCATCCTGTCGCTGGTCTTGATGCAGGTGAAACCGCTGAGAATCCAGCGCGCGACGGCGAGCATGCTGGAGCAGTTGAAGGAGGGTTGGACGTATGTGAGCAGGTTTCGGCCAATACGAACGATCCTGCTGCTGTTTGCGTTGCTCAGTTTGATGGGCTGGCCGTTTATGGTGCTGCTGCCGGTGTTCGCGGCGCAGGTGTTGCATGGAGGTCCGCATACGCTGGGGTTTCTGACCGGATCGTCTGGCGTAGGTGCGCTGGCGAGCGCGCTTTCTCTGGCGGTGCGGAAGAGCGTGCGTGGGCTGACGACGATGATTCAGCTTGCAGCGGCGATGTTCGGCCTGGGGCTCATCCTGTTTGGCTTGAGCCACGTGCTCTGGCTGAGCATGCTGCTGATGTTAGTCGTCGGATTTGGAATGATGCAGGGATTGGCGGCTAGCAACACGGTGATCCAGACGCTGGTACCGGAGGACAAGCGCAGCCGCGTGATGAGTTATTACATTTGGGAGCCTGCTGGCAGGCGGCATGGCGCACTATTTCGGCGCGCCGCACACCGTGATGATTACCGGTGCATGCTGTCTGCTAGGGTCAGCGTGGTTTACGTTTGAGCTGCCGGCAGTGCGAAAGATCATGCGCCCGATCTACGTGGAGATGGGGATCATTCCGGGAGCGCAGGAACAGACGGTCGAAGAGCGTGCCTGAGGCGCAGGCTTGAGCCGTTAGGGCGCAGTGCCTCCACTGAGTGTGAGGAGATCGACAAAGGCGGCGAAGCCGCGGTGGGTGGCGAGGGTGAGCGCGGTGTCTTCCTTGTTATTGCGGGCGTTGATGGCTGCGCCCTTTTCGATGAGCAGCCGGCCAACGGGAACATTGCCTTCGACGGCGGCGAGCATCAGGAGGGTCCAGCCGTTCTGATTGGCCAGGTTGGGATCGAGGCTCTGCTCTAAGGCGGCCCGTAGGCCCGCCTCGTCGCCGCGTTTGATCAGGTTTTGTGCGCCGCGGTAGGTCATGGGTTACTCCGCCAGGTGTTGGGGCTTTTCTCCGAAGTGTTCGCCGAAGTAAAAGCGCTCGACGAGCATGCAAAGAATGTGCTCGAGGGCCAGGTGGGATTCCTGGATGTTCATGGTGGTGTCGGAAGGAACGATGACGTTGATGTCGGAGATATCTTTCATCGCGCCGCCGTTATTGCCGGTGTAGGAGACGGTGTGGAGGCCCTGAGCGCGGGCGGCCTTAAGAGCCTTGATGCAATTCTTCGAGTTGCCCGAGGTGGAGATGGCGAGGAGGACGTCGCCAGGCTGGCCGAGGGCTTCGACCTGGCGCTCGAAGATGTGGTCGAAATAGTAATCGTTGCCAACCGCGGTGAGGATGCTCGAGTCCGTCGTGAGGGCAATCGCTCGGAGAGCCGGGCGGTCGATGGTGAGACGTGCGACGAACTCGGCGGCCAGGTGCTGAGCGTCGGCGGCCGATCCGCCGTTGCCGCAGACGAGGAGCTTATGGCCGGACTTCATGGAGTCGGCAGTAAGGCGAGCGGCGGCGACGACGGCGTCATGGATGGTCTCATCGCGGAGGACGCGGGTCATGGTCGAGATGGACTGGGCGAGCTGGCGTTTGACGATGTCGATCATGGTGCGTCCTCCCGGAGTGCACGAATGGGGGTTGCGAGCCTGAGCGTTCGCGGATTCATGTGGCCGAGTTTATGATGCGTGAAAAACGATACATGAATCGGCTGTCTTTAGCGCAGTCGGTTGTTGGCTTCAGCGCAGGTACGCGTCGTCGCCTGTGATCCAGTCCTGGCGGGGCGGGGCGAAGATGTCGAAGTCGATGGTGTCTTCGAGAGCTTCGGCGGAGTGGGGAAGGTCGCCGGGGATGACCAGGATCTCGCCCTCGCGGATGATCTTCTCAACGGTTGAACCTTCTTCGCCGATCACGAAGAGCAGTGCTCCCTTTTCGATGAACGTGATTTGCTCGTTGGGGTGTTGGTGGCGGGGAACGATGCAACCCTTTTTGAGGACGATACGCGCGAACATGGACTGCGATCCGTGGACGAACTGGCGGGTGAGCAGGGGATTGAGCTGCGCGGCGGGAATGTCGGACCAGCGTGTGTGAATCAGTTCTTCAGACATGTCCAAAGAGTACCGCAACGTTGGGGTAAAGGCATCAGCGGGAGGAAGAGGATGTTGTAAAGTAGGGGGAACTGAACAAAAGCTGCAGGTCCGTGAGCGGCAGCATGCTCGCAGATCGATATGAGTTTCTGTGCCGCCGGGCGCGGCTGCCGGTATGTGCACACCAATTGGCTCTGATCCCCGAAGAAGGTGATGGACATATGGGTTGGATGAAGCGATGTTCCCCTGAGGCGGTCGGCGCGCGAGGGATTGCGGCGCGGTGGCTGATGGGCCTGTTGCTGTGTTGGGGCATGGCCGCGGGGATGGCATGGGCGCAGGCGCCGGCATCAAGCCAGGCCGATAGGATTGCGGCGCTCGAGAAGGCGGCCGGACAGAACGCCGCGACGATCGCCAAGGCGCAGAGTGCTGGCGACAACGCGTGGATGCTGACCAGCGCCGCGCTGGTGCTGATGATGAGCGGTCCGGGGCTGGCGCTGTTTTACGGCGGCCTGGTGCGGAAAAAGAACATTCTCGGAACAATGATGCAGACGTTCGCGATGATGGCAGTAATCACGGTGCTCTGGGCGTTCGTGACGTACTCACTGGCGTTCGGCACGGGCAACGCATTCATTGGCGGGTTGCACAATGTTTTCCTGCGTGGCGTGGGGCTCGCACCTGATCCGGCGTATGCGCCGACGATCCCGCTCCAGACGTACATGGTGTATCAGTTGATGTTTGCGATCATTACGCCGGCCCTGATCACGGGCGCCTTTGCCGAACGGATGAAGTTTTCCGCGATGCTGGTGTTTATGGTGCTGTGGGCGATCCTGGTGTACTCGCCGATGGCGCACATGGTGTGGGGCGTGGGCGGGCTGCTGAACGCCGCGGCCGTCGGAACTGGCGGATTGGCGGGACGGTTTCCGTGCCTGGACTTTGCGGGCGGGACGGTGGTGCATGTGACCTCGGGCGTGAGTGCGCTGGTAACGGCGCTCTACCTGGGCAAGCGGCTTGGATTTCCTCAGAAGGCCTTCATGCCGCACTCGGTGGTGCTGAGCTTTATCGGCGCGTGCCTGCTGTGGGTGGGCTGGTTTGGATTTAATGCGGGGTCGGCGCTGGCGGCGAGCGGGCTGGCGACCTCGGCGTTCGTGGCGACACATTTTGGAGCGGCCGCGGCTGCGATTGGCTGGTCGGCGGCGGAATGGCTGCGCAATGGGAAACCTTCAGCACTGGGTGCGATCTCGGGCGCGGTGGCAGGGCTGGTGGCGATTACCCCTGCTTCCGGATTTGTGACGCCGATGAGCGCTCTGTGGATCGGTTTGCTCGCCGGCGTCTTCTGCTTCTTCATGGTCGTCATTGTGAAGAATATCTTTGGCTATGACGACTCGCTGGATGCGTTTGGCGTGCATGGAGCGGGCGGGACGCTGGGAGCGATCCTTACGGGTTTGTTCGCGAGTTCGGTAGTGAATCCGATCTTTGGCGCAGGGAGGGCGACCGGATTCTTCGAGGGGAATCACGGGCAGGTTCTTAACCAGTTGGTGGGAGTATTCATCGCATGGACGATTTCCATCCTCGGTACGCTGATAATTTTGTTTGTAGTTGATAAGCTGATTGGCCTGCGTGTGAGTGAGGATGACGAACGCGCGGGACTCGACCTGTCTCAGCATGGCGAAGAAGGCTATGACTGGGAAGGCGGGTAGGCACGCGATGGATGCAGGAAGGAACGAGAGGCAGAGAGATGCAGAAGATTGAGGCAATCATCCAGCCATCCAAGCTGGATGCGGTTAAGGATGCTTTGGTAGAGGCCGGTATCTCCGGGATCACGATCTTCGAGGCGCGTGGACATGGTCGCCAGAAGGGACATACGGAGTTCTATCGAGGGCGCGAGTACGCAGTCGATCTGCTGCCCAAGGTCAAGCTGGAACTGGTTGTGTCCGATGAACTGAAGGACAGGGCCATCGACGCGATCATCAGCGTGGCGCGGACAGGACGTATCGGTGACGGAAAGATTTTTGTTTCAAGAATTGACGAGGCTATAAGGATTCGCAACGACGAGCGCGGAGAGATCGCGCTGTAAGGGGTGCAGCGACGAACCGACTATCCAACAACCCGAACGACGGCGGCGGTGGGACGAATCCAACGCCGGGGGGAACGGCGCGCGGGGTCTATGAAGAGCGGCTCGCAGAGATTCGCGGCAACTTTGAATCGAGCGGCGACGGACTGCAGGCAGCGGCCGACCGCTCGGCCCTGGTCGGCGGACTGGTCATGCAGTTTTGGGAGGAGCAGGTCGCGTCTAACCCCAAATTGGGCAAGGGGGTTGCAGTCTGTGCCATCGGCGGGTTTGGGCGCGGACAGCTGTTTCCTTACTCCGATGTCGACCTCATGTTTTCGGTGGAGAAGGGCGCGGAGAAGCTGGCCCAGGAGCCCATTCGAAGCGTTTCGCAGTCGCTGTGGGACTGCGGTTTGCAGGTTTCCTTTGTAACGCGGCCACCGGGCGAGTGTGAGCGCCTGGATTTGAAGAATCCCGAGTTTGCCCTGGCGCTGCTGGACCTGCGGTGGCTCGGCGGGGATCAGGACGTGTTCGCCCGGCTGAGCGAAAAGTGTGTCGCAAAGCTGCGCTCACGCGATGGCAAGGCCATCGGTGTCGAGCTGGCGAAGCTTACCAGCGAGCGCCATGCCAAGTTCGGCGACACACTCTTTCACCTGGAGCCCAATATCAAGGATTGTCCCGGCGGTCTGCGGGATGCGAACGTATGCCAGTGGCTAGTCGGGCTGCGAACAGGGAAGAGCCCGCAGAGCGTGGAGAGGGCGGTCGCCTCGAATCCCAGCAACGAGGAGTTTCAGGAAGCAGTGGCGTTTCTGGCGGCCGTGCGATGCTTTCTGCACTATCGTCATGAGCGCGACGACAATACGCTTGACTGGCAGGCGCAGGATGCGGCGGCGAGGCACCGAATCGGATTGCCGAGACCGGGGCGCGGCAGCGTCGATCCAGCGTACTGGATGCGAGTTTACTTCCGTCACGCGCGGGTGATTGAGAAATGCTTACTGCAGGAGGCCGAGAGTGCTGGGCTCGAGGTGGAAACTCCGTCGGTTGCGCGAAAGATTCGTGTGCCGGAGGAGGCTGGCTTCCAGATCAAGGCCGGCGTTCTGGAACTGAGAGAGACGTCATCCAGTGGCGCTGACGCAGCGTATGAACCGGAGATTGTCCTGGCAGCGTTCCGAGCGATGGCGGAGAGTGGCGCGCGGCTGTCGCAGAGCAGCGAAGAGCGGATCGCCAATGCCATTCCGCGACTTTCCTCGAACCTCGAAGAAGGGCCGGGACTATGGAGGCAACTCAGCGCGATCCTGGTCGGTCAGCGGGCGGGGCATGCCTTGCGCGCGATGCATGCCCTCGGTGTGCTGGAGTTGATCCTCCCGGAGTTTCATGGAATCGATGCGCTGGTGATTCGGGATGCCTACCACCGCTATACGGTCGACGAACATACGTTCGTGCTGATCGACACATTGCACGGCCTGTCCGCCGAGCCGAAGAAGGACGCGCGCAAAGAGGTTGAGGAATGGCGCGTGAAGTTTGGCGCGATCCTTGCCGAACTGCAGAATCCAGGGCTTCTGTATCTGGCCGCGGTCCTGCACGACACCGGCAAAGGCCGCGTCAGCGAGAATCACGCCGTGGAGAGTGCACGGCTTGCTCAAGGCGTACTGAGCCGGCTCGAGATGGATGCGTACGACGGCGGCTTGGTGATGCGGTTGATTGAGACCCACCTTGAGATGTCGGCGGCAATGCGGCGGGATATCTTCGATGCTGAAACGGTTCGGACGTTTGTGGGTAAAGTGCAGACGCACGAGTCGCTGCGCATGCTGACGCTGTTCACCTACGCCGACATTGCGGCTGTGCATCCCGACGCGCTAACGCCATGGAAGGCCGAGAACCTTTGGCGGCTGTACATTGCCACGGCCAATCAATTGGACCGGAATGTCGACGAGGTGCGGGTCCACACGCGCGTGTCCGGAGGGGCGCTGGGAGGCTGGCGGAAGGATGAGAAGATCACGCGCGTGCTGTCGCTGGTGCCGGGCAGGGAGGCGGCGATGGAGCAGTTCCTCGAAGGCTTTCCAGAGCGATATGTCAGCACCCGCTCCGCAGAGACCATGCGACAGCACTTCGAGATGACGCAGCACTTTGCTGACGACTCGTTCCAGATGACCTTTCAACACGGGGCGACGCAATCCGGATCGGTGAGCGAGATTACTCTGGTGACCCAGGACCGTCCGCGACTGTTCGCCGGCATGGCGGCTGCCCTTGCTGCCTGGGGAATGAATGTGGTGACCGCGGAAGCATTCGCCAACCAGGCCGGCGTAGTCGTGGACACCTTTCGGTTTACCGATACCTTCAAGACCCTGGAGCTGAATGAGAGCGAGCGCGACCGCTTCCTGTCGAGCGTGCGCGACCTAGTGGCAGGCCGTGCGTCCGTGGAAAAGCTTCTCAGCGGACGCCGGCGGGCAAAGCGCAGGCCGCCGCTCGTGCCCGTGGAGACCAGGATCGAGTTTGACGAGACCGCTTCGTCGCACAGCACGCTGCTGCAGGTAATCGCGCAGGACATCCCCGGGCTTCTGCGGGCGATCAGCGCGACCCTCAGTGAGCGGGGACACAACGTGGAAGTAGCGCTGGTCGACACCGAAGGCGAGACCGCGATCGATGTCTTTTATCTTACGAACGGCGGCAAACGGCTGACGACCAACCAGGAGCAGGAATTACGGCAGGGCTTGATGGAAGCCATCGAGACGAACAGCCGCTGAGATGATTCACAATTCTGCAGAGTGTTTAGCCCCTGAACCAACCGCTTCCCGGGCTGCCGCATCACACAGGAACAAGCATTGAATTGAAAGCCCCTAAAAGGTTGGCTAGGCGTCCGGTTTTATGGTCGATTATGGGCCGAATCCCATAACGTCATGAGATCAAAGGGTTCCAAGAACGTATACTGAGCATCATGACCCAAACTTCGAACCAGATTGCGACCACGGGTGAGCCGACCAAGGCTCAGCAGCAGAGTGACCGTTACCTTTTCGGTAACCTGGAGAGCTTTGGCAAGAACCGCCAGATGGTGCAAGAGGTGAATTGGGGAAGCAGCCAGCCTGAGGGCGTGGTGCTTGCCTCTCTGGATGCTGCCGTTAATTGGGTACGCAAGAATTCGATCTGGCCCATGACGTTTGGTTTGGCATGCTGCGCCATTGAAATGATGTCCATGGGCGGGTCGAGATACGACATCGCAAGGTTTGGCGCAGAGGTCTTCCGGCCGTCGCCGCGGCAGAGCGATCTAATGATCATCGCCGGCAGGGTTTCGCAGAAGATGGCGCCGGTCATTCGCAGGCTTTACGAGCAGAT
>JBEKFF010000191.1:0-7007 GCA_050013455.1 Acidobacteriaceae bacterium | reverse complement strand
CGCCGCGCAGGCTCACCTCAATCGCATACTCGCCGAGACAGACCTCGGACGCAACATCCGCTCTTCGAAGCAAACCCTCAACCAGTATCTCGACCATTGGCTCGACATCAGTGCGCGGCTATGAACGCAATTCCACTGTGGTCGTTGGTTGACGACCGCTTGCCGCTCCCGCTTCAAGGAGAACCCGGTTCACTACCTCACCTGGGCCACCATAGAGCTGCTTGTATGCAAAACGATCATTACGACCAAACCCACCGATTGTTTGACTCTCGTCCGGAACAAATTGCAACGCCGGATGTGTTGCGACAGCGTCGCGCAATGCCTTAAGTTCACGATCAATCCCGCGTTTGTTGAGGGCCGGCTCGAAGGCCAAAGGATCAAGAAAGATGTCAATATCTTCGGAGAAACGCTGGATTAGGTCCCATCCCTTCGAAAGGCTTGTTCCTCCCTTGAAGATCACCTTGTCAGCGGCTGTCGTGGCGACAATGCGCAGCACCTCCGTTACGTAATAGTCCTTCTCGATGATGGCTGGCCGCAGGCCCGCATCTTGAAAATGCTCTGCGGCTTGAAGTATTGCCTGACCAAAATCGGGATGTTCAAACAGCCTCACGTCCCCTCCTTTCTTTTGCCTGCCATTTACGGGCGTGTGTCAGTGATGTGAAGTTTCCGAAATCGAATCGAGAGGACGGATTCAGTGAAGCACGGATACGTCTCAGCACTGTTTCCCCTCGTCCCAATTCCTCGGCAAGCGCCCCCAGCAAAGCGCGGACACGAGGGGGCTCTGAATCTGCAACGTTGAGGAGGTTCTCCAGATGACCTTCTGTTGATAGAAAAGCAAGAGTCTTTTTGAGAGTCTGCTCAGGAGACAGTTCACTCACCTTCCCACTCTTTCGGAGGAAGTCGAGCAGAGCCGCCTCCGTTTCGTTGAGAGTCTTCCATGCTTCGGGTCGTCGGGCATGGACACGCAGGTCCGCGCCAACGAGTTTTCGAGGGAGACTAAGAGAACTTGTCGACACCTCACCACGTTTTGCTGTCTGCGTGGTGAAACCCAATAGATTTGCCGCCGCAATACCAGAGGGATAGATTGTCCTATTTCGCCCCGCCAATGTTCTGATTGCTGCGGGACTGGGCCGACTCGGCCCAAGAGTAGTTGGCCGTGAGCGGTAATAAACCCCCTTGCTCAGCCTTTCCAGAAGGCCCGCCCGCGTGAGACGAGACAATGCCTGCGCAACTGCGGGAAAAGGTTGGTCTCGAAAATCGTCAAGACGCCATAAGCGCTCTCCACCGAGCTCCACCTGATGGCGAATGGAGCTGGCGGTTGTGCGTCTCGGGTTTGGCTTTCTGGTCACCTGAGCCATGCATTAACTTTCCGCGTCCGTCGCCGCAAATGTCAAGTTTTTTTGCTACAAAACTCGACATCGATTGGCGCGGGTACATGCCTTCGTACGAGAAAAAGCGACGAGCCCCCCAGAGGCGGGCTCGTCGGCCCCATGTTTTAGATGGCTTGCCCCAGTTCGGCCTCTGCCTCTGGAGTACGCTCCACCAAGGGCGTTTCAAGCGCGGAGAGAATGACGCCTGAGGTTTTCTGGATGACTTCAAGGCCCTCTGTAAGGAGGGCGGCGTTGCCGTGGTACAGGTGGATAGACGCGCGAAGCTCCCAGCTCCTTCGCGACCGCTGTGAGTCCGGTTTTGAATTCGATATGTTTGACGAATTGGTGAAGCTCGAATATCGCGTCGAACCGCAAGTCCGCTGCGGCGCGTATAAGATTGACTTCGTTGTGGAGGGCCGGGAGGGCCGACGCTTGGCTATCGAATGCGACGGCGACCGCTTCCACGGCCCGGGCCAATGGTCGGACGATATGGCGCGTCAGCGCGTCTTGGAGCGGGCGGGTTGGACGTTCTGGCGCTGCTTCGCCTCTAGCTGGGCGCGGCACCGGGATGAAGTGGTCAGAGACCTTGTTACGACCCTTGAATCTTTGGGGATTGAACCTCTCGGCTCTGATGCGGTCGATAACACTGTGTGGGTTCATTACAAAGAAGTTGACCCGTACCAAGTCGAGGAGCCGCTTGCAGAAACGCTATGAGCCGACCTCTCATTCAAAAGCGCGTTGATGAACTGGAAGCGTTGTTCGAGGCGCAACAAAGCGACCCTCAAGTTTTGCGTGCTTTGGAAGCGGAGCTTGCCTTCCGCTCCGTTCCGCGCGCTTCCGTGCTGTTGGTGAAAGTCAAACGTGTTCTTGATGGCGGAACAGTCCTGCCGCCACCAACGCAAAACAATCTATTTGAACAAAAGCCGCCCGTTGCGGTGCAACCGTCGCCATCACCGGATACGCCTAAAATGGCAGCTCCGCCATTGCCCGAAATGTCCGTGGAAGAAGCTCTGAAAACTTTGAAAGTCGCTCCGGCCGCGGCGTGGGAGACCGTGGAATCGAGCCGTCGGCAAGCGGTCGAAAAGGCCCGCCCGGATACAACGACGGCGCTAAGCGAAGAGAAACGCGCGGCTTTGCAACTCGAAGCGCGACGGGCCAACAACGCCTACGCCACGCTGTTAATGGAGAGAAGTCGCTAAGACGATATGTTCTGCAAGAAGAACAGCGGTAGCGTTTCAACAGAATTCCGAATCGCAAGTTAGGAGGTTTCGCATGGAAAGAATAAGGGACTTTACACTCCTACCTGTCGGTGCTGAGTTGTTTGGCGGGACGGTCGAAGAATGCCCTTTCTGTCGTCGGCGCGGTCTGCACGAAAGGGTGAATGGGGTCGATTTCTACGTACAAACGGAAACGGTCGGGATAGAGAACGGAACCCCAATCATGAGCTGGGAGCACTGTTTCGAGCCCCAGAGCGCGTGACGAGGCGACCGATTTGAGGATTTCGCGCGAATCGGGTCGCGGGCGCGATGGTCGGAAACGCGCTCAGCGCAAGATGCGGAAACACAACCTGCGCATTGGAGCAGGGGTAGCTGGCTATTAGCACTTTGGCGATGCGTCTCTAGGCCAAGAGCACCTAAATGGCGCGCGATGTCGCATGCGGATTTATCGCTCAAGGTGCGATCATTTTCGGAGATTTCTTCCCTCCGCTCGCCTGTCTGAGAGCACGCTCCTTGCCACGATCCAATTCTGCAGCTTGATCATGCGCCGGCTGCGCTCCCGTTTGGTGTCCTCAAAGGTCCATCCTCCCTTTCGCCGTTCGACCTCCTTGAGCATCATTGGCCTCTTCCTCTCTTTAGTCGACGGGTAGAAGTGCTTCCCTATAGCTTCCAAGGCGCGACCGCTCATGACCACAGACGCAGTGAATGCCTTTGCCTTCAAGCATTTATGGGCCTCCTCAAGAGAATCCCTAATAGCCTTCGGAATCTTGCTGTTCAGGGATAGCGGAGGTGAAGGCCAAACTCGTACAGGGGTGTCCCACCCTTCATCAACCCAGTTAGATTCTTGGACACCGAGTAGAGTTCCGTGACACTTTGGACAAGCAGCAAGCGTTACTTTCCAGGGGCCGTCGCCTTCTTCGTCTCTTTCGACAGTGTCGCCTTTTACGGTTACCCCCATCACGGCTTCGCATCTAGGACACTCGAGTAGATAACTCATAAGGATGAAAGGTTTATAACACACGGTGCACAACGTCCACTTCGTAGGAGGAGTGTGTTGTTGCAGCTAATTACGAAATGCCACCATGCCCCGATTACTTATAGATTTCAAACTCGGACGGGATGGCCCCCCGCGACCGGCTCAGTCAATTCCTATGGGTGAGGGGGGTATCGACTAGAGCCGCGCAATACTTTCAGACGCGGCAGTGAGCGGCAGTCTTATTTGATATGGAGTTTGATATAAGGCTCCCACTTAGCCTCTAACACTACTCAACTCATTGATTCTATTGGCGTCCCCGACGGGATTCGAACCCGTGTTACCGCCGTGAAAGGGCGGTGTCCTAACCGCTGGACGACGGGGACGCGCGGTCTATCAGGCCGATAGACGTTCTTCTAACGCTATCAATATGCGGAGCGACTGTCAAAGCATCCTGCGTCTGCTTTGAGTCCCCTTGCAGCGTCAATTCGGTCTTCATTCCGGCTTAGCGATGCTCAGGAAATGGCACACGCCCTAGTCGCACGCGGCGGCGAACCTCGGCATACTGCAGCAGAATGAAGTTGTCCGTCATGCCGGCGATGTAGTCGGCCACAACGCGCGCCAGTCCGTCCGTCTTCACATCCTCGACATACGATTCCGGTAGCTCCTCGGGATAGTTCACCCAGAACTCGAAGAGTTCCGTGATGACCTCCTCTGCCTTGGTGTGCTCGAGTTCCAAAGCCTCACAGGTATAAAGCGTGTCATAAAGATATTGCTTTTCCTGCCGGCGCTGCGCCTCGGCCTGCGGCGAAAAGACCGCGACCCGATGATCGAGCGCGCGGATATCCGCCAGCGATTTCGCGCCCGCACGTTCGACGTTCGCTGCAGTCGTGTGGATGAGATCCATGATGAGCGTCTTCTGCATGGCCTGCAGCGCATCGTGAAAGATGTACTTCTCTTCCGCATCTGGGTGAGCGCGCTCCACCGGCAGGTAGCTCTGGCGAAGGATGTCCACGTGCTCGCGGATGTGCCCGATCTCCAACAGACCAGACTCGACTCCATCGTCGAGATCTGCGGTGAGGTATGAAATCTCATCGGCGAGGTCGATCACTTGCGCCTCAATCGGCGGACGCAGCCCTAGAAAATATTCCGACAGCTCCGGGTGCTCGAGCGCGGTGTAATCACGAGAGTGTTTGATGATCCCCTCACGCGTCCCCAGCGTCAGGTTCAGCCCCCGATGGCCTGCATAGCGCTGCTCAAAGCGCTCGACGATGCGCAGCGCGTGAAGATTGTGATCGAACCGCAACCCGTGATGGCGCAGGCATTCATCCAGCGCACGTTCCCCTGCATGCCCGAAGGGTGGATGCCCGATGTCATGCACCAGGGCAAGCGTCTCCGTGAGGTCGACATTGAGATTGAGTGCGGAGGCGACGTGGCGGGCCACCTGCGCGACCTCCATGGTGTGGGTCAGGCGGCTGCGAAAATGATCCGATGCGCGACTCGTAAACACCTGTGTCTTGCCCGCCAGCCGGCGGAACGCGCGCGCCTGGACAACTCGGTCGCGGTCGCGCTCAAAGGCCGTGCGATCGTCGCTGGTGGGCGCCGGAAACGCACGTGCAGAGAGCACGCGCTCGTCTTCGCCGAAGACACCCAGGGCATGCAGGTTGTGGACCATTGCTTAAGTGTAGCGTGAGCGGCAACTGCTGCGGCCGCTGTCCAGGTTGAGATCCGGCACGCCTACTGCTTCTCTGGAGCGCCGTTGGCCGAAGCGTTGCCAGCATGAGCCAGGCGAACACGCGCGCTCTCGAGCTTGTGCTGCACGCGCGCCACGTCCGCAGGATCGGCATCGGCGGCAAGCGACGTCGAGTACTCCTGCAACGACTTGTTCCAGTCCGCGATTGCCTGCTGCAGCTTGCCGTTCCTGGCTTCGATCTCCCCAAGATGATCGAGCAGCGTCGGATCGCCTGTCATCCGTTGCGATGCCCTGCGCTCGTAGTCTTCCGCCATCGCGTACTGGCCCTGCTTGTAATAAGCCCACGCCAGCGAGTCGAGGAAAGCATAGTTTTGCGGATCCGAGTTCACGGCCTTCTTCAGCATCGTCACGGCCTCATCGAGCCGGATGCCGCGGTCGGCGTACATGTAGCCCAGATCGTTCTCGATCGAGGCGTTGTCGGGGTCGAGAGCCAGACCCTTGCGGAAGTCCAACTCGGCTTCGTCGTAAAGCTTCTCGCGCAGCGCCGCGTCCCCACGGTAGTAGTAGAGATTCACCTTGTCATCGGGAGTAACGGCGAGAGCTCCGGCCTGATCGAACGCGTGTGACGCATCCTTCCAGCGCTTCGCGCGCACATCGATCTCAGCAACATCGAAGTACACTTCCCGATCGTCAGGCGTGCCCCCCAACTGGGCCTGAGCTAATTTCAACCCCTCATCCAGCTTGCCAGCGTCCGCGAGCTGAACCGCATACGTCAGCTGCACATCATGATTGGAGGGCATCGCCTTGGCTGCGTCCGCTGCAACCTGCAATGCCTTCGCCCATTGATGAGCCTCGCGATAGGTATCGACCTGTGCGTCTGACCCGCGTCCGGCGTAATCGCCGCCCAGGCTTCGCATCTGCTGATACGCGTCGATCGCCTCGTCCGTATTGCCAGACTGGCGAGCGACCGTTCCCAGCAACTGAAGCAGCGCGGCACGATTCCTCTGGGCATCATCCGTATATTTGCCGTCTTGCGACGCGGTCAGCGCGAGCAACTGCTTTACCGCCTTGACTGAATCATCAAACCGCCCGAGGCCGGCATAGGTCAACGCCTCGTTGTAGATGAGCTCCGGATCCTTGTCGTTGGACAGTTGCGCCTCGGCCTTCTTGAAGGTCGTCAGCGCCCCCTCATAGTCGCCCTTCTGTCGCTGAATTTCGCCTGCACGAATCAGCGCCTGCGGGTCCTGTGGATCGGTCTGGAGAATTTTCGCGTTCACCTTGGCGGCCGCTTCCATCTGGCCGGAAGCCGCGAGCGCCGCCGCCAAACCGCGCTCTGCATCCGTATTATTGGGGTCCTGTTCCAGGGCAGCCTGGTAAGCCGCGGCAGCATCCTTCGGCCGCTTCAACTCGTCGTACAGCGCCGCCAGCGCGAAGTCCATCCGGCCCGAACGATCACTCTCCGGCACCTCGGAAATTACCTTGGCAGCGCGATTCAGATCGCCCTGCTCGGAGTACTCGCGCGCAATATCGAGCACCACATCCTCATTATTTGGATCGATCTTCTGTGCAGCCCTGAACTGTTCTTCGGCCTTCGCAGAGTCGTGATTGAGACCATAGAGCTGGCCTAAGAGCAGCCGGTTGTCCAGATCATTGGGCTTCAACTGCACAATGGTCTCGTACTCCTTGATCGCCGCCTGCAGCATCTCGGTGGCCTTTGGTCCCTGGCCGTCCCCAAGTGTGCGCAGGTAGACGTG
>JBEKFF010000190.1:0-7027 GCA_050013455.1 Acidobacteriaceae bacterium | reverse complement strand
GGGCGGCGGTGGTGGGGAGGGTGTCGATGAATTTGGTGACGGTGGATGTAACTGATTTGGGAGGGGTTGCGGTGGGCGACGAAGTGGTGGTGCTGGGCGAGGGAGTGACGGCGGACGATCATGCGCGGTGGGATGGGACGATTTCGTACGAGATTTTGTGCGGAATTCGGGCGAAGTTCGTTGAAATTTGAGCGGGTTTAGCCCGGTTTCGGGTCACGCAACGACACCTTTAGCCCGGTTTCGGGACGCACAGGCGAGGCTTTTCGAGGCTTAGAAGTAAAGGATGCTGGACAGGGTGGTTCCGGGGCGAGTGGAGGGGATCCCGGAAGCGCCTGGGCGGCCGGCTTGCTGGGACCCGAGAGCCAGGATCCCTTCCGGGAAGCCGATTTTTCAAGGGTAATGTTTTGATGTTGTCGCCAAAGGGATCGCCATATCGCGTCCCTTACGGCGAGGGCGGGACTGGCCTGTTCCCAACGCGAGAAATTAGCAATTTGGTGACAAGCCGATGACAACTGCGGGTAGCGACTCGGCCTAGCTTGACGAGTTGAAAGGCCAGAGTAAGTTCCTTACGTGCCCAGTCGCTTCGACCGGTGGTTTCGACCTTCCTCTGCTCCTGAGTTTTCCCCTGGAGAGTGAAATATGCTGGTTCCTAGGATCGTAGTCGCCCCTTGCCTCGGCCTCGTTCTTCTCATGGCCCCGGCCTTAGCCCAAGCACAGTATCAGCTTACCAACCTGGTTTCGAATCAACTCGATTCGCATGCCACGACGATCGATCCACTGCTGGCCAATCCCTGGGGATTGGCTCGGAGCGCCGGTTCGCCTTGGTGGATCGCCGATAACGACACCGGTTGGTCGACCCTCTATAGTGCAACCGGAACTCAAGTGGCACTCAGGGTTGTGATTCCCACCGCCGGAAACGGACCCGTCGAGGCGACAGGCCTAAATGGTCCTGGCACACCGACGGGAATCGTTGCGAACGGATCGAAGACGGATTTCCAGGTTGCGGGCGTGGCCTCGCCTTTCATCTTTGCCACGCTGGATGGCACCATCAGCGCCTGGCCGGGCCTGAACAAAAACCTGGCGACACTCAAAGTGGACAACTCGGCCAGCAAGGCGAGTTACACAGGCTTGGCCATCACCAGCAATCCTTCGGGGAATTTCCTCTACGCGGCGGACAACGCGAACAACAAAATCGATATGTTCGATGGCGACTTCAACCTGGTCCAGTCGTTTGGAGACCCGTCGATCCCATCGACCTTCTCGGTATTTGGCGTCCAGGACATCAATGGCTTGGTTTACGTCACGTATGCCGTACCAAACGTGGGCGCCGGTGGCTACGTCGACGTCTTCAAGGAGGATGGCACCTTCGTGAAGACGCTGATCAAGGGACTGCTGTTGAATCAGGCCTGGGGCCTTGCCCTAGCTCCCAGCAATTTTGGGCCGCTGAGCAATACGCTGCTGGTTTCAAACAACTCCGTCGAGGGCACCATCAACGGGTTCAATCCTAAGACTGGAGAGTTTGTCGGTACGATCCGAGACGAGCGCGGGAGGCCGATTGTCCTCAATAATCTCTGGGGAGTTGCCTTCGGCGGCGGAGCCACAAACAATGGGGCAACCAACCAACTGTTCGTTACCGTGGGTCAGGGAATTGGCACCAACGAATTGGCCGGGACCTTTGCATCCATCG
Source organism: Acidobacteriaceae bacterium (assembly GCA_050013455.1). Lineage (GTDB taxonomy): Bacteria > Acidobacteriota > Terriglobia > Terriglobales > Acidobacteriaceae > Granulicella. The sequence continues at coordinate 5,340 of JBEKFF010000190.1, read as the reverse complement.
TCTTCAACCCACACCCTGTTTATGGTGGCGAGGGCGGCTCGAAATAGGCGTTTCCTCCCACGCCGGTGAGGTCTTATCTTCGGAGGAGACGAGGTTGGGAAACAGCCTGGTACCCATTCAAAGGCGCGCCGCAATGGGGGTGCGCATTTGAATGGGAGACGAGACCGCCCAGTCGCCGAGCCATTGTTCGCCCACTCAGCGGAAAGCTTCGCAAGCGGGGCTTCCCGATGCTTGGTCGGTAGAGAACCGATGGAGGCCTCAGAGCTAGCTGCGTCCGGCGGCGGCGACGGAGTTGGTGGGGTCGGCTCCGGTCCAGGTCACGTCGGCGGTGGGGCCGTAGGTTGAGGGAACGTCCTTGCCGAGCATGCGGAGAAAGACGGTGAGCTGGGTGCGATGGTGAGCGGTGTGGAGGACGCGGCGCCAGAAGATCCAGATGCGCTGACGATCGACGTCGAAGAAGGGGACGGTCTCCATCCACCAGGACTCGGGTTGGGATGCGAAGAAATCAAGCCGAGCGCGGGCAAGCTCGAGGAAGCGAGTGAGGGCGGTTTCGACGGTGAACGGATCGGGTAGCACCTGGTCGGGAGGGGGTTCGGGCGTCTTGAGAAACTCGCCGAAGAAGCGCCGCTCGGAGAGAAGCTGATGGCGCAGGATGGCGTCGACACTACTGGAGCGGGGATGCGGTTTGAACTCGAGGTCGGCGTCGGTAAAGGCCTTCCAGGTGGAGGCGACTTTGTTGGTCTCGCTGACGTAGGTGTCGAGCAGGTGCTGGAAGAGCGGATTCGCGGCGCGAGGGATAGCTGAGTCGGGGATGGCGATCCAGTCGTAGTGCATGGTCGGACTCCTTTCATTCTCCTTGCTACTCCGTGCATTTCTCATTGCTACTCTGTGTATTTCTCATTGCTACTCCGGGTGTATTGCGGCGTCAATCCGCGCCGATGGGTGTGTCGGGGGCTGGATGGTGCCCGAGGATGCGGCAAGCCTGCCGAGTTACGCCACAGGCATCTCAATGCTTGAGAGGCGGCTGCACTCAGCGAGCAGCTTAATCTGCAACTCCGTGTCCTGTGTGGCGGAATGCGGTTTGCATTGGCGCAGGTGATAGAAATACTTCCCTGTCACGGTCGCAGCCGGCTCGTTGCTGGTTGCGAGCCAGACCTGGGTGCGATGTGCGGCATCCAGGTCATCCGGCGCTCCGGGGCCACCCATCTTCGTCGGCACCCAGCCAGGTTCGAGCGCGTTCGAAAGAACATCCGGCCAGAGGCGGCTGACCGCGAAGGCCAGCAGCACATCGTGGAACTTGGTGTCCGAATAAGCCTGCTGACCATTCCATGGACGGTTCTCCCAAAGGAGATCGTCGAGGCTGGTATCGCCATCCTGGTGAAGTTTGGAACTAAGGTAAATGAGGCGCCTGGGTTTGTGAATCAGCGCGGTGAGGATATACGGCGCGAGGGTATTGACCGCGAACACATGCGATAGACCATCGGGGGTCGCGATGCGCCTCGGCTCCGTATAACCGATCGCGGCATTGTGAATCACCGCGTCGAAGAGTCCGAGCCGATTGACCTGATCGGCGACGCGGCAGGTTTCGGCGATGCTGCTGAGGTCTCCAATGACTGCGCTCTCGGCGCCGGGGACGTTGTGCATCGCCTCCTTGGCTCGGCTTTCATTGCGAGCGTGCAGGACGACGCGATGACCCTGCTCTATGAGCAACTGCGCGGCGGTTCGGCCGAGACCGTCGGACGAACCGGTAATGAAGATGCGTGCCATGATGTTTTGTCCCTTCTGTAAATGCCGTCGGCGCAGTGCGCATGGTGACGCTATGGTTCGTCGCTGCACTACTGCTGGAGCAGGGTTCTCAGTACGGATTCCAGTTCAACGGTGCCCTTGATCGATTTTGCTTCGCCGGCTTCAAACTCGATCCAGCCTTCGTTGAAGCCGTCGAGCATGCGCATGCGGGGGGTGGGGTTCTTCATACCCTGTGCGTGGAAGAGTTCCTCCCAGGTGGAGCGGGCGGGCGCTTCGGCTTGCACTGGCCGTTCGAGAAGGCGAGAGAAGGTGGTTGCCATCTCCAGCGGCGTGATGCGGCGCGGACCTTCGAGTTCGACGACGCGATGGCCGGTCCACGTCTCTTGCAGGAGTTGCGCGGCTACTTTGCCGATGTCCTCGGTGGCGATCATCGGGACGGGTCTTTGCAGCGGCTGGAGAAAGCTCTGGATGGTGCCGGTTGTCCGCGCAGGCTCGACGTCGAGGCTTGCGTTTTCCATGAACCAGGCGGCGCGCAGAAACGCGATGGGAATCGGCAGCGCGGAGAGCTCCTGCTCGACCATGCCGAGTTGCGAGAGCAGGTTTAGCTCAACGGCTTGCGCGCCGATGGTGGATAGCACGACAACCTTGCCGGGCCTGGTCTCCAGCAGCGCCGTCTTGAGCGCCGAGATGATGGCCTTGACCTCGGGGAATTCGGGCAACGGATCGAAGATTGGGGGCACCAGCACGAAGACGGCTTCGGCGCCGGAGAAGGCGCGGGTGAGTGCGTCTGCATCCCCAATTTCGGCGACGGCGATCTCGCAGCCGCGTTGTGCCCACGGAGCACCTTTCGCTTCACTGCGCACGACCGCACGCACCGGCAGATGCGCCTCCAATAGCCTGCGCGCTGTCTCACCGCCAACCTTGCCTGTAATGCCTGTAATTGCGAACATTGCGTTCCTCCTTGAACTGACCTACGTCCCATAAGATTCCAGAAACGAGTCTCTGATTTATGCATGTATGTCGCAACATCGATGACTTATACTCATCAACCATGAACGCAGATGCGCGCATTCTCGGAGGCGTGACGACGCTTGCGGCGGTGGTGGAATCGGGCAGCTTTGTGAGGGCAGCCGAGTCGCTTGGGGTGACGCAGTCTGCGGTTAGCCGCGCGGTGAGCCGGCTGGAGGCGAGGCTTGGGATTCGCCTGCTGCATCGGACGACCCGGTCGGTTCAACTGACGGCGGAGGGCGAGCGTTTCTACGGAGAGATCGCTCCGATGCTTGCCGGGATCGGAGACGCGGTGACCTCGGCGAGTGGCTCCGCGGCTGCTGTCAACGGACGTTTGCGGGTGAATATCGATCCGTTCCTTTCGCGGTTTTTAGTCGCGCCGCAGATTGGATCGTTCGTGCTGCGCTATCCGGAGCTATCCATCGAACTTGTCACGCGCGAATCACTCGGCGACCTGGTTGGCGAAGGGTTTGATCTGGCCGTACGCTTTGGGGAACCTCCCAACTCGTCGCTGGTGGTTCGCAAGCTGCTCGATACGCGCATCCTTACCGTCGCCTCGCCGAGGTATATCGAGACACATGGCAAGCCGCGTAAGCCGTCCGAACTTGGGCGCCATCACTGCATTCAATTTCGCGACCCTATCACCGGTCAACCGTTCCAATGGGAGTTTCATCGAGGTGCGGAGATTCTTCCCGTCGTAACGCGCGGGCGGCTTCTGCTCAACGATGTGGGGACGATGGTTGGCGCGTGTGTTGCGGGCGTTGGAATTGCCCAGGTGATGGAACTAGGGATTCATGACCTGCTCGCGGATGGACGGCTGGTGGAACTCTTTCCTGAGTGGCCGGATGAAACGTTTCCGCTGTTCGCGCTGTATCCATCGCGGAGTTTGCCTCCCGCCAAGCTGCGGGCGTTTCTCGACTTTGTGGCGGAGATCGTAAGCGTGGGAGTTGGTTGAGGAACGCACCGTCGCCAGGGACTGATTACGGAGCGAGGAGTAGCTCTCTTCGGCGGAGGAGGACGTAGGCTGCGACCAGGGCGGCGGTGAAGCCTGCTGCGGCGCCTACGGCGAGCGACCAGCGGGGGCCGAAGTGGTTGGCGATCCAGCCGACGATGGGTGCGCCGATGGGGGTTCCGCCGAGAGCGATGGCGACGCGCAGGGCCATGACTCTGCCGCGCATGGCTGGCTCTGTCGAAAGCTGCATGATGCTGTTGGTGGCGTTGGTGAAGAGGACGCCGGCTGCGCCGATGAGCATGAGCGCTGCTCCGAAAGACCAGTAGCCGGGAGCTAGCGCGGCGAGGGTGCAGCCGAGGCCGAAGACGCCGGCTCCTGCTAGTAGAGACGCGAAGTTTGGTTTTTGGCGGCTGGCGGCGAAGAGGGCTCCTGCGAGGGTGCCGATGGCCATGATGGAGGAGAGCAGGCTGAAGGCGCGGGCGTCGGCGTAGAAGACGGTTACGGCCATCGTCGAGATGAAGATGGGGAAGTTCAGGCCGAAGGTGCCGATGAGAAACAACATGATCAGGATGGCGCGGAGGTCTGGTCTGCTCCAAACGTAGCGAAGGCCTTCGCGAAAGCCGGAGGTGGTGCGATGCGCGCGGGCGCTGGTGCGCAACTCTGAGAGGCGGAAGAACGACATGGAGATGAGGACGGCCGCGAAGGAGAGGCCGTTGAGGAGGAACGCCCAGCCGAGGCCGACGCTCGCGATGAGCAGGCCGGCGACGGCAGGACCGATCATCTGCGCCGCATTGAACGAGGTTGAGTTTAAGGCGACGGCGTTGGATAGATCTTCATCGCCTACCATCTCGGCGACGAAGGTTTGGCGGACGGGGGCGTCGAGCGCGGCGGCGGAGCCGGAGAGGAAGGCGAAGACGTAGACGTGCCAGAGGCGGATGGCTCCTGCGATGGTGAGGACGCCGAGGAGGAGCGCGAGGATGCCCATGGTTGCCTGGGTGAGCATGAGGAGCTTGCGCTGGTTGAGGCGGTCGGCGGCGGAGCCTGTCCAGGGCAGGAAGAGAAGTTGCGGAGCGAACTGGAGGCCCATCACGATGCCGAGGGCTGACGCGTCGTGATGCGTTAGGCGTGTGAGGACGAGCCAATCCTGGGCTACGCGCTGCATCCAGGTGCCGATGTTGGAGACCAGGCCGCCCAGCGTCCACAAACGGAAGTTGAAGCTTCTTAGGGAGCGGAAGGTGGTGGGGCTCTTCATGGGCGCGAGGGTGCATTGCCTCCATGAAACTGGCCGAAGTGACGCGCGCAAAAGAGGCTGAGGAGCAGCGCGCCGAGGGCGAAGGCGAGGATGTGGGTTGTCGTCCGCGGATGGAAGGCGCCGACGTGGGTTAGGAGAAGATAGGCGAGGAGCGCGTTGAGGAATCCCCAGAGAACGTTGACCGTTGAGGAGGAGAGGCCTTCGCCGGGCGGGGTTGCGAAGGGGCTTTGGAAGGGGCGTCCCATGATGCCGGAGACGAAGTGAGGGATGGCGTTTGCGGCGAACGCGCCTGCGAAGAAATAGGACAGAAGCCAGAGCCAGTTCATTAGGCGGCGCTCCTTTCTTTTAGTAGGGAGATGATTTTTTGCGTCGAGCCTGTTTC
>JBEKFF010000189.1:0-7036 GCA_050013455.1 Acidobacteriaceae bacterium | reverse complement strand
ACGAGCCCTAGGAGATCCCCATGATTAACCTCGCCCTCACCATGCTTCCCCTCATCGTCACCTTCGGCGTGGCCGCCTGGCACTCTCCCGCTAACGAGATCCAGCCCCGCTCCGCCCTCCCCGGCAATCCAGTCGACAAGTCCTGCCGCTGCTAATCAGGTCGCGCCGATTCCCAGCCATCGCCTCGAACACCGCGCTATGCAGCCGTCGCGGCCTTCGGTCAAATCTATCGTTTCCAGATGCTCGAGACAGGTTTGCCGTCCGCCGCGCCGCCCGCGCCTAACCTTCAAAACCTCCCGCCCAACTCAGATCTCCGCTGCAATCGCCCCCCACTGCTTTATCATCATCTGCAATGAGCATGCGCATCGGTCTCGGCTTTGACTCTCACGCTTTCAAGAAGGACGTCCCCCTCGTCATCGGCGGCCTGAAGATCAATCACCCCGAAGGCCTCGCCGGCCACTCCGACGGTGACCTCCTGCTCCACGCCATCACCGACGCCCTGTTAGGCGCGGTCTCCGCTGGCGACATCGGCACTTTTTTCCCGCCCACAGACCCTAAATGGAAAGGTGCCGACTCCACCGTCTTCCTCAAGACGGCCCTCGAAGAGATCGCGCTGGTTGGCTTCAAGATCGTCAACATCGACTGCGTCCTCATCATGCACCGCCCCAAGATCGTGCCGCTGGCCGGAGAAATGCGCGAGCGCGTCGCCGACCTTCTCGGCATCGACGTCAACAATGTCAGCATCAAGGGCAAGACCCCCGAAGGCCTCACCCAGGACGGAACCGCCGTCGCGCACGTCGTCGTCCTGCTCGAATCCATCGACCTCCCCAACGAGCACAAGAAGCTGACCCTCCACGCCGACGCCCCCGACGAAGCCGACATCGACGCCGCCCTCGCCGCCGTCTCCAAGCCCCGCGACCTCAAAGCCCTAGGCCGCAAACTCCCCACCTTCGACACCGACGACCTCACCTAACCCCAGCACCAGCCTTTGCCCTTGCCTTTCTTTCTGTCATTCCCTCTGGGAATCTGCTTCTGCCCTTCGGTCACCCCCCAAACTCTGTCATTCTGAGCGAAGCAACTCGCGCTCTTCGCGAGTTGCGCAGCCGAAGAACCCGAACCCGCTCGAACTCCCCACACCTCCCATCCCTTCCCCCCAGCAGCCTCCGTTTTCCCTTGGCCTCTCGCGCATTCTCGCGTACATTGGCTGCATCGAACGGAGGCAATCATGGACCCTGATCAGATCAACCACATGAGCGGCGCCATCGCGGGCATGATGGGTTTCTTCATGCTCTTCGGCTTCGCCATCGCAGCATTCGGCGTCTTCCTCTTCTGGCGCATCCTTACCAAGGCGGGCCTCGCCGGACCTCTCGCCCTCATCATCCTGGTGCCCGCCGTCGGCTGGATCATCGTAGTCTGCATCCTCGCCTTCTCCGACTGGCGCGTGATCCCCGCACCCAACCCTTACGGCGGCCTCCAACCCTACCCACCCACCAACTACCCACCGCCCCCACCCACCCACTACAATCCGCCGCCTCCGCCCCCACTCTAGCGCTGCGCCGCCGCTCCAGCGGGACGACCTCACAGCGATCGTTCCGCGCGCCTGTTAACATAGGTCTCGAAGCCTTATGACATTCGAGCCCACCGCCGCACCTGACTCCCGCCCCATCCGCGTACGCATCGCCCCCTCGCCCACCGGCGACCCCCACGTAGGCACCGCCTACATCGGCCTCCTGAACTACATCTTCGCCAAACAGCGCAACGGCAAATTCGTCCTGCGCATCGAGGACACCGACCGCACCCGCTTCGTCTCCACCTCCGAGCAGATGATCTTCGACGCCCTCAAGTGGGTCGGCCTCACCTGGGACGAAGGCCCCGACGTCGGCGGCCCCTTCGGCCCCTACCGCCAATCCGAGCGCACCGAAATCTATCGCGAACACGCCGAAATCCTCCTCGCCAACGGCACCGCCTACCGCTCCTTCGAAACCGCCGAAGAGCTAGAGTCCATGCGTCAGGCCCAGATCGCCGCCAAGACTCCCCCCCGCTACAACGGAGCCCATCGCCACCTAACCCCTGCGCAAATCGCCGCCTTCCTGGCCGAAGGCCGCCCCTACACCATCCGCCTGAAAGTCCCCGACCACACCTCCACCACCTTTCGCGACGAACTAAGAGGCGACATCACCTTCGACCACAACAACGTCGACGACCAGGTCCTCCTAAAATCCGACGGCTACCCCACCTACCACCTCGCCAACGTAGTCGACGACCACCTCATGCAGATCACCGACGTCATCCGCGCTGAAGAGTGGATCAGCTCGACCCCCAAGCATGTGCTTCTCTACAACGCCTTCGGCTGGCAGCTCCCGCGTTTCTGGCACATGCCTCTCCTGCGCAACGTCGACAAGTCAAAAATCTCCAAGCGCAAGAATCCCGTCTCGCTAGTCTTCTACCAGCAGTCCGGCTACCTCCCGCAAGCGATGCTCAACTTCCTCGGCCTGCTAGGCGGCGGCATGGCCCAGCCCACCGAAGCCGAAATCGTCAGCAAGGGCCTCAACACCAAAGAAGGCGACATCTTCTCCCTCCCCGAGATGCTCGAAAAATTCGACTTCAAGCGCATCTCGCTAGGCGGCCCTGTCTTCGACCTCGTCAAGCTAAAGTGGCTCAACGGCGAATACCTCCGCAAGCTCTCCCCCGACGAATTCTTCGCCGCCCTCCGCTCCACCGTCCTCTCCGACGAGTACATCCGCGCCATCGCGCCGCTCGTCCAGGCCCGCATGGAAACCCTCGGCCAGTTCGGCGACATGACCACCTTCTTCTTCTCCGACAACATCTCCCCCGCAGAAACCGTCTGGCTCCCCAAGAAGCGCACCTTCGAAGAAACAGTAGCCTTCGCCGCCGAGCAACTCATCGCCCTCGAAGCCGCCACCTGGGACGCAGCTTCCATCGAGTCCGCGCTCAAAGCCCTCGGCGAAGCCAAGCAGTGGAGCGTCAAAGAAAATTTCATGCTCCTCCGCGCGATCCTCACCGGCAGCACGACCAGCCCCCCGCTAACCGAGAGCCTCGTAGTCTTCGGCAAATCCCGCTCCCTAGACCGCCTCCGCCGCTTCCTCGAAACGCAAAAAAAACTGGCCAACCAGCGCAAATAGCGACCCTTCGCCCATGCACAATTCGGGTGCCCCATCTTCGCGACAGTTTCATCGTCGCTAAGGTGGGCATCGCGCACCGCGCGACCGCACTCCTCCACAACGGGCAACGAACAGGTACCCCGAGGCTTCAGCCTCGGGTCTCATAACCCCGCCACAGAGCGGGCTTCAGCCCCCGGGGTATGCCTTCCTCCGCACCACCACAAATACAACTTCCAAGACGAATTGCGCGCACTCCTCAAAAGTACGGCGTCGAACACGACGAGATATGGAGCGCCCCGGCCTGAACCACCTCACTATTTCAGGGCCGAGATTTGTAGATCGATGTCGTTTTCTTTGACCTTAAGTTGGGTGATCTTCTCCGTGAGCTGGGATTTCCGCTCTAACCATTGGTTGCTGACGCCGACAGCCCCCTTTACACTAGCCATCATTTGGTCGAGTTCGTCCTGCCGTAACTGGATTTCATAAACCGCGTCTGCCTTTTGTCGTTGGAGAGTGGCGAGCTGCTGGCTGGACGCGTCCTGGCTGTTGGTACACGGAGCAGCAGGAGCGTCACACCCTTGCAGCAAGCTAGGCACTGTCAGCGCAAGAAGCAAGATAAAAGGACGTACTGAACGCGTGGTTATCATTTGTAGATCGGGCAGGTAGCCGGGTGCAACCAAAATAGGAGGCTATCTGTGAGAAGCCATCGGCTGATGCTTATTCGGACGGAATCCGCCACGAACCGTTTTAAGCAGAGACATATCCAAACCACAGTTAGTGCAGGTTCCATAAAGAACACCTTCGATAAGACGATCAGGTTTAGCTGACATGCGTTCCCCCTTGCACCAAGTGGAAGATTTACCTTTTGCAGTTCTCATTTGGCTACGCCCCCGCAATCTGACGATCATAGCAATTCATGGAGAATGCGCAAAGGCTTTCCTTGGCAGCTGGACACAGAATTACGAGTGCTTCCATCAGCAAGAATCTTCGTATCTACCACCACGATACCCTCATCTGGTGATACAACTATCGCCGAGGATCCCCATGTATCTCACCACCAACGAACCCATCGCCTTCATCCCCACCACCGACGGAGCCGCCGCGCGCAACTTCTACGAAACCGCCCTCGGCCTCAACTTCGTCTCCGACGACAACTTCGCGATCGTCTTCCGCATCGGCTCCTCCCAAACCATGCTCCGCGTCGTCCGCGTCCCCCAGCCCTTCACCCCCGCACCCTTCACCATCTTCGGCTGGGAGGTAGACGACCTCCACGCCACCATCGCCGACCTCAAGACCCGCGGCGTCGAATTCCTCCAATATGACTACTTCAAGCAGGACGAAGCCGGCGTCTGGACCGCCCCCGGCGGCGCCCAGGTAGCCTGGTTCCAGGACCCCGACGGCAACACCCTCTCCCTCTCCAACCACCCCGCTTAGCTCCCACCGTCCGCGCAGGATCTGCTTCTGTCGTTGCTGTTGGTTTTGCCCTTGCCTTTCTTTCTGTCATTCCCTTTGGGAATCTGCTTCTCCACGTACAACGCCCCGTACCCATTCATCGCGCCTTTGCGATGCGCGGGGTATCGCGCGCCAACGCGACCGCCACCGCCCAGCCGCCACCCGCAAAATAAATCTCCCAAATCACCGTCAAAAACAACCCAAAATCCGCATGTCAACCCCCCATGCAACCCCAAACTCCACAAAACCCCCGCCAACACTGGCGATTTCTCTCCGCCAACCTTGGCATACTTACCCTATCCAACTCGATACAATTGAATTAGCCCCAACGACACGCACACGGCCGTCCTATGTCGGCGAACGTCGCCCCACCCCCAACAACGAGGGGTACGTCTACCCGTAAACGACCTGAATGCAATATGTTGCACCCCCAAAAACACGCCAGGCCACTCCAGGCGTTGCGTATAACCCCATTGAATACAATAGTTTAGCCAAAAATCATGGACCAGAGAGGGGGGAGGTATTGCTGCACTTAAGCGACCTGTATTCAATAGGTTACATACCCAAAATCACTCCTGGGTTCACCCATACTTTGCCACCTAACTTACTTGAATACAGTCATTTAGACCAAGAAATCCCACCCAGAGGGGTGGGGGGGAGGGGGGTCCCCGGCGGGCGTTCGTGGCCCGGTGGGGTCAGAAGGGGGGTACACCCTACCGCCCCGTAACCGCCACCGTCACCGGCAGCGTCTTCGGCGGGTAGCAAACAGCATTGTCACAGGCCTGGTACTTCAGCAAGCCGGTAAGCGCAGACGACCCCTTCGGCGCCACCAGCCGCACGCTCACCCGAAACTCGCCCTGGTACACATCCAGCGTCTCCGCCTTGTCCAGCGGCAGCCGGAACGTCGACCCCTTCGGATACTGCTCATCCACAACCTTCGTCCCACTCGCCGTGTTGAGCTGCAGCGCAGTAGGAATCAACAACTCATCCTTCGGTGTGTGCGAATTAATATGAAATCCGTCCTGCACCCGGAACCGCAACTCCACCACCTGCGGCTCGCCAGCCTTCACCTCAACCGCATCCGAGAGCAACTCCACATGTCCCTTATGCGGCGTGCTCGCCTGCCCCAACTGGATCTCCTGCGCCCGAGCATGGATACCCAGCACAGCCACCAACGCAACAACGCACCACCGCAAACCGAATCCCTGTTCCCTAATCCCTAATCCCTGTCCCTTCATAACCCACCCGAACCGATGGCCTTCTGGATATCGGCCTCGAGCTCATCCTTGGAGTGCGCGCCGATCGTCTCGTCCACGATCTTGCCGCTCTTGTCCACGTAAAACGTCTCTGGAATGTAGTCGCTCAACTGGTAGTTCTTCGACACAGCATCATTCGGCATCAGGATTGGATACGTCACGCCCACGCGCTTCGACGCAGCCGCAACCTCCTTCACCTCCATGCCAAAGTCCTGGTCGAGCCCCAGCACGACGAGTCCCTTGTCCTTGTACTTGTTCTGCAGGTCCTGGAACCAAGGCATCTCCAGCTTGCACGGACCACAATACGTAGCCCAGAAGTTCAGCACCACCGGATGTCCCTTGTAGTCCGCAAGCGAAACCTTCTTGCCGTTCAAATCCACCAGCGTGAACGGCGGAGCAGCCTTGCCCATCATCGTCTTCGCCATCGGGTCCTCGCCCGGATCGGCCGAGTTCGCAGACGTGAGCTGCACGTCACTCTGCTGCGCCTTCTGCATCTCCGTCTGCCGATGCCGCAGATTATGCGTTCCCGCCATCACAATCAGCGTCACACCCGCAATGAGCAACACGACAATCGCCAACCGACGAACCACGGAATCATCCTTCGGCGCAGGCCAGATCGCTCCTGCGCTCCCTCTCTAGTCTATCGCTGTTGGGCCCGCTCGCGCAGCGTCTTCGGAACTCGTCTGCTAGCATTCTCCCTAGCCAATATCCGCGCTCCTCCGCAATGACCCAGCTTCCCCAGACGCCCGCCGCGAACCGCCCCGCAGACCTCGTCCGCATTGAGGCAGGAGCACTCGAGCAGCTCGCCCAGCGCCTCGAAGGACCGCAAGCCCAGGTATTCGAGCAAGTTGCCGCCCTGCTCGCCGCGACCGCCCAAAGCGGCCACCGCGTCGTCCTCACCGGCGTCGGCAAGAGTGGCCTCATCGCCCGGAAGATCGCCGCAACCCTGCTCTCCACAGGAACCGCGGCCCAGTTCCTGCACCCGACGGAAGCCCTCCACGGCGACCTCGGCCTGCTCAACCGCGGAGACGTCCTGCTCGCCCTCTCCTACTCGGGCGAGAGCGAGGAGCTGCTCCGCCTGCTGCCCGTTCTGCCGCGCCTCGGCGTCGTGCTTGTCACGCTCACCGGCTGCGAGGACTCAACCCTCGCCAAGGCCAGCACGCACGTACTCGACGTCAGCGTGGACCGCGAGGCCTGCAACCACCA
>JBEKFF010000188.1:0-7151 GCA_050013455.1 Acidobacteriaceae bacterium | reverse complement strand
CAGCACTCCGTCTCCGACGTGGAGACCGTAACGACAACCCACCAGTACGCGCTGCTTCCGACATGAAGCCATCATCTCGGAACTCATCCACCCTGTACACACGGCCAACACCGCGCGCTTACACCGTTGCCGTCGCGCTTGGAGCATAACTCTTCTAGGCTAGACACACCGACTGACTCGCCGGACTCTCCATCCAACATCGTTTGAATCTCCATCAAAACAGGATCGGATGACCGAGCGTTCAAATTGAATCTGTGGCTTCAGGGCAACAGCCCTATGCGGGAATGGCTGATGCGAAGCGCGTTCTTCAGGGGAGTTCGTTGAGGATGGCGCCTATTTCGCAGTTCTTGAGGGGCCTGCAGTTTTGAAGCGATTCTTGTCGATCTTTAGCAATTTTATCTTCGATTCCAGAGTTGATCCCGGGATGCCAAGTTTGGTAGCGGCTCCTGACGGTCCCGACACTTGTCCTCCGCATTCGGCTAGCGCTGCCTCGATGATTCCTTTCTCCTGGAAAGAAGGCTTCCTTGAAAGGCCAAGTTCCACGTGAGGGCCAGTTTCCATAGATCGTCGGGAAAGCCAGCACTCGTCGACTGAGAAGTTCTCTGTTTCACAGACGATGACTGATCGCTCGATCACGTTCTGCAATTCCCGTATGTTACCTGGCCAGGGGTACGACTGCAGAAGATCAAGGCTCTTCTTATTGACTCCGTGAAACTTCTTTCCGGCTTTCCGCGCGAAGCGATCGATAAAGTACTCGACCAGCAGGGGGACATCTTCTCTTCGTTCACGCAGCGAAGGTATCTCGACTGGGAAAACGTTGAGCCGATAAAACAGGTCGCTCCGGAACGCGCCAGCTGCGATCGCAGCTTCCAAATCGCGGTTGGTGGCAGCAATCACTCGAACATCATTTTTGATGGATGCAGTTCCGCCGACCCGCTCAAATTCGTGTTCCTGCAGAACGCGCAACAGAGCGATCTGGGTTTCGGCAGGAAGCTCTCCGACCTCGTCGAGGAAGATCGTACCTCCTTCTGCCAGCTCAAAGCGCCCTAAACGCCGCTGAATTGCACCCGTGAAGGCGCCCTTCTCGTGGCCGAACAATTCTGATGCAATCAAGTCGCGTGGAATGGCTGCGCAGTTCACGCTTACAAAGGCGCGTGAGGAGCGCTGGGAAAGCTTATGAATGGCGCGGGCAAACCGTTCCTTGCCTGTGCCGGTCTCGCCGGTGATCAGAACGCTGGAGTTGGTCGGAGCAACTTTTGATACACGGGAAAGCGCCGCGCGGAGGGCGGGAGAAGTGCCAACGATCTCCTCGAACATTGACGACTGATCGATTTCCTCCTTCAGCGCCAGATTCTCGCGGTAGAGCTGGTCCTTTAAGCCTTTGATCTCCTCAATAGCTTTTCGCAACGCATCTTCGGCCCGCACACGTTCGGTGACGTCCATCATGGTACACACGAATTGTTCCACGTCCCCCGATGCGTTCAAAACAGGATGGCCAACCGTGTGGGTGTATTTAACAGTGCCATCCGGAAGGACGATGCGGTGATCTACTTCATATTCTGACTTTTCATGGGTTGCTCGATCTTTCGCCTCTTGCACCCTGGCTTGATCCTCGGGATGTATGCGTTGCAGCCGATCTTTCCACACGGACAGGCCCTGAGTCGGGTCAAAGCCATAGATGCGATACCACTCTTCGGACAGATATAACGCATGCCATCCTGGCACGCTCCAGGCGCCACTCCCCGTATGCGTGAGCCGCTGTGCTTCTGCCAGATAACTCTCGCTCCGCCGCAGCACTTCACCCGCCTGCTTTGCGGCGGTGAGGTCTGTCACGGCATCCACAAATTCGAGGCTGCCCGCTGAAGTCTTTGACGCCTTGGCTACAACATGAAGGTGTTTGACCGAGCCCCTGTCGCGGAGTTCGTGGCTGTCGAGGCCGGCTACCGCCGACGTCGCATCCTGGACTTCGGACGACGCGGGAGGCTCTACTGCGGGAACTTCCATTGTCCAGAACGATGTTGCGGCCATACTTTACCTCAATTCGTTTCTGCCAATTTACTTACCCCTCACGTACCGAGGCCTGGGTTAAGGGCTAACTTCCGCTTGGTTCTCTTGTGATCGACTTGCAGAAGCATCCATGCGAAATTCTTGTTCAACGATCTGTTGCTGTTGCATTCAGATCCGCTCGTTCTTGTCTGGAATTATGGACCCGCTCTGCCCTATGCAATACCCCAAATGGAGCCGTGTGCCGACACTATATATTGGGTCTCTTGGGTACTCTTCTTGGTTGGCAAACACACCCTAAGTAGGGTGAAGGCTAGCTCTTTGGAGTTGGAATATCGATGCGCTTCCATCCAAAAAGGCGAGCGTCTACCGACCAGGCGCCAGGTCCGATAAATGCCAAGGCGGCGCCAACGGTTCCCAACAGGATGTGAGTCCACGGATCCACCGGCTGCGACAGTGCTTTCCATAGCTCGAGGAACGCCACCATTGCTCCCGCGATAGGCGTCCATAATCCGGCGAGCAGAAGCAATCCAGCACCGGTCGCGAGCAAATTCAGTAGGAATGCCTCAATTTGAGGCCCGCCCCAAAGGATCGTGATTCCCTGCGTCATCAATGCTGCGCCGGCAACCATCCGCATCAGCAGAAGCCCCGCGCCAGGCCAACCGCGGGCGAATGTTGTGAAAAGTCGTCGCAAGGGATCCCACGTCAAGCGTAGGCAATTCCTGACGCGTCTGGAAGCCCCAAATTAGGTAGGCGCCGGCACTCTTTCGAGTTGCCTAGAATTCGATGATTCCCCGCCGTAACCCGATAATTGCCGCGTGGGTACGATCGTTGGCACCGAGTTTGGAGAGGATGTTCTTGACTCGACCCTTGACAGTCTCTTCCGCGATCGACAATCGATCGGCAATCTGCTTGTTGGCGTTCCCTTCGGCGATCAGGTGCAAGACACTGATTTCGCCGGGCGTCAGTGAATCATCGGTTGCGTGTTCGGCAAGCTCATAAGAAATCTCAGGGGAAACGGTTTTCTTGCCGACATGGATGGCACGGATCGTTTCCAGTAGGTCTTTGTCCAGTAGATTTTTCAACATGTAGGCCCGGGCACCTGCTTTGAGGGCGCGCAGAACCTGTACGTCACCTGCGTAGGTGGTCAATACAATGATTCGCGCTTCGGGAAATTCACCGCGAATTGCGCTGATCGCATCGATGCCATTCATTTCCGGCATCTGCAAATCCATCAAGGTGATATCCGGGAGATGAATTCGAAACTGCTGGATGGCTTCCCGCCCGTTGCAAGCTTCGGCGACCGTTGTCATATCCGGTTCGTCGGCGACGAGTCCAACGATCCCCTTACGGACCAGGGGATGGTCGTCGACTGCGAGAATGCGAATCAAACTGGAGCCGTCAGTCATGACTACGTCTCATTCCCCAGATGGCCCGGACCGGTGGCCCGAGGAGGGTCTGTAGGCAATGGTGGCAGGAATGTTGAGCTCGACCTCGGTGCCAGAATTCAGCTTACTCCACACGTCCAGGTGCCCACCAATTAGTTTGGCGCGTTCCCGCATGCCGTGCAAGCCATAGTGTCCGGCACGCCCGTCGTGGGTCAGGACCTTAGGGTCAATGCCCCTTCCGTCATCCCGAACGCGCATCCAGAAATGCCGGTCGTCGTACCTGATTACCACGTCGATTTGCTTCGCCTCTGCATGCTGGAATGCATTGCGCATCGCCTCGCCCACGATCCGGAAGACTTCGTCGCGGAGGATTGGCTGGAGGTTTCGCGGAGTGCCCTCGACCTCTACGCCGAAGACGACGGCCGTTTGGTTGGTTTCCCGGGCCGCGAGATCCGCTCCGAGCGTCCCGATGGCCTCGGCAAGATCGTTGGCAACCACTGCGGACGAGCGTAATTCGTGCACGGCATCCCGGCCCTCGGTGATCGCCTGGGCCGTCTGATCGATGGCGCTGTCAAGTCTTTGTGCGATTTCCTCTGGACGGTCCGAGAGCACTCTGCGAACGGATTGAAGACTGTACAACAGTGCCTGAAAGCTTTGCAGCAGAGTATCGTGCAACTCACGCGCGATGCGAGTTCGCTCATTGACCCGCGCTTCCAGCGTGAGGTTGAACTGTTGCGCCAGTTGGCGCAGGCGGAGTTGATACAGCGCCAAGAGCAATGCCAGAAAAGCGGCCAGAGAGGCTCCACGGAACCACCAGGTCTGGTACCAGGCGGCGGCCACGCTGAAGGCCAGAGTCGCGCCTTCTTCGTTCCAGACGCCGTCGTTGTTGCACGCGATCACGCGAAACCGGTAGTTTCCCGGACGAAGACCAGCGTAAAAAGCTTGACGCCGTGTTCCGGGATCTTGCCATTCCGGATCGTGATCCTCCAGCTTGTAGCGAAAGCGCACCTTTTGAGGAGCTACGAAGCTCAGGGCCGTATAGTCAATTTCTAGATCACGCGTCAGGGGAGGGAGGCGAAGGCCATCTCGCGGAGCGTAGTTTTTGTGGTCGGCAATCATCTCTTCAATGTGTACTGGCGGCCGTATGGGATTGCTGTCCAGATGAGCCGGGTCGATCATCTGGACGTCGTTTTGATTGGCGAACCACAACCGTCCGTCCGGAGACTGGGATGCGTTAGGCTTGAAAGGAGTAGACATGGGTCGGGCGCCGTCGAACACGTCAAAGAGTCTGGACTTCACCGTCGCGTTGGGCGATTCCCACCATCGTTGCAGTTCCGTATTTGGGATGGCAATTATTCCGCATGCCGCGTAAAGCCAAAGGGTAGCGCTCCTGTCGGAGATGAGGCTATACATGACGTCGCACGGAAGGCCATTCCGCACCGTTAACGTCTGCACGGCCCCGTTTCGCCATCCGACAAGTCCCGACGGCGTCGCTGCCAGGATCGAAGCATCGGAGTTTACGAGAAGGCTGTTGACTGGGCCAACATGAAGGCTACTGAAAGGGAAGAATTCCATTTGGCCATTTCGGAATCGTGCCAGGCCGCCGCTGTTGAGACCTAACCAGACTCCACCGTGCGGATCAGGAGCAAGCATGTTTGTGGCGGGCAATTGAGGGGACGAGATCTCTTCATGGATTCTGAGATCCTGAATGCGAAACAGCCGATGCCGATTTGCGGAAGTGCTCGTTGTGACCCAGATGCTGCCATCGACATCTTCGGCCATTGCGCGAACGGCGCCTAGGGGGCCGCCATCCCGCGTATGAATCTTTGTGAAGTTTCCACGCTCATATACCGACAATTCATAGTCGACGCCGACCCACAGCCGGCCGACTCGGTCCTCCAGCAACGATGTCATCGCCCGCCCTGGTAAACCGTTCCGTGGCTGAATGGAAGTGATCTTGCCCGCCCTGAGAACATCCAGACTATAAGTTCCAATCCACACAGTACCGTCCCGCGAAGCGAGAACAGAACTGACCTGATCCGCGCTCAGCCCCTGCCGCGTGGAAAAGCTAACCACTCGAAGGTCATGAAAGTTATCGATTCCCCTGGATGTCGCAATCCAGATATCCCCTTCGCGATCCTGGAACAGGCCGGTCACGTCATCGCCCGATAATCCATCCGAGCTGCGAAAGTGATCTACCTTGTTTCCTTGAATGCGGTAGATACCTTGGCTTAGGGTTCCGACCCACAGAGAGTTGTCTCGGTCTAATAACAACGCGGTGACCTCGAGTGCACTGCCATCGAACTCCGGAGTGACGAATGGTTTCCACACCCCCCGCGCGAGTTGTTGTAGCCCACCGCCCTTTCCGGCGTGCACCAGCCCGACCCAAAGCGACCCATCTGGTCTGCCCGCCAGCGCTAGCACTCCGTTGAATATTTCGGCTGGGTCCAGCCCGGGTGAGATGAAGGTGCCGGAAGAACCTGGTTGCCAACGGGAAACCATGGGGCCACCGGCCAGCCAGATATTGCCGAGGCTATCGTTGGCCAGTGTCACCGCATAAGGAACCGCAACTCCATCGTTTCTTCCGTAACAGAGCAGTCCTGTATCTGTGACTTTGCAAAGAGGACCCTTCGAATCGAAGATATTCGCTCGCGCGATCCAGATTGTGCCGGCGCGGTCTTCAAAAATCGCCATAATACTTCCGGCCGGGTCTCTATAGTTGGTCAGTTCTCCGTTCCGCCAACGCGCTAGCCCCATCGTGGTTCCAATCCACAGGCTTCCATCCCGCGCCCCGAGCAGGGAATTGATGCGGGACGAGGGCAATTCCTTTCCCTCCGGCGGTTTCCATGGGACGAACCGAACACCATCAAACCGCGTCAATCCAGCTTGGGTACCAATCCAAAGATATCCGTCGGTGGTTTGGGCAATGACGTTTGGCGCCCCAGCAAAAACGCCATCGTCTGTCCGCCACGCCGTGTGCCCATACTGGGAGATCTGCCTGCTCGTATCGAGTGTCCAGCCTGGACTTACCGAGAAGAAAAAAAAGACGAAGCACAACAGAAGCATTCTCGGGGTGTTTCGCTTCGCACCATTGGAAGCGAGACGAGCGATCGATCTTCCGCCGGGCACCATGTCGAATCCCTCAGCCGTTGTCGGTAAGACTATAGTTATAGGCGTTTTATCGGCAACTACAGTTCTCAGTTATTGAGAACTGGCCTTACCGCGTTTTCAGAACTCCGGCCTCAAAACGAGCATTGGCGATTAGCCCTTACCGGATACGCCGGCATACCACGCGAGGGCGAGTTCGAGTTCCTCAATGAAGCCGAGGCCGTCTTCGTCCCGGCTCGACCCAAGAAGGAGGAGAAGCAAAGAAAGGTGCCCAGCTCATCAAGCCCGCTGCGAAGAAGCCGACCGGTAAGCAGAAGGCCGCAGGATAAGTGACGAAGAACGTTTCGACCAGCGGGGCCGCGTTCGCGCGGCCCCGTTTCCATTTCGGCCCGTATACCCCGAGCGGCGTCCCAAGGTCGCTACTGGACCAACTTCGCTTGTCCTGCAGCTTCTCGAAGAAGCGGTAGAGAACACCGTTCGTGGAGCAACGGCTCGTTCGCTTATAGATGGTGTGCCAGCGCCCGAACCTCTTCGGCAGACCGCGCCATTTGCAACCCTGTTCGGCCACTTACAGCACTAGATTCAGCGCTGTTCACTTGGATCTCTGGCGGTCAGATTATAAAAATTGGCAAGAATCCCCCCCCTTGGCAG
>JBEKFF010000187.1:0-7158 GCA_050013455.1 Acidobacteriaceae bacterium | reverse complement strand
GCGATGGGCTACACCCCCGCCGAAGCCCGCTCCAGCCTGCGCCTCTCCCTCTCCCGCCTCACGACAGCCGAAGAGATCGACCGCGCCCTCACGATCATCCCCGCCGCCGTAGCCCGCCTCCGCTCCCTCGCCTAAAAAGCAACGCCGCCCCATCAGGAGCGGCGCTTTCTAATCCCTGTTCCCTAATCCCTGTTCCCTAATCCCTAATCCCTGCCTTACAGGTACCACGGGATATTCACGACCACGATCCGCTGGTTTCCCTTGAGCAACAGCAGCAGCTTGAGCAACTGCACGCGCTGGCCGTGCAGCAGATTCTCCCACCAATGCCGCACCACCAGCTCCGGCAGCAGCACGGCGATCTTCCGCCCGGGAAAGTCCTCTTCCAGCTTCAGCACATAATCCATCAAGGGCGAAAGAATGGTGCGGAAGTTGCTTTTCACCGTCACCAACTCCGGCTCGGCCATCTGGGTCGCGCGCACCGGGATCAGCACCATCTCTTCCCACACCTTGCCCAGCGTATCCGAGTCATCCGAGTCCACGTGCACCACCTTCACCATCGGACTCATCAGCATCCCGAAGCGCATGGCCTTCTCGGTCACCTTGTCCCAATTTGCCATCGGGATCACGACGATGGGCGGCTCGAGCCCGGTCAGCCGCAGCGGCGTTGGATCGATCGTCTCAGCACGCACCCGCGTGTAATGCCGCTTCACGGCCATCATGATCCAGATGAGAATCGGCACAAGCAGCGCCGTAACCCAAGCGCCCTCGAGGAACTTCGAGAACAGCAACACACACAGCGTGACGCCTGTCGCCGTCGCGCCCAGCCCGTTGACGAACATCTTGATCAGCCGGTGCCGCGCGTCCATCGTCTTGTGCCAGTGCATCACCATGCCCGCCTGGCTCAACGTAAACGCCAGGAACGCGCCAATGGCGTAGAGCGGAATCAGTGCGTCCGTGACGCCCCTGAAGATGATCAGGATCAGCGCCGTCAGCCCGGTCAACGCATAGATGCCATGCGAGAACAGCAGCCGGCGTCCGCGCAGCAGGAAGACGTGCGGCAGATAGTCCTTACCGGCAATGGCGCGCGCCATCCGTGGGAAATCCGCGAACGCGGTGTTTGCGCTGAACGATAGTGCCGCCAGCACCGAACCCATGGTCAGGAAGTAAAACCACTGCCGCCCAAACACCGCCGCTACTTCAATCGAGAGCACGCTCTGATAGGTCGTAGCGTTCGGATCCATGGCCGTCACACCATACGCCCGCGCCACATAGCTCAAGCCAAACAGCAGGATGATCAGGATCCCGATAATCACCGTCAAGGTGACATTGGCATTCTTGCTGCGCGGCTCCTTGAAGGCCGTAACGCCGTTCGAAACGGCCTCGACTCCGGTCATCGCTGCGCAACCGCTGGAGAACGCCTTGAGCAGGAGATACAGCAGCAGCCATCCCGCCAGCTTGCTCGTCGGGTTGTCGACCGGCGGTGGCGGCGTCCAGTGCGGTATCGGATGGCCGTGGGTGCTCAGCGCCTCGAACACGCCCACCCCGATGGTCGTCAGCAGCGTTCCCACAAAGAGAATCGTCGGCAGCAGGAAGACGAAGCCAGTCTCCTTCACGCCGCGCATATTCACCAGCGCGATGATCACCAGGATGATCAGGCACATCAGCATCTGGTGCTGATGCAGTATCGGCCCATACTTCGTCTCCTGGAACGAGCTCACCAGCGCCGTTACGCCGGCCGAAATGCCCACCGCGGCCGTCAGCACGTAATCGATCATCAGCGCCGCAGCCGCAAACAGCCCTGCCCGGTCGCCCAGATTTTCGCTCGCTACCGTGAACGACCCACCGCCGTTCGGATACGCCACAATCGTCTGCCGATAGCTGAAATAAAGGATGGTCAGCAGCGTAAGAATCAGCCCGAAGATCGGCAGTAGATAGTGCTGCACTCCCCAGATTCCCAGCGGAATCAGCAGCGTCATCGCTGCTTCCGGACCGTAGGCTGCGCTGGTTAAACCATCCAGCCCGAAGATCGGGATCCCCACCGCCGGACTGATCTGTGCACTATGCGCCTCGTCGGACGCTAACGGCCTGCCAAACAATACGTCAAAAAGCTTCATAAACCTCGCAAAATATCCCGAATCCCGCCATCGGGTGGCCGCTGGCCGAACAAGGCGCACCGTTAGATATCCTACGACACTTCTGTCAATCCTCCAGAGCCGATTTTTACGATCTCCTGATCTTTTTCTCACAACTCCTTTATCGGCTCGATCCCTTCACCCTATAAAACTCGTCATCCATTTCAAGAACTTTGATGCACCGCGGTCGCACGGCGGCGTTCCAGCCCCATTGCCGGTGCCTCTAGGTGTTGAGCCCCTTCAGGTAGGCAAAGCTCTCCGTCATGCTCTCCATCACCGGGCCGGCGGTCTCATCCTGGTCCAGGTACGCATACCGTATCCCCTGCCATTTGGCCTGCGCCAGCAGCTTCGGCCAATCGATCGAGCCCTTCCCCATCTCCGTGAAATGCTGTCCTTCGGGTCCCATCGTATAGCTCGTCGGCGCGCCCGGCGTCCGGTCCTTCAGGTGAATCAGCTTCACCCGGTTCTTGTATGTCTTCATCATCAACCCCGGATTCTGACCACCCTGAACGAGCCAGTAGATGTCGAGCTCAAGGTTGACGAGCGTCGGGTCGCTGGCCTGCATCAGTGTCTGCCAACCGGTGAGCCCGTTCTCCTGCACCTTGAACTCGTAGCAGTGGTTGTGAAACACAAACTTCATTCCCGCCTGGCTCACCTTCAGGCCCCATGCATTGAAGTCCGCCGCACCCTTCTCAAACCCAGCCGACGACGTCCACTGATCCTTCGGCAGCATCGGGCACACCATATACTTCAGCCCCAACTGCTTCGCATAATCGATCTTGTCCTCGAACCCCGCATAGTCGAAGTGGGCCGCCACCAGCCCCAGCCCGGAATCGTCCACAACCTTTTTCAGCTCCGGCGCGGGATGGCTATACACCGCCGGAGACAGCTCGATCTGCGTGAAGCCAATCTGTTGGATCGCCTTCAGCACTCCCGCCAGGTCCGTCGCCGCCTGTCGCCGAACCATGTACAGCTGCACGCCATAGTTCAAATTGCCCGGGTCCTGTCCCGCAAACGCGTTGCGCGGAAAGCCGATCACACAACCCGCAGCCATCGCGGTCTTCTGTAAAAAATCACGGCGCGTCGTCATCGTACGAATGCCTCTCTCTCTGTTGGCATGAATCTGGATTCGAGACCTTCCCTTGCACGCAACGCGCGCAAGCAGCCCCGTCACCCAACGCGAAACTCTAGTCCCGCTTTCTTCTCAGGTCAAACCCACGCATTGACCTTCTCAGTACATCCCACCGCTCAAAAGTGGTACACCACATCCGCCGCGACGGTGAACTGGTTCCTGCGTGTCCCCACGTCATACGCCGTGTTGTCCCACGCATGGTCAAACCGTATCTCCGGCCGGATCTGCACCGTCGTTCCCACCCAGTGGTTCCACGAGAGTGTCTCCTCGCTATACTTCCCCGCATACCCCGTTCGCTGGCCTTTCTTGTCGCCCAGAAAATCCGTCCGAAGCGAAAGATAATCGTGCGTCCCGAGCTCCTTGTTGATGTAGTTCACCGCCGCCCACTCCGGCGCGATGCATCGCACCTCTCCCGGCGCGCAGTTCGCTCCATTCGTTCCCTTCTCGGGTGTAATCGGCGGCAGTCCACCCACTCCATGCACGCTCGGCACGTCGGTCTGATACATCGCGTACGCCTCAGTTGCCATGTGCCAGCTCTTATTGAACTTGTGATACCAGGTGCCGTCATACATCTGCAGATTGTTGTACGCATACGTCCCGTTGTTGATCCCATTCGCGCACAGGTAGAAGTTGTTGTTCACGCTCTTGGTCGTATAGTCCACGCACCCCGTAAACGACGGCTTCGCATCCGGCGTCCAGATCGCAACATCATGGCTCGCCGAGATCTCGCCCTGCAAGGTCCACTGGTTATTCAATTGCACGGTGGCGATCGCCCCCGTATCTGTAAACGGGTCCACCGAGTACAGCAGCGAGTGGCTGAATATGTAGTTATTCGGCGTCAGTTGCGCTTCGATGCCCGGCACCGAAATAAATCGCCCTATACGCAGATTCATCCCCTGCGCTACATGAGGAAAGTAGACATCCACATACTCCAGCGTCGGATCGAATCCATACTGGCGATCATGAACAATCAATTGGTTGCTGAAATAACCCTTGTTGACCGTCTCGCGATAGTCAGTTCCGTACAGCGCCGTGAGATGGAATCCCCAGTCGATATGGTCTCGCTGCACACTATTCGGAAGCCGCTCCACGTACAACACAACCTGCTCCAGCTCCACGCGATTGGAATAGATGTCATCAATCTCAGGGGCATTTCGATTACGCGACGTGCTTAGATTTCCGCTCGGCGAAACCCACCCGTAGACCTTCGTCCGCCCCGTCGCTCCGTTGATCGCCGTCTGCAGCGGATACACATTCCCATCCGCCTCGCCAATCGTCGGCGACCCTCCATAGGACCAGTCCGCGCTCGGAAACGGCGGCGAATCCAGCGGGCTCGGCAACCCGCGCCGCGCAGCTGCGGGCGCCGCAGCTGCAGCCTTCGCGGCCGATCCATTCCAGTCGTCGCGATAAAAATCTCCCCACCGCGTCCAGAAGCCCTTCGCCTCAGGCGCGTCCGCTGGCTGGGCTGCCGCGACCAGTGCGGGTGCCTCCGGCAACTGCTGCGCCCCTGCATACGCTGCCCCACCGAACGCCGCCAGCAACAACCACCCGAGCTTCATCCACTCCACCGATCGCTTTCGTATGCCTCTCCATCCTACGGCGTGCCCTCGAGCGTGGGTGCCTGAAGCTCGACAAACCTTCCGTCCGGCGCGCGCATGATGGTCGGCGCATACGTGCCCAGCAGCTTGCGCGTCCACCAAATCCCCTGCGTGCGCTTCTCCTCCGGCGTGCTGAACCAGTACTGCCACAGCACCGCCCTCACCAACTTCGGAGGCTGCGCCGCAAACGGGTCTCCACGAAACAACCGCAGCACCTCCTGATCGCCCTCCAACAATCGCTCTTCCGTGAGCGGCACGATCAGCGCATTCTGCCAGGTCGTCAGCGACGCGAACCATAGATTCCAATCGAACCTCGGCTGATACGGCGCATAGATCCCCGGCCGCTCCGCCACATCCTGCGGCTTGAATCGAAACGTGTACGGCGTCCACGTCTTCCCATCCATCGATCCCTGAAACTCAATCTCATACCGGTGCGGCGTCATCACCGCGAACAGTCCATATTGATTCGCAATCCTCAGCGGCTGCAGCGCGGCCACCGGCGAACTCGGCAGCGGAGCCTCCCTCCAGAACATCCAAACCAACTCCACCGTCGTCGCATACGCAATCCACGTCAGCAGCACCGCCGCCACCGCGACACCCAATCCCGACAACCCCTTCAGCGGCTTCGTCGCCTGCGAATTCGCCGCCGCGCGTTCATCCTCCGCCTCTATCCCGGCCCGCCACCGCGCCGGCACAAACCGTCGCAGCGTCCCATCATCCAGCAGCAATACCGCCAGCACGAGCACCAGGTAGTTGAGGAACGCATAATTCGCGGTAGCAATCACCACCGCCTGCCACACCGTCACGATGCAGAAGCACGCAACCCTCCACCGCCGCGGCAGAAACGCCATCCACACCAGCACCAGCTCCATGCCCAGCGTCGCTCCCGCCGTCACCCGGTGGAACCACAGCGGCAGATGCTGCAGATACCATCCAATCCACGTCGGCAGCGGCCCATTCTGGTAGTACTCGTACATCGCGGTCAGGTTGCGCCACGTGGGATCGCCGCTCAGCAGTTTCACTGCGCCCGACTCAAAATAAATCCGAAACCACTCCCACAGCAGCAGCAACCACGCCGCGCGGATCGCCAGGCTTTTTCTTCCCCACCCCGGCCACAGACCTCCCGGCGCCACAAACAGCGACAGAAACCCCGCCTCCAGCAACATCCCATCCGACTGGTATTGCCCAAAGTCCTGCGACACCGCAATGAAGCTCAGGAAGCAAACAAAGCAAACCGCCAGCGAGATGCGCGGAGCCACATTCGCCACCACCAGCACCGACGCCACCAGCCCCACACCCACCAGCGCCATCAGCGCATGATTCCCGCTCCCCCACCACAGCACCGTTGGCGCGTACCAAAGCCGCAGCGAGCCCAGCGTTCTCACCTTCTCCAGGTACTCGCCCGCCGGCAGAATTCCCTGGGCCCCGATCATTCCGCGAATCTGAAACACCAGCGCCAGGAACGCCGAAAAATAAATCGCCCCCATCGCGCGCAGAAACACCCAGCGCGCAATCAGCTGATCCGCCGCCCCCTCCTGCTGATCGAAAAGATACCGAAGCCACCGCTTGACGCGCATGCTCTTCACCCTCCACTCGACATCAGGCCCCAACTCGCTCTACGGCTGCGTCCCAAACGTGCCCGGCTTTTTCAGCATCGCGATCGCGTCACGATACCCCATGTCCGCCGGCACGGGTCCAAAGTCGCTCGCCACTTCGTTAATCCTGATGTTCACCGTCTTCACCATCAGCGCCTTCCCACTAAGATTCATCTTCAGCACCGTGGGCTGCCACTCCTGCGCATTGGCCTCAAACTCCTGCTGAAGCTCCATCGTCCCGCCCTCATCCAGCCGCCCCAATATCCCAAACCCGACCGTTACCTCCTTCACCAGGGCTGCATCGAGCCGCACCAACCGCTGCTGCGTCTCTTCGATCCAAACCTCGCCCGCGAACCCTCGCAGTACATCCGCCTCAATGCCCGGTGGAGCAAAATCCGGTTTCGGTGCGAAGCTCAGCCGATAACACTGGCGCGCGCCACAACTCACCATCCCCTCCAGCTTATAAACCTCCGAGTCCGGCAGCATCCCCACTAGCTGGTCAATCCGCGCAGCATCCTTCTGTTCACTCCTGTGCCGCCGCTCCTGCAACTCCGGATGCGCCAACAGCGTATTCAGCCGGTTCATCTCCACTTGCTCCTGTTCAGCCGTCAACGGCTGACCATTGATCTCAATCAGTCGGGCCACATCGCCATCTTTGGTCTCGATGATCTCCTTGGTCGTCTCATGATTGCCATCCGTCT
>JBEKFF010000186.1:0-7198 GCA_050013455.1 Acidobacteriaceae bacterium | reverse complement strand
AGCCCGCCGCCACCTTCGCGCTCGGCCACCAACTTCCAATCCCAGTGCTCGCTGGAAGCACCGAGAACGAGGTCTCCATCTTCGCCAGCCCGATCGTCGGCGGAAGTTCTCACCGTCCTCAGACCCTCGCTGCGTACCACCAGTTTCTCGACAAGAAGTTCGGCCCGCTTGCACCGCAGGTCTTCGCCGCCTATCCGGCCACGACCGATGCCGAGGTGCCTCGCGTCTTCAACACGATGTACAGCGACTTCGACTTCGGCTTCAGCGCGCGCCTGCTCGCCGCCGAGACCGCGCGCATCCATCAACCGGCCTACCTCTACCACTTCACCTACGCCGGACAGGGCCCCTTCGCCGCGCTCGGCGCCTTTCACGCCGAAGAGCTCATGTTTCTCAGCCAGCATTACTGGACAAGCTGGGTGACGACTCCCGACGATGCACGCGTCTCGAATGCCCTGATTGGCTACTGGGTTCACTTCATCCAAACCGGCAATCCGAATGCTCCGGGTTTGCCGACCTGGCCCGCATTCAATGCGCAACAGGACCTCACGCAGATCATCGGTCGCACCGTCACAACGGCCGCCGATCCACGCAGCGCGAAGTTTTCCCCGTTCCAGCAGTACCTCGACGACGGCCTACAGAAACTCCCGAACCACGGCGCCGCCGGCCCTGCTCCGGAACCCGCGCCGCAGTAAGTATCATCAACGTTATTGGACTTCACGGAGAGTTTCGCATCATGAGCACCACACCTGATCCAGCCCAAGACCTTGCCATCCTGACCCAGCAGGAAGCACTCCTGCACTTCACCGACTTCACGCCAGACACCGCCTGGCGGCTTGGCAATCGTCTGCGCGATGCGCTGCTGGCGCGCGAAGCCGGCGGCACCGTGGAGATCGAGCTCGCCGGCCAACTTCTTTTTGCGTGCACTACCGTAGGCGCGAAGCCCAATCAGGCCGACTGGATTCGCCGCAAGCGAAACACCGTTCGCCACTTTGCACGCAGCTCGTACGCGGTGGGTCGGCAGCTTGAGCTCGACCATCAAACGCTGGAAGCGAACCACGGCCTCGCGCTCGCCGATTACGCTGCACACGGCGGAGGCTTCCCTATCTTCCTCGCAGGCTCCGCATGCGCCGGCACCATCATCGTCTCCGGTCTGCCACAGCGCGAGGATCACAACCTTGTGGTCACCGCCATCGCCAAGCAGCTCAACGTCGCGATTCCGCAGTTGCCTTAGCCGGCCATCATCGCTGCGGCCGAAGATCTTTTTTCAGAAAATAGCGGCTGTGACCCGGAGGATGCTCGTCGATTGCGCCGAACAGGGAGTAGCCCAGGCGCTCGTAAAAGCCGCGTGCCTGAAAGCTGAACGTGTCCAGCCACACACCGTGGCAGCCGCGCCGCAGCGCTTCCTCCTCGGCCAGCGCCATCATTTGGCTGCCCAGACCTGCACTCCGCAACGCGTCGGGTAGATAAAGCAAGTTTACGTGCAGATAGGAAAAGGAAGTCCACCCCACCAGGCCTCCGACCGTCTCCTGCGTGTCCGGATCTGACAGCACAATCGTCAGCGGACGGTAGTCGTTTGCGCGCCCGGAGCTGCTTTCGTTGAACTCGGAGAGCAACTTCGATATCGTCTCGATCGCGGGATCGTCGGGTGAATCCGTAAGCGTCATCTTCGGTATCTTCGTCATAAACCGCAGCGCCTCGTCTGTCAGCGTAAACGAATGGCCGCGTCTATTGCGCGGTCACGTCTACACTTGAAGCAGATGTCTAACGCAACCACGCTCCGCATTACCCGCCGCGCCGCTGACCGGCTCCGTGCCGGCCATCTTTGGGTCTATCGCACCGATCTCGAATCGCCAACCGCCTCCGAGACCATGGAAGCAGGCGGCCTCGTTACGATCACCGACTCGCGCGAGATTCCGCTAGGCACCGCGCTTTATTCGTCGGCCTCCACCATCGCCGCGCGCCTCATCTCCCGCACGCCCGCGCTCAGCCGCGCGCAATACCTCGGCGATCTCCGCACCCGCACCGACGCCGCCCTGCAGCTTCGTCGCGAGCTCGCGCCCACCTCGGCAGACAACAATGCGCACCGCCTCATCTTCTCCGAGGCCGACAATCTTCCCGGCATCATCGCCGACCGTTACAACGACCTCGTCCTCCTGCAACTGCTGACCCAGGGCACAGCGCAGGATGACGTTCGCGCCGTTCTCGTCGCAGCTTTCAGCGCGGCCTTCGCTCGCGAGAAGTCCGCCCTCACAATCTGGGAGCGACCTGACCCGCGCATTCGCGAACTCGAGCAACTGCCCGCGCCCGCACCTGGCCCGCTCTTCACCACCCACACGGACTCCGTCGCGCCCGATGGTCTATCCTTCCGCACCGGAGCGGAACGCGACACCGATCAAGCTGCCCCGACCACGACACGCTTCGCCCTCAACGGCCTTCACTTTCACTACGACGCAGCGAGCGGCCAGAAGACCGGCGCGTTCCTCGACCAGCGACTCAACTACGCGGCGGCCGCGCGTGTGGTGAAGGCCTCGGGCCGCACCGGGCGAGTGCTCGACATCTGCACCTACCAGGGCGGCTTCGCGCTGCATCTCGCGCAGGTGTGCTCCCACGTCACCGGCGTGGACGCCAGCCACGCCGCGCTTGAGGCCGCCGATCGCAACCTCGTGCTCAATCCTTCGGTCTCCGCGCGTTGTGAAATAGAGTGGATGGAGGCCGACGCCTTCGACTATATTCGC
This sequence comes from Acidobacteriaceae bacterium, assembly GCA_050013455.1. Taxonomy (GTDB): domain Bacteria; phylum Acidobacteriota; class Terriglobia; order Terriglobales; family Acidobacteriaceae; genus Granulicella. Next base: position 4,463 of record JBEKFF010000186.1, on the reverse strand, counting down.
CACCTGGACGACACGGCGCGCAAGACATCCTCACCCAACGACCTCTTCGACGCGATCGTGCTGGACCCGCCAGCGTTTGCGAAGTCCAAACGCGCCGCCGAAGGCGCACTGCGCGGCTACAAGGAACTCAATCTCCGCGCGCTTCGCCTGCTCACGCCTGGTGGCACGCTCATCACGAACTCCTGTTCGCATCACGTGTCGCTGCAGGACTTCACCGAGATCATCGCCGCTGCGGCCGTCGATGCCAACCGTCGCGTCCAACTGCTAGGAACCCACGCCGCCGCACCCGATCACCCTGAAGTCATCACCCTGCCGGAGACACGCTATCTGAAGTGCCTCATCTGCCGCGTCGATTAGCTGCTCGCAAAAATCTTACCGCCACTGCGAATTCCGTTGACACGCCCGTGAGCGAGCGGAGATCATCCAGCAACGACAAAATCCGGGCCCCTCAGGAGTCTCCATGGCAACAGCTCCTCCGCTACAAGGGCCCAAAACCATCCTGCATGGACGTGGAACCTGGAGCGCACGCGACGACCGCGCACCCTCGGCCGTCTGGCTCGGCCTGCTCTGGCTCGGCATGATTCTCGGTTTCGGCTTTGACTTCTCGCGCTTCCTGCACGAGAGTCCTCCCGCACCTCGCATTCTGTACGTGCACGCCGTGGTCTTCACCGGATGGATGCTGCTCCTCACCACGCAGGTTCTGCTCGTGCTTGGCGACCGCATCGCGTGGCATCGTAAGCTCGGCTGGTTCCTGGCCGGCTGGGCCTGCCTCATGGTTATCCTCGGCCCGTGGGCCGCGATGGCATCGCAGGCGTCCACCCTTAACACCCCCTTCAGCGATCCCGCGTTCCTCTCCGTCAACATCGTGAGCATGAGCACCTTCACCCTCGTGCTCGCATGGGGTATCGCGCTCCGCAAAAATCCCGCCGCGCACCGCCGCATGATGATCCTCACCACGGTTGCCATCTGCGATCCCGGCTTCGGGCGCTTCTCCGGCTATCTCTGGCCGCATGAATCCAACTCCGCGATCGTCTGGTTCTTCTACACCTTCTACGGCAACTTCCTGCTTGTTTCGCTCATGGCCGCATGGGACTGGCACCGCAATCGCCTCATCCGCTCCTTCGTCTTCGCCGCCAGCGGACTTATCGCAGCCGAGGCCGCAGCCAGCGCGCTCTACTTCTGGGGTCCATGGAAAGCACTCACGCTTAGCTGGGTGCAGCTCTGGGCAAAGCACTTCGCCTGACCGCCTCAGATCCCAGCGTACCAGGCGTACCCACCACCCGCTGCAGCCGATCCCGTGCCGTCGTGAATCCCCTTCATCGAATCCGTGACGGTCAAACGCGTAATGTACTTCACGTTCTTGTAGCCCAACTGGCGCGGAACGCGCATGCGCAGTGGACCGCCGAATCCCACGGGCAGATCTCCATCATTCATGCCCCACGTCAGCAGTGTCTGCGGGTGCAGCGCGTCGCCCATATCCATGCTGTCCCACCAGTCGTGCTCAATCGAAAAGTACGCCACATAGCGCGCCTGCGGATGCACCCCCGACTCGCGCAACACCTCGGAAAGAGGTGTGCCAATCCACTCCGCAATGTAGGACCAGCCTTCCTCGCACGCCACCTCCGTAATCTGGCTACGCGCGGTCATGGCCTTCAAATCAGCCAGCGAGAACGATCCAGGGTGCGCCACCATTCCATCGACGGCCAACCGCCAGTCTGCAAATCCGTTGGCCTGGGAATGCTTGAAGGCATCGGTAGGCGGCGCGACGGGATTGAGGAACGGCGACGCCGAAATCATGCTGCGCGGAAACTCGCGCGCCAGCGCGTGCCTGCCAAGGACGCGCTGCGCTGCATACGTCAACGTCTCGCCCGGCCCATAGATTCCGCCATCATCCGGTGGTAGCAGCCCATAGCGTCGCGCCAGCCGATCGGCCACCGCAACACCCGCTACGCCAGCCGTCGCCGCAATTCCCGCGGTCATAAACCTTCTGCGCGTGAGTGGGTTCATGCGTCCTCCCTGGCCGCGGCGCGCCCCGTCACCATGGCGCGCATGCGGCTTCGAAATCCCGCCATCGAGATCATTGTCACATGCACCACTACAAACAGTACAAGCGCCCACGACACAAAAAAATGCAGTGTCCGCGCCGTCTGCCGGCCCCCCAGCGCCTCCACGGTCCACGGCATCGCCGCGGTGAACGCAGGAGACATCGCCAGCCCGGTCCAAATGACGAACGGAATCAATCCGAAGATCACCAGGAGGTACGTCGCACGCTGCACCGCGTTGTAGGAGTGCGCCTCTGAAGCATCGGGCCGTTCGCGCCGCAGCGTCCTGAGCAGCACGTCGCGATAGTCGCGCCACGAGCGCTCGCCCCGTGCGGGCGCCAGGTTTCTGCGAAAGTGCCCCGTCCCCACGCTGTAGAGCGCGTATACCAGGCCGGTCAGGACCAGCAACCACGCCGCCTCAAAATGCAGATAGCGGCTCCAGCCGTTCTCGTCGGGCATCACAAACTTGTAACCCGTTGGCACCGATCCGCGAGACGACGGAATCGGAATCGTGAACGCCGGCTGCGTCATCACATTGCCCACTTCGCCCCAATAGAACCTGGGGTGCGAGATCACAATCTCCATGCCCGTAATCAGCAGCGCGAAAAACGCAATCACGGTGAGCCAATGCGTCACACGCACCACCGCCGCGTGGCGAGGAGGCGCCGACTTCGCGAGAGAAGCTGTCGTGGACACACGCGCAGCATAGCACACGCTCAACCGCGTTGGCGCATGGCTTGATCGACCACCGCAACACCCTGCGCCCCCGTCTGCGATATCCTCTGCATCAACGGAGCCTCCATGCGCCTGATCGCCGTCACCCTTCTCTGCACCCTCGCGGTAGCCTCGCCCGCGCAATCTCCCTCCCCCGCCGCGCGAAGCCCGTCGCCGTCCGCGCGGGACATCAACGCGATTGCTGCCTTCGACGACCACGCGCACCCCATGCTCTCTCCGCCGGATGACGCAACCGATCGTAACTTCGATGCGCTCCCCGTCGACAGCATGGCCCCGCAAACCGATCCGGCAGCCTACCGGCCCGATAACCCGCAGCTGGCTGACGCGTGGCGCGCGCTCTTCCACGTCGATCTATCCGTGCCACTCGACGCCGCCGGCAAGGCCAAACTTGCCGCGGCGCGCGCCGCAGTGAAAGCTCGCGAGGGCGCTCACTACTCCGCGTGGGTTCTCGACCAGGCAAACATCGCAACGATGGTCGCCAACCGCGTAGCGATGGGCAACGGCGTGCAACCGCCGCGCTTCCTCTGGGTGCCTTATGACGACGCGCTAATCTTTCCGCTCGATAACACCGCCGCCGCCGACACACCCGATCGTGCGCAGTTCTTTCCGCTCGAAGACAAACTCCGTGCCCGCTATCTCGCCGACGCACACCTCGACGCCCTTCCGCCCACACTCGACGACTACCTCGATCGCCTCGTCTATCCCACCCTCCGCAGCCAGCATGCCGGCGGCGCCATTGCGATCAAGTTCGAGCTCGCCTATCTGCGCTCCCTCAACATCAACAATCCTTCACCCGCAGACACACCCGCCGACTCCGCCCGCGCCGCGGATATCTATGCCCGCTACGTCCATGGCGGCGTGCCCACTCCCGCCGACTACAAGCTCCTTCAGGATTTCCTCTTCCGCGCCATCGCCCTCGACGCCGGCCACCTCGGCATGGCCGTCCATCTCCACGACCTCGCCGGCGCCGGCCGCTACTTCTCCATCACCGGAGTCAATCCGCTGAACCTCGAGCCTCTGTTCAACGACCCGCGCTTCGCCCATACCAACTTCGTTCTTCTTCACGGCGGCTGGCCGTATGTGCATGAGGCAGGCGCGTTGCTGCAGAAGCCGAACGTCTATCTCGATATCTCGCAACAGGCCGTTATGATTCCCGCACGCACCCTCTCCACCTGGCTGCGCGAGTGGCTCGAGCTCTATCCGGACAAGGTTCTCTTCGGTACCGACGGCTACCCCTACAGCAACACCTTCGGCTGGGAAGAGGCCACCTGGCTCGGTGCGCGCAACGCTCGCAACGCTCTCGACATGGCCCTCACCGGCATGGAGCAGGACGGCGAAATCTCTCCCGCGCGCGCCACCGAGCTCGCCCACATGGTCCTGCACCGCAACGCCGAAGCCCTCTACAAGCTGCCGGATCGCTAGCGAAACCATCAACCCTCAAAGCGTCCGCGCCGTCGCGTCAGCACCTGAAAACATTTCAGATTTGAGACGTATGGAGCCCGTTAAACGGGAATGGTACCCAGCGCACGAGTTTATCGTTCGCTGGATACCATTCGAGGCGCGGTGATCATCGGTATCGCCGCCGCGCACTGCCGCGCGAGGGTTACTCCCCGACTGCAGTTGCGCCCGCTGCGGGCCGTAGCGCCAACTCGAACTGCGTGCCGGCGGGAATCTTCACGTTGGACT
>JBEKFF010000185.1:0-7321 GCA_050013455.1 Acidobacteriaceae bacterium | reverse complement strand
CCCCTGCGGCGTCTCCATCGGCATCCAGCCCACGCCCGAGCAACTCATGGAGAACATCGCAAAAGAAGTCGCCGCCGGCTATCAGCGCATCAAGCTCAAGTGCAAGCCCGGCTGGGATTCCAAAATCTTCGCCATGGTCCGCGAGCGCTGGCCCGACATCCTGCTCAGCTGCGATGCCAACTCCGCCTACCGTCTCGACGACGCCGACCACATCGCCAGCTGGGACCAGTTCAATCTGCTCATGATCGAGCAGCCGCTCTGGTACGACGACTTCTACTTCCACGCCCAACTACAGCGCCGCATCCACACCCGCATCTGTCTCGACGAGTGCATTCGCAACCGCCGCGACGCACGCGCAGCCCTCGAGCTCGGCAGCGGCAAGATCATCAACATCAAGGTCGGCCGCGTCGGCGGATTTACGGAAGCCCTTGCCATCCACGACATCGCCCAGGAGTTCGGCATCCCCGTCTGGTGCGGTGGCATGCTCGAGACCGGCATCGGCCGCGCACACAACATCGCTCTCTCGTCGCTGCCGAACTTCTCGCTGCCCGGCGACGTCTCCGCGTCCCAACGGTACTGGTCCCAGGACATCATCGAGCCCGAAGTCACGGTCAGCCCCACCGGCACCATCACCGTCCCCACCACGCCCGGCAATGGATTCGCGGTGCGACCCGATCGCATCGGGCGCATCACTGTCCGCAGCCGCACGTTGCACCGCGGCCAGCCCAGCTAGCTACTTCGTAGCCACCGGCATCGAGAGCAATGCGCGTATGCCGTCCTGATACGAGAGCAGCGACGGCATCGGCCGGAAGTCCCACGACGTGATCACCGTGTTCTCCGGATAGTTCTTCACCATCAGCACCCTCGCCGTCACATGCTCGTCGAGGTGCGAGTACACCCAGTGGTCGTCGCCCAGTTTCACCTGGTCGAGCGCGAGCGTTCCGCCCGGATAGATCTTCGCCAAAATGCCAAAGCCCATGTTCACCGGCCGCAGCACGCGCGCCTCAATGCGCGACAGCGTGCGTGTCCGCGGATCAATCCACACCCGGCCCTCCAAACCCGTCAGGCATTCAGCAAACATCGTCGGGGGATGAAAGTCCGGATTGGGATGGAAATCGAGGACCACCTCGCCCTGCGAGCCCTTGAGCTGCGGCTGGCCCAACGCATAGCTGTACAGCATCGCCTGCGGCATCAGCGCGACCACCTTGATCACCGAGTCCCGCGTCTCCAGATCTTTGTGGTGATGCCGGAGAAATTCATCCGGCGAAGCGAGTTCATCATTCAGACGCTCCCGTTCGTCCGCGTCCTCCTCCGCGGTAAGTGGCTGGCCGTCCCGTTCCACCAGTCGCGCGACATTCCCGTCGCGACTCACCAGGACTTCGCGCGTCATATCGCCCTTCGCCCCCACCTTTCGCTGTCGATAGCGCAGCGGCACCTTGTCCGACGAGTCAATCACCTTGATCTCATTGCGGATCGCGTCCTGGGCCCAGGATAGCGGCGTGCCCGCCGGCAGCTCCGTGGCGGACATCATCGTCGGTATCTGCACCTGCGCCGGACTCTGCGCAGGAGTCTGCGCGCTCGCCGCTCCCGCACCGGCCAGCAGGCAAACACCGGTCGCCCACGCGACGCGGAGCCTCAAACTAACGATTGGTCGAGCCATCAAAAGCTGTGCCCCAAGCCAAGATTCTGCCTCACTTTGGCGTTAGACGCAAGATTCTCCTCCCCCGTCGATTGTGTGCTCTCGCCCTGCTTGGTTTATAGTCGGGCTTAATACACGGGATGCGACACAACCGCGCTCCCTCGGCCGTGGAGAGGCCTCTATCAAATGATTCCGACCGAAGGTGCAACTGTTATTGGCCGCGAAGCTAAATTTCGCGGTGAGATTTCGGGCTCAACCGACTTGATCATCGATGGCGAAGTCGACGGCACGATCCGGCTTACCGGCGCCAAGCTGACCGTGCGCCCGGAAGGCCGCGTCAAGGCCACCATCACGGCCAAGGATGTCGCGATCGCCGGCCACGTCGAAGGTGAAATCCGCGCCACCGGCCGGGTCGAACTGCAGGACGGCGCAGTCGTTCTGGGTGACGTTTGCGCAAAGAGCCTGTCCATCGAAGACGGAGCCACCTTGCGCGGCGGCGTTGATCCCACCCGGGCTGCCGAACCCTTCCCCGGCACCGCTGCACACAAGGTGAATGCCTGAGGCGTCCCTGCGCCGGAGACCATAGCAATGTTTGACTTTCTCAAGAAAGGGCACGGTTCCTCCGCTCACCCCTCCGTGCGGCCGCCTCGCCACTCGCGCGGGTGGATCGAGGTGCGCAACTACCTCGACAAGACTGCCTCGCTCCGCGTCCTCGACTTCGGCACCACTTCACCCTCCAACATCAACTACCTCACCTCCCGCGGCCACAGCGTCTACATGGCCAACATCGTGCAGGATGCGACCCGCCCCGAGTGGATGAAGCCAGCCGCGGACCCCGATGCCGACCCCGTCTTCGACACGGAAGGATTCATCGCGGCCAACCTCGACTTCTCCGGCCGCGACTTCGACGTCATTCTTCTCTGGGATACGGCGAACTTTCTTCCACCCGAGTTCGTGCCCGCACTCTTCGACCGCCTGCGCAAGGTGCTTCGCCCCGACGGCATGATCCTGGCCTTCTTCCTCGGTCGCCTCGAAGGCCCCGAGACTGCCTTCGCACGTTTTCAACTGACCGACGCCGATGAACTTGTCGCTCTCGATAGTGGATCGTTTCCCGTTCGCAAGGTCTATCAGCCACGCCAGATAGAAAATTTCCTAGCAGGCTATACCAGCACGCGATTCTTTCTCGGCAAGGATAATGTCCGCGAAGTCGTCGCCGTGCGCTAAACCATCCATCCAGCGAACGTTTCAGCGAACGCGAAAAAGGAGCTAGATTCTAGCTCCTTTTCTTTTTCCCAAACTCGATTGACCCGGGCCTACTTCTTTACCGGCGCTTCTTTCTTAGGCGCCGCTTCCTTCTTCACTGCTTTGCGGCGCTCCGCCCAGCGGCGCTTCATCGCCTCTGCAATCCGTTTGCGCCCTTCAGGACTCAGGTTGCGCTTACGAGCTGCAGGCTTTGCGGTCTTCACTGCCGCTGCCTTCGCTGCGTTGGTGCTGCCCTTGGGGCGTCCACGCCCCGGCTTCGCGATCACGGCACTCTCGTCAAGATCCACAAGCACCGCACGGGCCTGTTGGAGCGACGCAATCTTTGCATCAATCTCTGCGACTATCTTACGAACGTCCATCGATTACTTCCTTTCCATAGCTGCAGATCTTGGCAATCCTCGGCGTGTCAGCAACACAGTGAATTCTATAACTCCATTTCATCTGCTGCAAATAAATCGAATCTATTTTTCCATCGAGGGCTCACTCGATATCTTCCAACCCTATGCGAAATAAAGATGAATTCCCCTCGAGACTATCCCCCGCGATAGCCAGGCCAGCGTCCTCACGATGCTAGACTCGTAGCGATGCGATCGATTCCGCTGCGGCTATGGGCCTTAGCTCTTTTGTCCGCGATCCTGCAGATTCTTCCGTTTTCTATCGCTGGACCTGTGCCTCTCTGGCGCAGAATATTCTGCTGGTTCTGCCTGGTTCCACTTCTATCTGCGTTGCTAGCTCTCAATCGCGAAGGCAAGTCGTTACGCGTGCATCATGCAGCGCTTCTAGCCTATTGTTCCGGTGTGCTCTGGTATGCGGGAAATTGTTACTGGATCTACCGCACGATGCACCTCTATGGAAATATTCCATCCATTCCATCCTTCGGCATCCTGATTCTTTTTTCGCTCTACTTAGGCCTTTATCCCGCGCTCTTTGGAACCCTCGTCGCCGCGCTGCATGCGAAATATTCCCGCAACCTCGTTCTGCTTGCCGTTCCGTTCCTATGGGTGGCCGTGGAGTTAGCGCGCGCCCGCATCACCGGCTTTCCCTGGGACCTGCTCGGTTACACGCAAGTCAACAACCTCACCCTCACCCGACTAGCGCCCTGGACCGGCGTCATGGGAATATCTTTCGTTATCGCCGCGGTCAACGCGCTATGGCTCATCCGTCCTGCAAGCACGCGCCTCAAGTACCTACCTCCCGTCCTCGCAGCCGTTCTCGTTGCCATCGCCACCTTCGCAGTAGCGCATCAACCGAAGTATTTCGGCGACGTCACCGAAGGCGTCGCCACCCTTCTTCAGGAAAATCTAGGCGTAGGCAGCGAGGCCATTGGCAACAAAGAAACCAAGCAGGATATGCTCGCCGCCTTCTCTCAACTTAGCCTGCATCCTTCTCAACTCGACCCCGCCCACCAAGCCTCACAGATCATCATCTGGCCCGAAGCTCCCGCCGACTTCATCGACACGGACCCACTTCTACGCCAATCCATCGGCGACCTCGCCCGCCAGGCCAACGCCGCCGTCATCGTGAACGATGTCACCGTGGCTTCCTACAGCGGCAACCATCCCAAGCTCTATAACTCCGCCAGCTTCTTTCTTCCCGACGGCACCTACGCAGGCCGCTACGACAAGATGCACCTCGTCCCCTTCGGCGAGTACACACCCTACAAGCCGCTCTTTTTCTTTGTAGGCGACCTCCTCGACGACTTACTTTTTATTCCGGGAACCCACCGCTCTGTTTTCTCCGTCGGCGATAAAAAATACGGTGTATTTATCTGCTACGAATCCATCTTCGGAGACGAGTTACGCCACTTCGCGCTCAACGGCGCGCAAGTCTTAGTCAATATCTCCGACGACGGCTGGTATGGCGACACCAGCGCCCCCTGGGAACACCTCGACATGGCACGCATGCGCGCCATCGAAAATCATCGCTGGGTCCTGCGCGCCACCAACACCGGCATCACCGCCGTCATCGATCCCGAAGGCCGCATCACCGAAACCATCCCGCGCCACATCCGCACCTCCGTGCAAGTCCCCTTCGGCTTCGAAACGGATCTCACCCTGTACACCCGCTACGGCGACTGGTTCGCCTGGTTCTGCGCCCTCGTAACCTCGCTCTTTCTGCTCCTCGGATTCACTCGAAAAACACACCCAGCGCAATCCCAAGTAAACTAGATCCATGTTGAGTGATCTCGAATTTACCTACTCCCCGGTCCGTGAAAAAGTGCGCGAACTGCGGGAGTATCTTTGACTCCTCCCGCCTCAAGACTGAGTTAGCCGCCGTAGAGCAACAGATCTCCGATCCCGCCGTCTGGGCCGACGCCACCAGGTCGCAGCCCCTCATGCGCGAGCGCAAGCGCCTCGAAACCCTGCTGGCCGACGACGCCGAACTCGCGCGCCGGTCTGACGACATCGAAGCCTACTTCGAGCTCGCCCGCGAAGGCGAAAACACCGAGCCCGACATTGCCCGCGAGATCCCCGCGCTGGTCGAGTTCGCCGACGCGCTCGAATCCAAAACCATGCTCTCCGGCGAGACCGACCCGCTCAACGCCATCGTCACCGTGCACCCCGGCGCCGGCGGCACCGAGAGCCAGGACTGGGCAGAGATGCTCATGCGCATGTACATCCGCTGGGCCGAGCGCCAGCGTTTCAAAGTCGAGATCAACGAGATCCAGGACGGCGACGAGGCCGGCATCAAGTCCGCCACCTTCACCATCACCGGCGACTTCGCCTTCGGGCTGCTGTCCGGAGAAACCGGCGTCCACCGCCTCGTCCGCATCTCACCCTTCGACTCTGCCAAGCGCCGCCACACCAGCTTCGCCAGCGTCTTCGTCTCGCCCGAAATCGACGACACCATCGTCATCGACATCAAGGTCGAAGACCTCCGCATCGACACCTACCGCTCCGGCGGCAAGGGCGGCCAGCACGTCAACACCACCGACTCCGCCGTCCGCATCACGCATCTCCCCACCGGCCTCGTCACCGGCTGCCAGAACGAGCGCTCGCAGCACAAGAACAAGGACCGCGCCATGAAGATGATGCGCTCCAAGCTCTACGAGTACGAGCTCGACAAGAAGAAGGCCATCAGCCGCAAGCTCGAAGACTCCAAGCTCGACATCAAGTTCGGTTCACAGATTCGCAGCTACGTCCTGCAGCCCTACCGCATGGCGAAGGATCTACGCACCCGCGTCGAAGTCGGCGACGTCGACAAGGTCCTCGACGGCGCGCTCGAACCCTTCATCCGTGGATACCTGCGCATGCGCAGGGAAGGCGGCGTGCCGGCCCCCATCGCCGACGAAGAAGACTAGCGAGCGGAGGACTAAGCTCTACCCCGGGTGACCTTCCAGCCACAGATGCAGCCGGCTCGCGCGCAGATCCATCCGCAGCGCCGTGTAGCTCAGCATCTCGTGCATCATCCGCTTGGCCCGGTCGATATCATCGATCCGCCCCAGCGCCGCCCGTGGCGACGTGTACACCTCCAGCCCGGCGCGCCGGCACAGCAGCGCAATCCGAAACAGGTGCGTCCCATCGCTCACCACAATAATGTGGTGGAAGCCTTCCCGCCCCGCAATATATGCCAGGCTGTTGACCTGTTCTTCCGTGTCGAACGACTTCGTCTCGGCAATAATCTTGTCAAACGGCACACCATTCGCCAGCAGGTAGTCCCGCCCCACACCCGCTTCGGTATTGCCCGAATCTTTATCCGACCCGCCGCCCAGCGTCACGATCACCGGCGCCATGTCCTCGTCATACAACGACACAGCCTTGTCCAGCCGCGCGTGCAGCACCGGCGACGGCCGGCCCGCATACTCCGCTGCGCCAAACACCGCGATGGCGTCTGCAGGCTGCGCATTGTCGATGTTGGCCGTAGCCTCAATCTGGCGGTACACCCACCCAAACCAGCCCAGGATCAGCAGCAGCAACACGACCACCGGCCAGCGCATCCAGTGGACGCTCCTCCGCTTGCGAACCTTCGCTGTCGTCGGTGTTGTGCCCATGAGTTTTCGGAACCAGCTCTAAGTATGACGCCATCGCTTGTGCGAATCCAGCCCGCGGCCTCAAACTCTTCGCAGCTAATGCTGCAGCGCGAGCGCAATCTCGTGCGTCGGAATCGCTCCCTCGCGCAAGATCATCCACGAGTCGCCGCCGCCGCTCAGGTCCACAATCGTCGTCGCCACCGCCCGCGCCGTCGGTCCGCCATCCACGATCAGCGGAATCTTTTCCCCGAACTGTTCGCGCACCAGCCCCGCATACGTGCACTCCGGATGCCCACTCAGGTTCGCCGACGTCGCCGTGATCGGCAGCCCCAGCGCGGCCACCACCGCCCTGCAGATCTGCGCCTCAGGAACTCGCAGCGCCACGTTGCCCGTGTTCGCGGTCACGCGTAGCGGCAGCTTGCTCCCGGCCTTCACCACGATCGTCAACG
>JBEKFF010000184.1:0-7344 GCA_050013455.1 Acidobacteriaceae bacterium | reverse complement strand
TGATAACAAAGGGATAAACGCCTTGCCATTCAGCCCGATCGACCGCATGACACGGTCCGCAATCAGAGCCGCGCGGGCCAGATATCCAGAATCCTCCAGCACCCCGATAAACAGAAACAGCAGCAAAATCTGCGGCAAAAATACTAAGACCGACTGCACACCATTCCACAACCCGTCGCGCAACAACGCCCGCAACCAGTTGTCTGGCAACCACATAGCAGCTTTAGCGCCAGCGTTCGTGAGAAATGTCCCCATGCCATCACTGAGCGGCTGCCCCAACGTAAACACCACCTGAAACACCGCGATGACGACGACCAGAAAGAACAATGGCCCAAATACCCGGTGTAACAGCACACTATCCAGCCTTCGCGTCCACAGCGAAGCCGCCGGCGATTGATATTTCGTGCGAGCCGTGACCTGCGTAGCCCAGCTGCGGCACGACGCTGCGCTCTGCAGCACAGGCAGCTGAACGGGCCGCAAACCATCATCCAGCTTGCTCCCCGCACGCAACAGAAAGTCAGGAATCGCGTCAAGTCCTTTGCCGTGTGCGGCGCTGATCAATGCGACGGGATGCCCCAATTCCCGGGCTAACGCTAGCGTATCGATCTTGCCGCCACGCGCTTCCAGCTGATCGGACATGTTCAGCAATACCAGCGTAGGCAGACCAATCGAGAAGACCGGCGCTGCCAGCATCAGCTGTCGATTCAAATGCGTGGCATCCAGGACGAGCAGAACGCAATCCGGCTTCGGAACGCCGGGCATCTTGCCGGTCAATACTTCAACGGCAACGCGAGCGTCCTCGGAGTAGGTAGCAAGGCTGTAAATTCCTGGGAGATCAATCAGCGTCAGGTCATTCCGGCCGATGTTCTTCATTCGTCCGGAGTGGTGTTCGACCGTCACACCCGGATAGTTGGCCACCTTCTGGCGCATTCCGGTTAGTCGATTGAAGAGGGTGGATTTGCCAGAGTTTGGAGGCCCAATCAGAGCGACGGTTCGCATCCGCGGCGTTGCGCCAGGGCGCGGGGGGATCTTCTCCTCAAGGGGCTCGGCGACGGCTGTGACGTGGCAGCTCATGCAGCCTCGATTGTCGCAGCCGGAGGATTATCCGCTGTGTCTGAGATCACGCGAAGGAAAATATGCTTGGCGGTCTCGTTGCGAAGGCCAACCTCAACCCCGTCAATGCGATACACCCGCGGATCGCCGGCCGGAGCGCGCCGCAGGATCTCAACGCTTGTGCCTGGAAGGAACCCAAGGTGGGCAAGATAATGGCTCACCTCGTCTGGCAGATCGACGCGTTCCACCACGCCTGCGCTGCCTACTTTCGCGTCACTCAGAGCCAAAACATCCATCGAACCACATATCCGACCAAGTTGGTCCTCTTTACTATACGACATCCAGAGGATCTTTGCCGGACTTTATGGTGCGAAGTCACGCATCGCTATCAAGCCAATATTTTGCGGTGGAAGTCATGGTGCGCCCGGAAGGATTCGAACCTCCGACCTACTGGTTCGTAGCCAGGCGCTCTATCCAGCTGAGCTACGGGCGCACATTGCAAGGATGCAACTAAGTAAGAATAACCGATGCACGCGCTGCGATCAACCTTCAGCTTACGCAGACGCTGTTTAGCCTGCTACAGGTGCCGCGACGACCGGTTCAGGCTGCGGCGGCAGCAGCGAGACGCGGTCAAGGACATCCAGACCGGAGCGGCGCAGGAGTTGATGCACTATGGGCTCGGTGAGGCGGGTTGCGTCGTACTCTACGCGAATCGTTTTCTCCGCCTCGTCGACTTGAAGGTGGCGTATGCCGTAGACCTTACGAACTTGTGCCAGCGCCATCATTGCAGCCTCGGTGGGCGCTGCGCCGTACTGATACATCACGTCAAGCTGTGTCATGGTATTGATTTTACAGCTTGGAACGCTCAGCCTACGAGTTCAGTTTCTGGATGTATTTGAGGAATCCCGGGCTGGTGAAATCCTGCGGACCAATCAACTTTCGCCGGATGATGCCGCGCTTGTCGATGATGTAGGTTTCGGGGAACTTGAAGCTTCCGTAGAGCTTGTTGGAAGTCTGGTTCTGATCGAAGACGGTGAGCAGGTTGATATGTTGCCGGGCCACATAATGCTGGTAATTCGCGAAGGCTTCGTCGCTGGCGACGGCCACTACCTGGACCTGGGGCATTTGCTGCTGAAAGGCCTGCAGGCTGGGCATTTCTTCGACGCAGGGAGCGCACCAGCTGGCCCAGAAATTGAGCACGACGACTTTGCCTTGAAGACTTTGCAGATTGACGGCGTGCTGTCCGTCGTTGATGGAGAATACCGGGGCTTTCAGGCCGATCTGGTCGGAAAGAGTGCCTCGATCGCAACCGGTTGCGAGGGTGCAGAGTATTGAGACCAGTAGACCTGCACGTATGATTTGCCGCATGATTCGTACTCCTCGCGTACCTTCCTATAATACGAGTTGTGAACGACGCAGCTAGTTCGTCCGGAGAACCGCGTGTACCTTTGCAGCTTTCCGTGATCGTTCCTGCTCGGAATGAAGAGCGGAATCTTGCTAAGTGCTTGAGAACGTTAGTAATACAGAGTGGGGGTCCGTTTGAGTTAGGCAAGGAGTGGGAGCTGATTGTTGTCGATGACGGTTCGACCGATCGGACGCGGGAGATTGCGGAGGGGTTTCAGGGGTTTGACGGGGTGAAGGTGCTGGAGGCCCCGGCACTTGATTTGAGCGCGGAAACCCGCGTGTTTACTGGGAAAACGAACGCTTGCTGGTTCGGGGCGGAGGCTTCGCAGGGACGGTATTTGCTGTTTACGGATGCGGACACGGTGCATGTTGGGGGAGATCTGGTGCGGGCCCTGGAGGAGATTCAGGCGCGAAATGTGGGGCTTTTGTCGTATTCGCCGCGGCAGGTTGTGTCGGGATTCTGGCAGCAGGCGCTGATGCCGCTGGTGTTTTCGGAGCTTGCGAACGTGTACAGGATGTCCGATGTAAATGATGCAAATAAACGACTTGCTGCGGCGAATGGGCAGTTTTTGATGGTCGAGCGGGGGGCTTATTTTGCTGTCGACGGGCACCGGGGGGTGGGGCGGTCGGTGCTGGAGGATGTGGACCTGGCGTATGCCGTGAAGCGGGCTGGGAAGGGGATCTGGTTTCGCTATGCGCCGGATGCTTTGAGTACGCGTATGTACTTTGGATTCAGTGACATGGTGGAGGGGTGGACGAAGAACCTGGCGCTGTTGTTTCCGCATGCGCTGACGCTGGCGGCCTGGCGGCTGCTGGATATTGGGTTATTGATGCTGCCTATCTTGCTGATTCCATTGCATTATCTGGCGACGTGGCAGCAGGTCGTGATCCTGCTGATCTGGGCACGGACGCTGCTGCGGTACTATACACGGGTTCGGCGGTCGAACTTTAGTCCTTTGGATTGTGCTGTTTCCGTGTTCGCGCTGCCGTTGTTTATTGGGTTGCTGGTGTGGAGCTGGGTGCGGCATCGGGTGCTGCATGAAGTGGCGTGGAAGGGGCGGGAGTACCGAATTTAGTGCGAAATCGGGTGCGTTTTTGTATGACTTAGCCCGGTTTCGGGTTACGCAGAGGCCTGTTTAGCCTGGTTTCGGGACGCAAGGGCGTAAAAAGTAGTTGGGTCATTTGGCGCAGGTCAAATCGCGGTTTCGAAACTTTGAGGGGGTCGTTGTCAAGTGGAGAGCAGGCGCGATCTGGTAGCATGCGAGGTTTGGTGTCACGACCGGGGTTCGCATCCGGGGTTGGTCCGCAGCATCCAAACAGAGGTTCCACGTGGTGGAATAAATCTATGATCCTGCTGACACGCAAAGCCGACTTTTCTGCCGCCCACTTCTACTGGAATCCTGACTGGAGCGAGGAGGAGAATGCGCGGGTGTTTGGCAAGTGCGCTAATCGCCAGGGGCATGGGCACAACTACACGCTCGAGGTGACGGTGGCGGGCGAGATCGATCCGGTGTCGGGGTTCGTTGTGGACCTGAAACAGCTCAAAGAAATCCTTGAGCGCGAGGTCGTGTCGGTGTATGACCATCGGCATCTTAATTTCGAGGTGCCGGAGTTCGCGAACACGATTCCTACGACCGAGAATATGGCGGTGGCGATCTGGCGGCGGCTGGAGGGAAAGATTGAGCACGCGAAGCTGCATCGGGTGCGGGTGTACGAGATGCCGGATTTGTTCGCCGATTTTTACGGTGAAGGCGCATGAGCCGTGTGATCGCGCACTTCAATCGGAGGTATCACTTTAGCGCTGCGCATCGGCTGCATGTGGAGGCGTTATCGGAGGAGGAGAATCGCCGGACGTTTGGGAAGTGCAATAACCCGTTCGGGCATGGGCACAACTACGTGGTCGAGGTCACGCTGTCGGGGCCGGTCGATTCGGTGACGGGGATGGTTGTGAATTTATCTGACCTGGATTTGTTTGCACAGCGAGAGGTGCTGGATTTGTTTGACCACGCGAATCTGAATACGCTGGAGGCCTTTCGCGACCGGGTGACGACGACGGAGAATGTGTGTGTGGAGATGTGGAGTATCTTCTCGCGCTTTGCGGAGTCGGAGGATTATCCGCAGGTACGGCTGGAACGTATCGCCATTGAAGAGACGGGGAATAATTCGTTTGAGTACTTCGGTGAAGGAGCGGCGGCGAGGCGTTAGACCCGAAGAGCGAAATACAGGGGTCTCTCCACTGCGTCTCGCATGAGGCCGCGAGACTCCGGTCGAGATGACGGTTCGGCGATTGTAATGTGACGAGACTCCGGTTGAGGTGATGCTGAGGTTGGTTGGGTTGATGAAGAGGCAGCGAGAGTAGGCTTAGGAGAGGTCGTTGGAATGGCTAACAAATTTGAACTCGAAGCCGTGGTGAAGAATGGAACGGCTGGAAACGGCAATGGGAGCGCGCATTCCGCGTTGACACACGATGACGCCGCGCTGACGGGGCCTGATGCTGGCTTGACTCTTCAAGACGCGAGCGTGCAGGCGATTTATGCTGAGCTGCTGAAGCGGATTGGCGAAGATCCGACGCGGAATGGGCTCGAGGAGACGCCGAGGCGGATGGAGAAGTCCATGGCGTTTTTGACCAAGGGCTATGGTGAGTCGGTGGAGAGTGTGCTGCATGGTGCGCTGTTCGAGGTGGATTATGACGAGATGGTGATTGTGCGGGACATTGAGTTTTATTCTCTGTGCGAACACCACCTGCTGCCGTTTTTTGGCAAGGCGCATATTGCGTATGTGCCGCAGGGAAAAGTTGTCGGGCTGAGCAAGCTGCCGCGGATTGTGGATGTGTTTGCGCGGAGGCTGCAGGTGCAGGAGCGGTTGACGCAGCAGATTGCGGAAGCCGTTGAAGAGGCGATTGCGCCGCAGGGTGTGGGCGTGCTGATTGAGGCGCAGCATCTTTGCATGATGATGCGCGGGGTGGAGAAGCAGAGTTCGGTGACGGTGACCAGCTCGCTGCGCGGGGTGTTTAAGACGCAGTTGCAGACGCGGAGTGAATTTTTGGCGCTGGTGCGGGCGGAACGGTAGGTCCTGCGCGGACGGCGAGGGTGGGAGTGGTGGTTCGCTTTAGGTGGTGGCGGAAGTGGGCAGAGATGTCCCAGGGGCTAAAGCCCCGCGGTCGGTTCGCTTCTTGTTGTCCGGGCTAAAGCCCGGACCTATCTCAGAAGCAACGGCGATGGTGAAGGCAAAGATAAAGACAGAGAAGAAGCAGATCCCTGCGGGATGACAGCCAGAAGGGCAACGGCAGAGGCAAAGGCAAAGGCAAAGGAAGAAGCAGATCCCTGCGGGATGACAGCCAGAAAAACAAAGGCAAAGACAGAAGCAGATTCCCAGGGGGAATGACAGAAAGAAAGGCAACGGCAGAAGCCAATACCGAGGTATCTGCGATGGCGAAGTGAGCGACAATAGTGGTTGCATGAATGGGCTTTTGATACTCGATAAACCTGCGGGGATGACCTCGCATGATGTGGTGGCGATTGTGCGCCGGGCTACGGGGGAGCGCGCGGTGGGGCACCTGGGGACGCTGGATCCGATGGCTACGGGGGTGCTTCCGCTGCTGCTGGGGAAGTACACGCGGCTGGCGCAGTTCTTTGGTCAGGCGGAGAAGTCGTATACCGGGACGATACGGTTTGGGTTTGCTACGGATACGTTCGACGCTGAGGGGGAACAGGCCGGTGAAGCGGTGGCGCTGGGGAAAACGCTTGAGGAGCTGAGGGAGTTGGCGGCGCGATTTCATGGCGAGATGGACCAGATGCCTCCGGTGTTTTCTGCGAAGAAGATTGGTGGGGTTCCTGCGCATAAGCTGGCGCGCGCGGGGAAAGAGGTTCCGGTGAAGGCGGCGCGGATTACGATTCAGCGGTTTGAGCTGCGGTGGCTGGAGGGCGACACGGCTGCGTTTGGGATGAGGGTTTCGGCGGGCGGATATGTGCGGTCGGTGGCGCATGAACTCGGCGCGCTGGCGGGATGCGGGGCGCATCTGGCGTCGCTGCGGAGGACCGAGGCGGGCGTGTTTACGCTGGCGGAGGCGATTACGGTGGAGGAGTTGAAGGCGATGACGCCGGCGGAGTTGGAGGCGCGGCTGCCGCATCCGCGATCGCTGCTGCCGGAGATGCCTTCGGTGATGGTGGACGAGCAGACAGCGGGGCGGATTCGGAATGGGATGCAGGTGAATGTGCCGGAGTATTCGGCGGCGGGGTTGGTGAAGGTGTTTAGCGGGCCGCGGGAGTTGTTGTGCGTGGCGAAGCGGGTGGCGGGGACGCTGGTGCAGCCTGTGGTGGTGATGGGGTGACGATGACGCTGGAAGAGATCGAGGAACTAACACTAAAACAGATGGCGGAGTTTCAGGCGCCTACTTCCAATCACTCAGGTTGCATTGGAGTCCCCTGGGGCGCGGAGCGATATGCTGCTGAGATTGTTGTAATGCGTACATTTTTAGTGAAGCCGCATTGGCAAACGATAACTGTGTATGACTATCCGCACCGTCGGACGGAATTGGAGAAACGTGAA
Source organism: Acidobacteriaceae bacterium (assembly GCA_050013455.1). Lineage (GTDB taxonomy): Bacteria > Acidobacteriota > Terriglobia > Terriglobales > Acidobacteriaceae > Granulicella. The sequence goes on along the minus strand of JBEKFF010000184.1, from coordinate 339 downwards.
TTTGCAGTAGTGGCGCGTGACGGGGACGCGACGTTGCTATTCGATCCGAAACAGCAAGCGTTTGCGCTCGGGTATGGGCCGGACGGGGGGATCGCAACGGATGCGTATCCCAGCGATGCTGTCACTACCTTCGCTTCGCGGTGATCAACGCTTCAACAGTGGCTTCAGGAGGGCTTCTACGTTTTGGGCTACTTGTTTGTTGCCTTGCGCGGTGGCGTGGGTGGCGTCTTCCTGCATGTCGCCGGGGACGTTGTAGACGTCTTTGAGGAGGAAGGGTAGGAAGCGCACGTGGTGTTGCTTCGCGAGGGCGGGATACATGGCGTCGAATTTTTTGATGTA
>JBEKFF010000183.1:0-9473 GCA_050013455.1 Acidobacteriaceae bacterium | reverse complement strand
CGGGCGGTTGTTGTCGGGGTGCTTGGTGGGTTGATGGTGGCGCCGGTGGGGGTGGGGGCGCGGCTTCCGGCTGAGAGGCATGCGAAACCGCTGACGGAACAGGAGAGGGTGTTGCAGGCGCTCAACCGGTTCACGTTTGGGCCGAGGCCGGGGGACGTCGCGGTGGTGGAAAAGATTGGGTTGCAGCGGTGGTTTGAGATGCAGCTGCATCCGGAGCGGATGGATGATTCGGCGTTTGGGGTGGAGATGGGGCAGTTTCCGGCGATGGAGTTGCCGGAGGATCAGCTGAAGGAGAGGTTTCCGTCGGGACAGATGATCCGGCAGATGGGGAAGCAGGGTGGATCTGTACCGGGCGATCCGGTGGAGCGGGCGATTTATGCGGACGCGTCCTACGCGGACGGCGAGAGGCTTCGCGCGGCGGGGGCGCGGGGTGCTGTTGCCGGGCCCACCCATGACGATAAGGCCGTCATGAATGGGGCACCCATATCGGTGGGTGGGGCGCTGGCGTTTCCGCAGGAGGAGGTGGAGGCGGTGTTGCGGTTGGGGGCGGAGGAGAGGTTTGGGCGGTTGGTGGCGATGGGGCCGGAGGAGATGCTGCGGTTTCGGGAGGGGGTGAAGGGGAAGGATCGGGTGCGGCTGATGATGGGGCTGGCACCGGCGCAGAGGGAGGCGGTGGAGGCGATGGTGGAGTTGCCGGAACGGGTGGTGGCTACCGAGGATATGGAGATGCGGCTGATGCGGGATATCGATTCCAGGCGGCAGCTGCAGGCAGTGATGACGGAGTTCTGGCTGAACCACTTCAATGTGTATCTGCGGAAGAACGAGCAGGAGCCGTACATGCTGCCGGCGTATGTGCAGGAGACGATTCTCCCGCATGCGCTGGGGAAGTTTGAGGATTTGCTGGTGGCTACGGCGAAGAGTCCGGCGATGCTGATGTACCTGGATAACTGGGAAAGTGTTGGGCCGAACTCGCAGACGGCGTCCTACGCGGGCGGCGGGAGGCTTCGCGTGGCGGGGGCGACGACTGTTGGCGCCAGGCCCACCCATGACGATAAGGCCGTCATGAATGGGGCACCCGGATTGGTGGCTGGGCAGCCGGTGAAGGCGAAGGTGCCGAAGGGGATCAATGAGAACTATGGGCGCGAGTTGATGGAGCTGCATACGCTGGGGGTCGGCGGCGGGTATACGCAGCAGGATGTGATTGAGGTGGCGAAGTGCTTTACCGGGTGGACGATTGACCGGCCGTATGGGGGCTCGGGTGGTAAGACACAGAGGATGGATACGGCGACGCCGGGGGAGTTTGTGTTTGATCCGAGGCGGCATGAGCCGGGGTCGAAGGTGGTGCTGGGGCACGTGATTGCTGAGGGCGGGATGGATGAGGGGTTGGAGGTGCTGCACATCCTGGCGACTCGTCCGGCTACGGCTCACTTTATTTCGCAGGAGCTGGCGGTGAGGTTTGTGAGTGACGCGCCTCCGGCGGCGTTGGTGAATCGGATGGCGGCTGTGTATCTGAAGAGCGGTGGGGATATTGGGGCGGTGCTTACTGCGATGTTTAAGTCGAAGGAGTTTTGGGCGCCGGGGGTGTATCGGGCGAAGGTGAAGACGCCGCTGGAATTTTTGGCGTCGGCGGTGCGGGCGAGCGATGCTACCGTGACGAATCCGCTGCCGCTGGTGCAGGCGATGGATCGGCTGGGAATGCCGGTGTGGGGGATGCAGACTCCCAATGGATATGGGTGGACGGCGGAGGATTGGGTTTCGAGTAATGGGCTGCTGAGCCGGATGAACTTTGCGCTGGTGCTGAGCGGGAATAAGGTGAATGGGACGAAGACGAATTGGGCGGCGGTGTTGGGTGGAGATGCTGTGGCTTCGGCGGAGACGGAGAGGGAGTTGGAGGGGAAGGTGTTGGGGCAGAGTGCGAGTGAACGGACGCGGGCAGCGGTGATGGCGGAGTTCACGAATCCTACGGCGCAGGCCCAGGCGGCGGCTGGGTTTGTGGGGTCGCCGGTGGGACAGGGGATGGGTGCGGGGATGGTAAGGGCGGCGGTGGTGCAGCCGGTTCGAATAGAGAAGCAGAACGAGGTGCCGCTGGATACGATGGCGGGGTGGGGTTGCTGATGGGGTCGCCGGAGTTTCAGCGGAGGTAGTTGGCTTTCAGTAAGCGCATGGGTATAGGTAGTGTCTCAGTTGAATTTCGGTTCAAACGAAGTTACCCAAAACCCCGTTTTTCGGGAGCTTCGACTTCTCAGCGTCACGGAGCGGAACTCTAATCGGAAGACTTGAGGTTCGACTGCGAGTTGCAGCGCTGCGCGGCACGCGTCCCGCAGCCAGGTTCCGCTATATGCGTTCGCTCGGCAGGGTGAAATAAAACGTTGCTCCTCGCTGGACGTTTACGCCGGCCCACAACCGTCCGCCGTGCGATTCAACAATCGAGCGACTGATCGCCAATCCCATTCCGGATCCATCGGGCTTAGTAGTGAAAAATGCTTCGAAGATCTGGTCCGCCTGCTCAGCCGGTAACCCCATACCGGTGTCGCTGACGGAAATCAGGAGCTGACCATCGTCGGTCAGACCTGAACTGATCGTAAGTTCACCACCTGTGTCCTTCATCGCTTCGATAGCATTGAGCATGAGGTTCAGACACACTTGCTGCACCTGCACGCGGTCTGCCCTGACTTTGGGAAGGTCGGAGGAAAGCTCGGTGTGCATCGAAACTGAATTCTGGTTGGCCTCACTACGCAGCAGGACTAGCATTTCACCTACCACGTCGTTCGCATCGACCAGTTCACGTTCCGGTGAAGAGCCTTTCTTATAGAAGGACCTCAAACGATTGATGATCTCAGCCGCGCGATTTCCATCTTTCACGATTCTCATGGTCGCTTCGCATGCCTCTTCCACGTCCGGCTGGTCGCGTTTCAGCCAACGCAAGCACGTATTTGCGTTTGTAATTGCCGCCGCGATTGGCTGCCTTAACTCGTGAGACAGCGACGCGCTCAGCTCGCCCATCATGCTGATGCGATTGACATGTGCGAGATCCGCCTGCAGCCTGCGCAATCTCTCGCGTTCTTGTTCTGCCTGTTTGCGATCTTCAATGTCCGTGAGGGTTCCGTACCATTTGAGGATGTTTCCATGTGCGTCGCGCAGCGGCACGGCACGACTTAAAAACCAGCGGTATTCCCCATTGGCGCTCAGGCGCCTCGACTCATTTTCGAACGCTTCACCGCTTGTCAGTGATCTCTGCCACTTTTTCACGTGTTCCTCAAGATCGTCTGGATGAACCATAGATCGCCAACCTAATCCCGAGCTGGCTTCCGCTGACAAACCTGAATATTCCACCCAACGTCTATTTACCCATTCATTGTTCCCGTCGGGCGAGCTGGAAAACGCCAGCGCTGGAATTGTGTCAATTACATCCCGCAGCTGCTTTTCCCGGCGCTGGATTTGCTGAATGCGCAATTGATAAAGCGCCCACAGCAATGCCAGAACAACCACCAGCAATATTCCACGGAACCACCAGGTCTGGTACCAGGCTGCGGCCACGCTGAAGGTCAGAGTCGCGCCTTCTTCGTTCCAGACGCCGTCGTTGTTGCACGCCATCACGCGAAACCGGTAGTTTCCCGGACGAAGATCTGAGTAGAAAGCTTGACGCCGTGTTCCGGGATCCTGCCATTCCGAATCGTGCCTCTCCAGCTTGTAGCGAAAATGAACACGCTCCGGCACCGATAAGCTCAGTGCGGTGTAGTTGATCTGCACGTTTGCCGTGCGCGCCGGAAGCCGCAGATCAGTCAATTGCAGATGAAGCGAGCCATCCGCCGACATCGAGGTGATCGAAACTGGCGGCGGATGGGTATTTCTCAGAACCTTGCTCTTCGGGTCGACCCACGCAACGCCTCTTGTAGCTGTAAACCAGATCCGTCCGTCCGTTCCCTGGACCGCCTTGGGAAATGGATATACGTCCACGGTCTGCCCGGGAAGGCCATCGGAGGAATCGAATCGCTCCCAGTGAAAGAGATAGGAGGGGTCGCGCAAAGCTAGGTTTACCTCATCTTTGGGGATGTGGATGACGCCGCTTGACGTATTGAGCCAAACCCCTTCACTTGCAGCATCGACAATTCCCGTTACATTCTCTAAAGAATCCAAAGCCGTAGGTCTGATGAGGCGAACATGGCCCCCGTTGATCAGAACCAAACCACCCTCACCCCCTGCCCATATCTCTCGTGGAGCATGCTCGGCAAATGCTTCCACATAGCGTAGCGGGCTATCCGGCTTGCGAGGATAGTCCACGATGTTGCCCTTATCCATCGTGATGATATCGCCCTCGTAGGTTGAGACCCAGATACGGCCCGCGCTATCGGAATAGATATTTGTAGCGTGCTGCTTCGCCACTTCCCGTGGAGTTGTCCAGGCTTTCCATCGGCGATGGTCCAAAGAGAAGAAGCCGAGGCCGTCAGCAAAGGCCCATAGTGTTCCGAATCTGTCACGAGCAATTTGCCAAAAACCAGAACTGCCCTGAACGCCGCCTGGCGACTGAGCCAGTTTTCGGAACCTGCCATCCTTCCATTGCCCAAGCGAATTCCCCATTAACCAGGTAACGCCGGCAGGATCTCGATAAGGCTTGAACGCGGCGTCGGCGGGGACCAGTGACACATTGTTCGAGTCGGCGTGAATTCGTGCGACGTAGTGCCAGCTGCCGGCAATCCAGATGTCTCCGTTGTCCGCGGGTGCGATTGCGGTTTGAAAGATGGATGTTGGCAAGGCAACCGGTACTAGGGTGGCATCGCGGAACTGGTCCAGTCCCTCCCGTGTTGCCACCCAGATATTTCCTTCTCGGTCCTCGAGGATTGGACTACAGTTATCGGCACTCAAACCATCCTTTGAAGCGAATGTCTGCAGGGCATGACTGGCCTTCGAAATCGGCTGCTCCCTCAACAGTTCAGGATGCGGAACGCGGAACACTCCGGAAACATCTGATGTCATCCAAAGGCTCCCGCTGTGGTCGAAGAGAAGGCGGGCCAGGCCGCTGATCTTGAACGCCAACGCCGCCGGACCTCCGCTGGGACATTTTGGAGGCGTCCCTTCAGGCGTCTCTACATCGCATTTGGCCATGGCGGCGGATTTCGTGCTAACAGACGTGCTGATGGCCCGGGCATAGCTAAAGTTGTCCGCCAACCATATCGTGCCGTCTGGTGCCTCGGCGATTGAGGCAGACCAGACGGCAGATACGCCCGTCGATTCAAATCGCTTTGATCTCTGTTTGAGATAGAGGACGGTATGATTGACGCCGGCCCAGAGAGTTCCGTGGCTATCCACAAACAATACGATTGAATTTTCGTGTGGTACGTTTTCCGGGAAATTCCATTCGTTGCCGATGTGTTCCCATCGTGTACCGTTGAAGCGGATGACTCCTCTCTCTGTGTTTGCCCAGAGAGTGCCGTCGTGGTCCTGAACGATGGCGGTAAGGAGGGAAGTTATACCATCTGCTTTGCCGTAGCACTTGGCGTTTCCGTTCCGCAGGACACAGATATTGTTCTCACGCCTATAGGCGATCCACAAACTGCCATCGGGGAGCGCCAGCAGGCCGCGCAACGGGCCATCCGAAAACTTATCTCCCGATCTCGGTACATACCGTTCAAAGTGAACCCCATCAAATCGAAAGAGTCCTTTATCAGTGGCTACCCACAGAAAGCCATCTGTGGTTTGTGCCAGATCCTGCGCCCCTCCGGGATACCCTTCCTTCTCGCCCCAGGACCGGTGGGCAAACTGGTGGATGTCGCGATCCGGATTGAGCGCACTCGCGGTCGTGATGGGGCACAGAAGGAAAGTCCAGATCGAAAGTGTGCGAACGACATTCATAGGTTCTCTTCGGCCAAAACACCCCTTGAGCCCAGGAGGATCATAATGAAAAGCCATAACATTTGCTCCCGTACTCTCGGGCAACAGGCAGAGTGACTTCCCGCTCAGCGGAGGAGATGGTGCAGCACCGGCCTCGTGCTTCTCTTCGTCGCGCGGAGCGCACTTGGATGCGGCGGTAGCACCTCCGGCGGCGGCATAGGAGGGCAGAACGTTGGAACCACGCCCGGCGCGTACGTCATCACTATCGCGGACGTTTCCGGCGTCATTACCCAGACGGGAACTGTATCTCTTACAGTGCAATAGCTCACTTGGCTCCTTGCAACGGCGGTGCCTGCGAAGTCTGCTCTCGGCAACGATGAAGATCCCATTATGCTTCCAGTCGGGTCCCTATAGCTGGTCAGTTCTCCATTCCGCCAGCGCGCTAGCCTCCATAGCGGTTCCGATCCACAGGCTTCCATCCCGCGCTCCGAGCAGGGAATTGATGCGGGGCGAGGGCAGTTCCTTTCCCCCGGGTGGTCTCCATGAGACGAACCGAACGCCATCAAACCGCGTCAATCCAGCTTGGGTACCAATCCAAAGATATCCATCGGTAGTCTGCGCAATAGCGTTTGGCGTCCCAGCAAAAACGCCATCCTCCAGGACTGCGCTATTGGCGCTCCTTGTACGGTCCGCGATTTTTCGGTTGTTCCTTTGGCAAGAGCGCAATCAACTCTGCCACGCTCGAAACGAAACGGTCAGACCGCTTCCATGGCGGGGGTGAGAGCAGACGTGTACCGCGTGTATCGCCATGCTCGATAGAGGATAAATAAGCCAACGGTGTGGCCCACGATAGTTAAGCCGGGGAGGACAAGTATCTTTTCGTGCCCTTCGATTTCTCGCGCCATTGCCTGTCACAATTGCCAGTTTCTGATGGACCTGAAATCTGTTGTATTGGAGCACACCGTCCACGGCCCGGGTAGATCGCGACTCATATCCGTACGCGAGGAGAGTGAGATGACGTTCAGATCAGCTGTTACACAACCGGTATTTCTAGCGATCGCGCTTTCGAGCTTCTCTTTTGGAACGCGGGCGTTGGCCGCTGACATCAGGGGCCAGGTTCTGGGCGCGGGCATGCCCATCACTGAATCGACGGTGACGTTATTCGCGGCGAGCGCCGGGGCGCCAAAACAACTCGCGCAGACGAAGACCGATGGCGACGGGAGGTTCGTGATCCGGGGCACCGGCGCTGCGGGCAGCAGCCTTTACCTGGTGGCTACCGGTGGCGTGGCTTCGGCCAATGAGGGCGCGGGCAATAATCCGGCGATTGCGCTGATCACAGTCCTAGGCGTGAACCCTCCGGGAAGGGTCGTCCTCAACGAAATGACAACGGTCGCGTCGGTATGGACGAACGCCCAGTTTCTCAACGACACGACGCTTGCCGGACAGGCACTGAGCCTGCGCATCGCTGCAGGCAACGTGCCCAACTTCGTCGATGTAGAAACAGGTGGGTGGGGTGGTGCCATCCAGGATTCGCTCAACAGCAGTCAGACGCCTACCATGGCGAACTTCGCAACGTTGGCCGACCTCCTTGCAGCTTGCGTGACGCGCGTGAAACCGGATGCCTGCAGCAGCCTGTTCGCTGCAGCTGCGCCTCCGGGTGGTGGCCCTGCGACCAACACGCTGAACGCAGCAGAATCGATCGCTCTGAGTCCCTGGCACCAGCCCGACAAACTATACGACCTGCTCCGCCAGTTCTATGAAGTCTCGCGGTCCACTCACATGCTGGCGGTTCCGTACATTCCCTACCTCAACTGGGCGCCGAGCGCATGGGTTCTGCCGCTGAAGTTCGATGGCGGCGGATATGTCGCGGGCGGCAAAGCGATGTTCGACAGCGAAGGAAACCTCTGGGTGGGCGACAACTTCAGCGTCGGTTGGCAGGGGCAGGATTCCTTGTGGCAGGGGAGTGCAACGAAGTTCGCCCCGAACGGCAAGCCTCTTTCGCCCATCACGACAGGCTTCACCGGAGGTGGCATGGAGGGAGGAACCTTCGGCGCTGCGGTGGATGCCAACGACAACGCGTGGTTCACCACCTATGGCAGCAAATCGATCGTGGTATTTGACAAGCATGGAAAGCCGCTGACGCCGCCAGAGGGCATCAACTTTGGGGGTCGGCTTGGGCTGATGCAAGGGATCATTGTGACGCCAGGCGGAGACGTTTGGGTCCTCGGGATCGAGAAGAGCCAGCTGGTGCACTTTCCCAAGGGTGATCTCACCAAAAGCGAGATTGTCTGCGAGGGTAAGAGCGCCGAACCGTGCAAGTCGTTTACGGCCCCGTTTCACCTGGGCATCGACCAACAAGATCGCATCTGGGTCGCAAATAGCGGAGTCACCCACGTCACGCGCTTTCCCGCCACGGATCCGAGCAAGGCCGAGAATTTCAACACCGGAATCAACAATAGCGGTTTGGGAATCGACAGCCAGGGGAATGTCTGGGTCACCAACCGATTCGGCACGGGCCTCCTGGGTATGGCCCACTTGGCCGACATGGGAATTCACCTTAAGACCGAGGGAGTCGAGTCAGCGTCCGACTATCTAACGAAGACCATGTCCACGCAGAAGGGTGGCACGGTCGACGGAGGCAGCGTCACGGTGCTGCGGCCGGACGGAACGGCCTATCCGGGTTCGCCGTTCAAGAGCGCCGGCCTGCCAGGTCCGTGGGCCGTCGCCGTGGATGGCAACGACAACATCTGGATCTCCAATTTCGCAGCGGCCAGCAGTCCTATAACGGAATTGTGCGGCGTACACACGGAGCACTGTCCGCCCGGCGTACATACGGGGGAACAAATCTCGCCTCCAAAGGGCTACGTCGGAGGAGGCCTGCAGATGATCACGGATATTGCGGTCGATCCCGCGGGCAATGTCTGGGCGATGAATAACTGGCAGGACATCGATAGCTGTATCGGGACACCCATTGAGGCCCTCTCGACTCGGTGCGGTGGACAGGGCATTGTGATTTTCTATGGCATGGCAAAGCCGGTGCACGCACCGCAAATTGGGCCAGCACGGCAGCCGTAGATCTTCGACGAAGGCATAGCCATCATGCAAGATTCCTGAAAAGTCGCATTTTGACCAAGTTCGCCAATGTCCCTCCGGCCGAATGAACTTGGCGGAACCAGACTTCCGTCCAGGGCTCAATGAGAGCATTGGCCTGATATGGAGTGACCGTGTCAACACAGCGAAATCTGTGGGGTTGTTTTTGTCGTTGTCGCTGCTTTTGTCTTTTCTCGAAGACAGAGCGAGCAGCAGTCGGAGCAGTTTTGAGCGACGATTGATCAGTCTGATATTCGCGTGTCTGAACCGCATAATCATGATCCGTCGGGAGCTGCCTCTGACTGTTATCGCGAGTCAGGTTGAGCCTGTCGCATAGGCCAAGCAAGGGTTCTCCTTCGTGCTTGCCCTGGCTGCTGCCGGCTCTGTGTTCGGGATGGATGTCAGCGTTCATCGATCGGCGTTCTTATCTTTTCCTTTTTAGGAAATTTTGTTTTGGCTGTTGTCAGGCAGCAAGTTGCTGCCTGGAAATAGTCTCGGCTCTGGTTCCTATAGCCCAGATAAAGCCCAGCAGCTCTCGAGCGACTGCTGTGACG
>JBEKFF010000182.1:0-7403 GCA_050013455.1 Acidobacteriaceae bacterium | reverse complement strand
TTGGGATAAGGTGAAGCGCGGGTTGAGCGCGGGACGCGTGCAGACGGTAGCGCTGCGGCTGATTGTGGAGCGCGAGCGGGAGATTAATGCGTTCCAGGCGGTGGAGTACTGGAATATAGATGCGGTGCTTTCTCCCGCCGGGTCTCCGAAGACGGGGGGCGGCCAGGAGTTTACCGCTCGCATGACGGGCGTGCAGGGATTGCCGATTCGCGTGTCGAATGGGACGGACGCGGATGGGAAAGAGGTGTTTCTGTCGAATGCGCTGCCGGATAAGGGCGCGGTCGATGAGGTGATGGAGCAACTGGAGCGCGCTACTTGGCGGGTGAAGTCGATTGAGAAGAAGGAGCGGCGGCAGAACCCGCGGGCTCCTTTCACGACGAGCCAGTTGCAGCAGCAGGCGGCCGGGCGGCTGGGCTTCAATGTGCGGCGCACGATGGGCGTGGCGCAGCGGCTGTATGAAGGCATCGAACTGGGCAGCGAAGGTACGGTGGGTCTGATTACGTACATGCGAACCGATTCGACCAACATGAGCGCGGATGCGGTGAAGGAGATTCGCGAGTGGGTGGATAAGAAGTTTGGCGGGAAATATCTGCCGGAGAAAGCGAACGTTTATAAGAGCAAGAAAGATGCGCAGGAGGCCCACGAGGCGATTCGTCCGACGAACGTTAGCTTCGTTCCGGATGAGGTGCGGCGGTATCTTTCGGATGAACAATATCGGCTGTACAAGCTGATCTGGGAGCGCGCGGTGACGAGCCAGATGACGGCGGCGATCTTCGATCAGACCACGGTAGAGATTGAGGCTAAGGCAGAGGCTTCGTATGACTTCCGGACGACGGGAAGCATTCTGAAGTTCGATGGCTGGCTGCGGTTTGAGGAAGAGACGAAGAAGGCGAAGGCCTCGCGGGCGGCTGCGGAGGCAAAGGCGGAGGCTGCGGAGAAGCGGCAGGTTTCGCAGAGCGCGGACGCGGATGACGCGGAGAGTGCGAAGGATTCGACGTCGGAGGAGAGCTCCGCGGACAGGCGGCTGCCGGAGTTGAAGGATGGGCAGGGTTTGGAGCGGGTGCGGCTGGATCCGCAGCAGAAGTTTACGCAGCCACCGCCGCGGTTCAACGAGGCGAGTTTGGTGAAGACGCTGGAGGAGAAGGGGATTGGGCGGCCTTCTACTTATGCGTCGATTATCAATACGATCCAGGAGCGCGATTACGTGAAGAAGCTCGCGCAGAAGCTGGTGCCGACCGAGATTGGGATGGTCGTGACCGAGCTGCTGGTGAAGAACTTTCCGTATATCTTCGAGACCGGGTATACGGCCCAGCTGGAGAGCGAGCTGGATGCTGTCGAAGAGGGGACGGAGAAGTGGACGGACCTGCTGAACGGGTTCTATACCCACTTTGAGAAGGAGTTGAAGGTCGCCGAGACGGGGATGGAAGACATCAAGGCGATGGAGCAGGCTACCGATGAGATCTGCGAGAAGTGCGGGGCGCCGTTGATCTTGAAGTGGGGTAAGTTTGGGAGCTTCTATTCGTGCTCGAACTTTACCAAGGTGAAGCCCATTACTGTTGCGCAAGGGCCGCTGAAGAAGGACCCCAAGGCGGCGGTGAAGAAGGTGCTGGACACCTTCGAGTTCCCGATGTATGTGAAGGCAATGAATGAGGATACGACCGAGTCGAGCGCAAAGGTGGGGGACAAGGCGGAGCTGATTGAGGCGCTGCAGGCGGCGGCGGGGCAGGGGAACAAGCTGGTGGTTGAGCCGGAGAGTTGCGACTTTACCAAGGAGAACTTTGCGGCCAAGCCGGATTTGAACTCGCCTGAGGCGCAGGATGCGGAGGCGGAGGACGAGTTCTGCGATAACTGCGGGCGGACGATGGTGCTGCGGAATGGGCCGTGGGGGCCGTTTATGGCTTGCCCGGGGTATAACGAAGATCCGCCGTGCAAGACGATTCGGAAGCTGACGCAGAAGGTGCAGTCGAAGCCGCCGGTGGTGTTGGAGGAGCCTTGCCCGAAGTGCGGAAAGCCGCTGCTGCAGAGGGATGGGCAGTATGGGGAGTTCATTGCTTGCTCCGGCTATCCAAAATGCAAGTATGTGAAACAAGAGCTGTTAGAGGTTCCTTGCCCGAAGTGCGGAGGGGAGGTTGCGGTGCGCAAGAACAAGCGCGGCGACACGTTCTATGGATGCACGCGCTATCCGAAGTGCGACTTCACGAGTAACCAGAAGCTGGTGAATGAGACTTGTCCGAAGTGCGATTCGGCGTATTTGGTGGAATATGCGAATGCTGAGGGAACGTTCCTGATTTGCCCGAACAATCGGGAGGCGTTGCCGAAGCGGCGGCCGCGCAAGGGGGCGAAAGAGGAGGAGGTTTCGACTGCTCCTAAGTGCAGCTATGAGAGGAAGATAGGTCCTCCAAAGGTGAAGGAAGATGCGCCCGAGCGGCGGCGGCCGGACCCGGAGAAGACGCGTGCGGTGGTGGAGGCGGTGGCGTGAGCTGTTTTGATCACAGGATATGAGGTTCGGGAGGAACCGGAAGCAGGACTTCCCATTTCCAGTAGGTTTGTGGTATAACGGTAGAGGCACGCGGCTCCAACTTGCGGCTTGGACGCTTTCTACTGCTTCGCATGTGCGAGGACGTCCGGTCGCTGCAACTGACTGAAACTATTGGAAGGGCGTATATGGCAAAGGCGATTTGGAACGGACAGACGATTGCTGAAAGCGACAAGGTAGAGACCGTTGAAGGGAACATTTATTTCCCGGAAGAGACTGTAAACAGGGCATTTCTGCGTCCCAGCTCGACCAGCTCGAGCTGCCCATGGAAGGGTATGGCACGGTATTACACGGTGCTTGTGGATGGACAGGAAAATCCGGATGCGGCATGGTATTACCCCAATCCAAAGTCTGCGGCGAAGACCGTCAAGCATCATGTGGCGTTCTGGCGTGGAGTTGAGATTATTCCCAGTTAGTTGGTGAGTCGGTAGCGAAGATTATTCTGGACTGGCTATACAAAAATCGCCCCTCGCGGGGCGATTTTTTGTGCGCTTCAGGTGGGTTTCGGGTCACAAATCGACTGCTTTAGCCTGGTTTCGGGTAGCGGATTTGCGTGGATTTCGAGGGTCGAAGTCAAGGGTCCTTGACTGGGTCGTCCGGCTCTTGAGGGTGGGCAGGACGCCGGCGGGGGGCGGCTCAGGGATCGGCTCAGGTGGAACTATCGCGCATGGTGAAAATCACGCTGCAGATTACGAGAGCGGCACCGAGCAAGGTGCGGAGTGTGATCGGTTCAGCGGCGACGAAATAACCAAGGGCGATCGCGACGACAGGGTTCACGTAGGCATGGCTCGCGACACGACTGGCCGGCATACGTCCTAGAAGATAGACAAACGCGCTGAAGCCGACCAGGGAGCCTGTGGTGATGAGATAGACGAGCGCGAGGACCGCCCTGGTGCTGAAGTGGGGGAAGGGATGCATCTCCCCGGAGAAGAATGAGCCGGCGAGCAGAACGACACCGCCGAGCATCATCTCCGCGCCCGCGGCGAGAGGTCGTGACGCAGGAAGCTTCATGGAGCGGGTGAGGACGGCACCGAGGGACCAGGCGGTCGAGGCGCCGAGTATGACGAGGCAGGGAAGAAGGCGGAAGGTGGTCCTGGTTCCGTGAAGCATCATGACGGCAACGCCAAGAAATCCGATCGGCAGGGCGACTAAGGTTTGCCAGCGGAAACGCTGTTGCCGGAGGACGAAGACCTCTAGCACGACGGTAAGCAGGGGGATGGTTGATTCGAGTACGGCGGTAATGCCTGAGGGCACAAACTGCTCGGCCCAGAAAAGCGCCCCATAGGTGACTGCGAACATGAGGCCGCCGATGATTGCGAGGGTGCGCCACTCCTGCCAGGTGGGAGCCTTGACACCTTTGAGCCGCATGAATGCGTATAGGAGGGAGCCAGCGGTGAAGAAGCGGATTCCTGCGCACAGCCATGGCGGCGCCAGGAGAACGGCGATGCGAATCGCGAGGAACGTGGATCCCCAGATGACGTAGATAGCAAAGAACGCCGCAATGACGGGCAGCTGGAGGCGCCGGCCTGGGGGCGCCGCCGACGAGGAGCCCTGTTCCGTGTTTGTGCTAACCGTTGAAGTGCCCATCGCTGGTTAGTACTCTACAGGATTCAGTTAAACCTGTAAAATTGATTTCAGAGGTTAGTTCATGATGAGGGAAAAAGGAGGCTTGGTGAAACCGTTCGAGATGACTGCCGGGCATCCTGCGCTCGATCTTGTGAATACGCTCGACGATCGATTCAGCGAGGGCGGCCCGGTTGAGCTGCTTGCGAGCTATGACGATTTGTTGCGCTTCGTGCGGCAGGCGGAGCTGATCAGCGATCGGCAGTTTCGCGGCCTGAAAGGGCTTGACCTGAGCAAACAAGAACGAAGCGCCGTGCTTGCGGAGGCGATTCAATTGCGAGAATCGCTGGCCACGGTCCTCTACGCACACCTGGATGACAGGAAGGTTGCAAAGAACGCTGTGAAGGATCTGGAGGCGATCTTCCAGCGAGCGGCGGGGCATCGAAGGCTGGTGTTCGAGCGCAAGAAGGGCAACACGCCGCGGCTGGCGTCGAGGTGGGAGTTCAAGGACGTTGGGAGAGAGAGCCGTTCTCCGGCCTGGTTGCTGGCACAGTCGGCCAACGACCTGCTGTCCTCGACAGAGGCTACCCACATTCGAAGATGCGCGAGCTCAACCTGTCAGTGGCTCTTCCTGGACATCAGCAAGAATCATACCCGCCGATGGTGCGATATGAAGGTGTGCGGAAACCGGAACAAGGCTCGCCGGTTTTATCTGCGCCAGGCGGACGGTGGGCATGAGGAGGGGATGGCGACGCAGAAGCGTCGAGGCAGGTAGGGTGAGGGCTGCTGATCGAGGTGGGAGCGGATGTCGGCGGAACCGGGGGCGGTCATTTGGAATCTGCCGGTCATGCCGTCCATAAGCGGATGACGGCGGCGAGGAGGAGGATGGCTGCGAGCTTGGGGAACCAGGTGCCGTAGCGATCGAAGAACGTTTGGTCATGACGGAGGGGGACGTTTACTAGCAGCGATGCGAAGGGTGCGGCGTTGGTTCTTGTTTCGCCGAGGATGCGGCCGCGATCGTCGGTGACGGTGAGGAACCCATCTTTGGCTGCGTGCGCGATGGCGTATCCGCCTTCGACGCCGCGCATGATGGCGATGTGCCCGTGCCAGGTGCGGTCGATGTTGAAGTCCCAGGCTGGGTCGAGGAGCAGGTCGATGCCTGCGCGGCCGTAGTCGAGCGCTGGGTGAATGAAGTCCATGTCTTTGCAGATGGCGACGCCGATGGGAGCGGATGGTTTGGATAGCAGCGTGAGTGCGGTTCCGGGTTTGAGATTCGATTCGAAGGGCGGAAGCATGTGCTGCTTGTCGTAGGTGGTGATGGGCTGACCTGGGGTGTAGATGCGGGCCTCGTTGAACAAAGCTGGAGGGACTACGTGCAGCACGCCGAGGATGAGGGTCGTGCCGGTGCGGTTAGCTACGGACTGCAGAACGGGATCGATGGTTTGCGTGTTGCTGTTGAGTAGCATGCCTGTCTTTTCGGGCATGACGATGAGGGTTGCGCCCTGGCGGGCGAGGCTCTCGGCTTGCTCGGCGTAGCTGTTGATGAGGTGTTGCATCTCGGAGGGTTGCTCGGCGAAGACTACTGTGTCGGTGTCGAGGAGGGCGACCTTGATGGTCTGCGAAGAGGTTGGTGCTGCGAGGCGGAGGGTGCCGAAGAGGATCGCCGCGGCGAGAACAGTGAGGGCAGATCCGGTGATGAGCGTCGCGTGCGGGAGGTTTCTGCGACGGAGATATAGAGCGGTGGCGAGTGCGGTTGGGAACAGCAGAAGCAGGAAAGTGATGCCCCACGGGCCAGTGAGCGACGCGACTTGCAGCATGGGCAGAAAGCGCTGTTGCGTGTAGGCCAGGCTGCCGGCGGTGCCGTTCGCGGGGGCGAAGCTGGCGAGGTATTCGACGAGGGACCAGAACGCGGGAAGGGCGATGACAGCGCTGAAGACGGCGCCGCGATGGAGCAGCGCGCGGAAGAGAAGGACGCCTGTGGCGAAGAGCAGCGAGGCGATCGAAAACGGAATGAGCCACGTCGTGATGGGGAGACGCAGGATGGCGTGCAGGTAGTAGAGCATGGTTAGGCTGCCGAGGAGGATGGAGAGAGCGGCGGTGGCTGCGGCGAGGAGCCACGAGGTTGTCTCCGCGGCGAGGAGCAGGACGGGGATGAAGTCGATCCACATCAAGGGCCAGATGGGGTTCATGCCGTTTCCGGCGAGTAATAGTGCGGCGGTGGTGAAGGCGGCGAGGGTTGCGGCGAGGAGGGGGCGTTTCTCAACGAAGGCCATTGAGGTATCTCCTGAACGAACGTTGGTAGAGCAAACGGAATTGCTTTTCGGTCTGGGCTACGCGGCCGCCTAGATAGAGCACGAGGAGGCCATGGGAGAGTGCGCTTAGTTCGAAGGCGATCTCTACCGCGTCATCGGGTTGGAGTTCGCCGGAGCGCATTGCGTTTTCGAGAACAGTTACGGTGGGATTGAAGGTAGGGGAGCGGCGCGCTTTGAAGTCCCTGGGATAGACGCGTGCGCCCTCGCGGGGGACGAGGAACATGAGTTCGTAGAGGTTGGGGGACTGCAGGGCGGCGTCGAGGAAGACATCTCCCACTTGCAGGAGGCGGTGCTCGACATTGCCCTTGAGGTGAATGGACTGGAGCTTGGTGGCGAGGGTTTGGAAGCCCTCGTTGGCGACGGCGTTGAGGAGGCTGGCGCGGTCGGCAAAGTGGCGGTAAATGGCCATGGGCGTGATGCCGACTTTTTCGGCGACGGGGCGCATGGCGACGGCGGCGGGGCCTCGGCGGTCAAGGAGGTCGCGCGCAGCTGCGAGGATTGCGGCGGCGGTTGGCTTTGGCGGGGCGGGTTTGGCTGATCGGCTCATAAGTCTACGTCGTATACCTGGATAGGTATACACCGTATACGGGATCTCCTGCAAGCTGGGTTTTATGGATTTTGAAACGTGGGCGAGGGAGGCTGTACGGCGGCGGTGGGTGCCCGTAGAATTCCGGTGTAACGGCAGGTGATGGAGTTGCGATGAGAGCGGAGTTGCTGCGGTTGGATGGGACGGTCGAGCACGATCCGGCGATTGATGCGTGGTTCGAAGCGCATGGGGGTGAGCTGGGGAAGATTGCGCGGCACTGGTTTGAGGTGATGCGGCGATGCGGGGACGAGGTGCGGGAGATTCTGCATGATGGATGTCCGGTGGCGTGTTTGGGGGATGTGCCGTTCGGGTATGTGAATGTGTTTACTGCGCATATGAACGTGGGGTTCTTTCAGGGGGCGGGGTTGAAGGATCCGGATGGGTTGTTGCAGGGGACGGGGAAGTT
>JBEKFF010000181.1:0-7477 GCA_050013455.1 Acidobacteriaceae bacterium | reverse complement strand
GAGGGTCTCGATGGGCGTGCCGTCGGGAGCGAGGATCTGCATGCGGAAGAGGTTGCGCGCGGTGTCTTCCTGGAAGCGCATCATCATGGACTCGAAGAGCTCGAAGGACTCCTGCTTGTACTCGACGAGGGGATCCTTCTGGCCGTAGCCGCGGAGGCCGATGCCTTCCTTGAGGTGATCCATGTTGAGGAGGTGTTCTTTCCAGAGGGCGTCGAGGACGGAGAGCATGACGACGCGCTCGTGGTAGCGGAGCTGGACTTCGCCGAGGATTTTTTCTTTGATATCGTAGCGCTGGTTGAGTGCGTTGAAGATAGCTTCGCCGAGCTCGTGGCGATTGAGCTGGGTGGGGTCGACCTGGTCTTCGAGGCGGGCGCCGAAGACGTCGTAGACCTGGGAGAAGATCTGCTCGGTGTTCCATTGCTCGGGGTGGGCTTTCTCGGGAGCGAACTCGTCGAGGATGCCGGAGAGGATGGTGGAGACGTAGTCCTCGGTGATGAGCTGCTTTTGGGCGACGCCTTCCATGAGCTGGCGGCGGAGGGAGTAGACGGCCTCGCGTTGCTTGTTCATGACGTCGTCGTACTCGAGGACGTGTTTGCGGGACTCGAAGTTCTGGGACTCGACGGCTTTTTGTGCGCCTTCGATTCGCTTGGAGATCATGCGGGATTCGATGGGGACGCCTTCTTCCATGCCGAGGGACTGGAGGAGGGTGGAGACCCATTCGCGGGCGAAGATGCGCATGAGGTCGTCTTCGAGGGAGAGGAAGAATCGGGAGGAGCCGGGGTCGCCCTGACGGCCGGCGCGGCCGCGGAGCTGGTTGTCGACGCGGCGGGACTCGTGGCGTTCGGTGCCGAGGATGTGGAGGCCGCCGGCTTCGATCACGGCGGCATGTTCGGTGAGAGTGGCAGCGGCGTGGGCGGCGATGGCGGCGTCCCAGTCAGCTTGCGGGAGTTCGAACTCCTGCGACTGGTAGTAGAAGCGAACGAAGCCGGGAGCGGCGACGGGGGCGATGGCGCCTTCGGCTGCGGAGACGGCGCGGGCGGCCTTGCGCTTGACGAGATCTTGCTTGGCCATGAACTCGGAGTTGCCGCCGAGCAGGATGTCGGTACCGCGGCCGGCCATGTTGGTGGAGATCGTGACCATGCCGAGACGGCCGGCCTGGGCTACGATTTCGGCTTCCTTCTCGTGGAACTTGGCGTTGAGGACGACGTGGCGGACGTTCTTGCGCTTGAGGATGTCGGAGAGGAGCTCGGACTTTTCGATGCTTGTGGTTCCGACAAGGACGGGCTGCTTGGCGGCGTGGAGGCGCTCGATTTCGTCGGCTACGGCGAAGTACTTTTCTTTGGCCGTGCGGAAGACGACGTCGGGATTTTCAATGCGCTGCATGATGCGGTTGGTGGGGATGACGACGATCTCGAGCTTGTAGATGGAGTCGAACTCGGAGGCTTCGGTTTCGGCGGTGCCGGTCATGCCGGAGAGCTTTTTGTAGAGGCGGAAGTAGTTTTGGAAGGTAATGGTGGCGAGGGTCTGATCCTCTTTGCGGATTTGAACTCCCTCCTTCGCTTCAACCGCTTGATGCAGGCCGTCGGACCAGCGGCGGCCGGGCATGAGGCGGCCGGTGAACTCGTCGACGATGATGACTTCGCCGTCCTTGACGACGTACTCGACGTCGCGCTTGTAGAGGGTGTGGGCCTTGATGGCGACTTCGATGTGGTGCTTCATGTCCCAGTTTTCGGGGTCGGCGATGTTGCCGATGCCGAGGAGCTTTTCTACCTTCTCGAAGCCTTCGTCGGTGACGGTGATGGCGCGGGCTTTTTCGTCGACTACGTAGTCGCCGGACCAGGTTTTGGTCTCGAGGGTTTCGATGAGCTCGCCTAGCTCTAGTTGGGGGATGATCTTGTCGGCGATGGCGTACTTGTCGGTGGTTTTATCGGTGGGGCCGGAGATGATGAGGGGGGTGCGGGCTTCGTCGATGAGGATGGAATCGACTTCGTCGACGATGCAGTAGAAGTGGCCGCGCTGGACCTGGTCGGGGAGCTCGAACTTCATGTTGTCGCGGAGGTAGTCGAAGCCGAACTCGTTGTTGGTGCCGTAGGTGATGTCGGCGGCGTAGGCTTCGCGGCGCTGCTGGTCGGAGAGGTCGTGGACGATGACGCCGACGCTGAGGCCGAGGAAGCCGTAGATTTTTCCCATCCATTCGGCGTCGCGCTTGGCGAGGTAGTCGTTGACGGTGACGACGTGGACGCCGTGGCCGGCTAGGGCGTTGAGATAGCAGGGGAGGGTGGCGACGAGGGTCTTGCCTTCGCCCGTCTTCATCTCGGCGATTTTGCCCTGGTGGAGGGCCATGCCGCCGATCATCTGGACGTCGAAGTGACGCATGCCGACAACGCGGCGGCCTGCCTCGCGGACTACGGCGAAGGCTTCGGGGAGGAGCTCGTCGAGGACAGCTTTTTCGGCGGCGATGCGGGCATCGGGGTCGGTGATGCCTTCGAGGGCGGCGGCGATGCGGGCGCGGAATTCGGTGGTCTTGGCGGCGAGCTGTTCGTCGGTGAGGAGCTTGGCGGCTTCGTCGAAGCTGTTGATCTGGGCGAGGACGGGGAGCATGCGCTTGACGGCACGTTCGTTGGAGGTGCCGAAGACTTTGGCGAGGGCGGCGTTGAACACGGTGGGTTCCTTTGGGGGTGGCGCGTAGGCGCGGAAGCTGGATGGCGGCGGAGGGGACTAAGGCCGCAGGACGCTGGGGGAGCGTCGTTTAGCTGAGGCTGGAGGTTGCGGCGTGGAGCCGGGCTACGTGCAGCGCAGGCGGACGCATGGTCCAGGCAGCGGCGTGGAGCGCGCGGGAGGCCGGCGGGAGCATGAAGGTCGCGGTCCGCGGTGGTGCGGCTTGCTCCGCGAGCGGCTTGGCGATGATCGCAGCAGCCGCGGTCTGCGAGAGCAGGGTGCTGATGTAGCGGCCGCCGAGGGTCAGGTCTCCGGAGCGCAGGCTGCGAGCATCCGCTGCGCTCAGGGTCGAGAGCAGGAGGAGGAGGCAGGCGAGATGGCGGTTACGGAGACGCATCATTTTGGTCCGGGCTTAGCCCAGTCTCTTTATCTTAAACGAAATGTGGGAGGAATTGGACGAGGCAAATGGGAATTTGGGAGCCGGGCTGGTTCAGGGGGTGAAGTTGGCGACCGTGACGTTGCGAAAACACAAGTGAAACGAAAAAGCCCGCTCGGAAGAGCGGGCTTTCAGACAGGGTAGCGAACTACTGCTTCAGCGCAGACTCGATGGCCGCGATGACCTCTGGCGAATCCGGAGTCACGGCCGGCTCAAAGCGAGCGATGGGCTGTCCGTTGCGCGCGATGAGGAACTTGGTGAAATTCCACTTGATGTCGCCGCTCACGTGGGGCGCCGCCGTGAGGTATTGGTAGAGCGGCGTTTCGTCGTCGCCTTTTACGGAGACCTTGGCCATCATCGGAAACTTGACGTGGAACTTGGAACTGCAGAACTCTTTGATCGTGGCATTGGTGCCGGACTCCTGGTTGGCGAAGTTGTTGGCCGGGACGCCGACGATTACCAGACCTTTGTCCTTGTACTTCTCGTAAAGGGCCTCGAGCGCGGTGTACTGCGGGGTGAAGCCGCAGGCGCTGGCGACGTTGACTACCAGCAGGACCTTGCCCTTGTAGGCGCCGAGCGTGGTGGGGTCACCGTCGATGGTGCTGAGTTTGAAGTGGTAGATGGGCGCGCCGGCATCGGCCACGGCCACGCCGCTGAGGATCAACAACATGAGGAGCAGGTAGATCTTTCGCACGTGCGTCTCCAGGAAAAATCGTTATGCGCCTAGTGTAACTGCGCGGCTGCGGCACTGAGTGCGCCACCCCGCCGGAGTTGCGGAAAGCATCCCTGAGGGGTCTGTCCCACTCGACGCGTTCCTCTGCCATTTATCGCCAGGTCGGCTGCTGCGGATGGAAGACGCGCTTCGTCGCGGCACTCCCCGTGAGTTCGACTGCCTGGATGCGCCGGTTCTTGTGGAAGAGAATTCTGCCGTACAATCGCGGAATGACTTTAGCATCAGAAGAGTGGCAATGGTGAATCGGGCCAACAAACCCTTGGCGTTCCTACTGACTCTCTTTTTTCTGGCTGCGGTTTGGATCGCGGCATTTAATTGCCGTTATGAGCCACTATGGACCATTGGCGACTGGCTCATCAACTACAGCGCAGGCTTCGTCCGTCGGGGACTACCCGGGGAGGTCTTTCTTCTCCTCAGTCGATTGCTGCACGTGAGTGTCTCTCGCATCGCCTTAGTAATTCCGGCTCTGATTTACGGGATTTTTCTGATCGGGGTCTACCGATTGGCGAACCCGCTCAAGCGAAACCTTCTTTGGTGGGCCATGCTGTTTTCACCCGCGACGATTCCATTCATCGTGCTGAACGCGAACGACATTGCCTTCCGCAAAGAAACGTTGCTTCTGGCAGCTCTCGCGCTCTTCATCTACCTGTTACAGAGAGACACCCGGGACGTCACGTTAGGTTGTGCTCTCACGATCATGCTTGTCACCTTGACGCTTTCGCATGAAGCCACCATCGTTTGCTTTCCTTATTTCGTTGCGGCCATTGCGCTGGTAACCGGCTCGTCGAGGCGGGCTCTCAAAGTTTCGGCGATTCCTCTGATCGTGGCGTGCGGCCTGTTTGGCGTGGTCAGCCGGCATCCGGGAACACCCGCACAAGCGAGGGCGATATGCCAGTCCGTGCATGGCGACTGGGCGGAGATTCCACGCGGCAAACTATATCCAGGAATGGACGGCGAGAACGGACTTTGTGCAGGCTCGATCGCCTGGATCGCAGAGCCAGTCAGCTTCTACGAGCAGCAGCGTGCGGAAACCAGGCTCGTTCCGATATACGCTCCGCGGATACCCTTCGCCTTCCTGCCCTTCTGTATCGCGCTAACCCTGATGTATCGGAAGGACAAACTGCGCTTTGAGGTGGGATGGATTGCGGGAACTGCCCTGCTTTGCTTATTGGGCAGCGTCGGCCTTTTTGTGGTGACGCTCGATTGGGGAAGGTGGATCTACATGCAGGCAGCTTGCCTCCTGTTGGTGACCCTGCTGGCCGCCCAACGCGCGCAGAGCTTCCGTTTGACCGACGAGGCCAGCCTGATGACTTCCAGGCGAATCCTGCTTGGGCTGGCGACCTTTCTCTATTGCGTCACGTGGACTTTTCCCGATTCGCCGCTGCCTCCTCGACACGGGTATTTTTCGTCCGTACGCCTGATGTCTGTTAGATTTCGAGCCCGCGACAAGCGTCATCCCCTGCACCGTTGAGCAAAGCTGCGGCGCTTTCGGTAAACGGGCGCGCAAACATCACGGTTGTTGACTAGCTGCCGTGGGCGGTTAGCCAGGCGTGGAGGGTGGCGGTGTCCTGGGGGGTGAGGGTGGGGGCGGATTTCTGGAGCATTTGCATGAACCAGTCGATCTCTGCGGGGATGGCGGGGTAGCCGATGTTGTTGCCGCCGGGGGTGGTGGGGTCGGGGCGAAGGGAGTTGATGATGGGATGGCCGGCGGGTGGGAGCATGATGAGGTAGGGGTAGCCGGCGGTGGCGCCGCCGAGTGAGGCGCGGAGGTCTGCGGCGCCGGGAGTGTCGTGGTGACGGGTGTCGGTGGGGTGCTCGCCTACGTCGAGGGTGGTGAGGACGAAGGCCTTGTTCATGATGGGAGCGATGGCGGGGTCGGCGAGGAAGTGCTCGAACATGTGGCAGGGGCCGCACCAGGAGGCGCTGAAGATGAGCAGGATGTTTTTGTGCTGGGTGGCGGCGGTGGCGCGGGCTTGCGAGAGGAGGTCGTTGGCGGTGGGCTCGGCGCGTAGGGCGGTGGCGCAGGTGGAGAAGAGGAGCGCTAGGGCGATGGGAAGGAACGTGCGACGGGCGAGGCGCATGGAGGTCTCCGGAGTTGGTTGTGCCGATAGATCATTATGGAGGAACGAGGCGTGCTTCTGCGGGCTGTGGCGGCCGAGAAGCAGATTCCTCCACTGCGCTGCGGAATGACAGCCAGAAAAGCAAGAGCGACTGAGCGGAGTTGCGATAGGCTATCGGCATGTTGAAAATTTCTTGTCGGACCTGCGCCGTCGTGGCGCTTGCCCTTTCCCTTGCTTCGAATGGCTATGGCCAGGAGACGGCGGCTTCGCTTGCTGCGAATGAGAAGACGCCTGCGGCTGCTACGAACGATAAGGCGCCTTCGTTTCCTACTAACGAACAGTTGCGGCACTACAAGGGGATGAGCGATCCGCAGCTTTCTCCTGATGGGAAACAGGTGCTGGTGCGGATTGCCGATGCTACCGCGGATGGCGCGAAGGGGCATATCTGGCTGGTGGATGTGGGTGGTGGTACGGCGCGGCAGTTGACGTATTCGCCCGCGGGCGACAAGCGCGGGGAGCAGCGTGCGCAGTGGATGCCGGATGGGTTATCGGTGTTATTCCTGGCGCATAGGGGAGATCATACGCAGCTGTATCGGCTGCCAATGAGCGGCGGCGAGGCGAAGGTGTTTGATCTGAAGGTTGCGCCGTTGGTGGATGAGTCGAAGCGCGAAGGGGCACTGCCTCCGGCTCCGACGAAGAAGGATGACGCGAAGAAGGAGGATGAGAAGGTTGAGCCGGTGGAGATCGATGTCGCGAGCTATCGGGTGGCGCCGGATGGGAAGACGATTGCGATCTTTGCGGCGGACCCGGAGACTCCGGGAGAGAAGAAGGCGAAGGACGCGAAGGCCGATGCGGAGTGGGTGGATCATGGGCTGCATGGGTCGCGGATGTATTTGATGGAGGTGGCGACGGAGAAGCTCACGCTGACGGGCGCGCCGATGGATGTGAGGGGCGCGTCGTGGAGTGCGGACTCTAGTAAGTTGCTGGTGATTTCTGAGGCGCCACATGGTGTGGAGGAGTTGGGGCCGGCGAATAGTGCGTGGGTGGTTGCGGTGAGTGATCCTTCGCATGCGAGCAAGGTGGAGGCGATTCCGGCTACCGTGGGGCCGGCGGTCTGGTCGCATGATGGAGGGAAGATTGTTTATCTTGCGCAGGCGAAGAGGGACGCGCCTCCGGGATATCTGGATATGTACACGTACGATCTGGCGACGAAGACGACGGTGAATCTTACGGATGGATTTATCGGAACGGTGGGGCACCAGGAGCCGATTGCGCTGCTGGATGGTGGCGTGCTGGAGGATACCGAAGAGGGTGTCGAGGGGCGGTTGATACGGTATGCGGCGGACGGGAAGAGCTCGGCGGTTGCGCTGCCGGTGGCCGTGGTCGCCGATGCGGCTACGAACGATGCGCAGAGTGGATGGGTGTTCCTGGGAAGCAGTGGGGGAGCGGCTCCGGAGCTGATGTATAGCGCGGCGTTGGGCGAGACGCCGCGGGTGTTGGCTACTCCTGAGCTTGCGCCGAAGGGCGTGAAGAGTGCGGCGGCGAAACGCGTGGAGTGGACGAACGAGAAGCTGACGATTGAGGGGCTGC
>JBEKFF010000180.1:0-7486 GCA_050013455.1 Acidobacteriaceae bacterium | reverse complement strand
TGTCGAGCGGGCGTTGTTGCCAGAGAGGGTTGCCGCTGCGAACTCAACCGAGCTTACGCGCGCCAGACGCGAGAGCATGTCGGCGTTCGAGTGCACGAGTGCTGCGATCTGCGGGCTGGCATAGAGCTGGATGGGGGTGGACTCTTTTTCGGGCACGGCAAGCTCTTTGCGCAGGCCTCGGATGGTGACGATGAGGTCCTGCAGCGTCGTCATCGCCAGCACCGAGGTTGTATCGGCGGCGAAGTCCTCGGCTCGCGGATAGTGCGTGAGGGCGATGGACTTTGCGGGAGACGCGGTGCCGACGCTGGCGTAGAGGGCGTGCCAAAGCTCTTCCGTGAGGAAGGGCATGAAGGGCGAGAGGAGGCGAAGGGCGGCCTCGAAGACGCTGACGAGGGCGTTGAGGGTGAGGGCGGTGATGTCGCTGTGTGGCTTGTAGTCGCCGCTCTCGTCGGGGAAGAAATCCATGCGGAGTTTGACGAGCTCGAGGTACCAGTCGCAGAACTCGCCCCAGAAGAACTGGTAGACGGAGTTTGCGGCTTCGTCGAAGCGATAGTCGGCGAGCGAGTGGGCGACGCTGTC
This sequence comes from Acidobacteriaceae bacterium, assembly GCA_050013455.1. Lineage (GTDB taxonomy): Bacteria > Acidobacteriota > Terriglobia > Terriglobales > Acidobacteriaceae > Granulicella. The sequence goes on along the minus strand of JBEKFF010000180.1, from coordinate 6,907 downwards.
GGAGACGGCGCTGAGGCGGGAGAAGATCCAGCGGGTTTCGAGGGGCGTGGTCTCGGGCAGGTTGATGGAAACGGAGTCGTGGCTGGTGAGCGAGACAGTGTAGCCGGCTTCGTGGCCGCGATCGATGTTCATCTGGAGGAAGCGCGCGGCGTTCCAGATCTTATTGGCGAAGGCGCGGTAGCCCTCGGTGCGGGCTTCGTTGAAGGCAATGTCGGTGCCGGGCGAAGCTTGCGCGGCGAGCGTGAAACGGACAGCGTCGGTGCCGTATTTCGTGACGATCTCGATGGGGTCAATGACGTTGCCCTTGGTCTTCGAAATCTTCTGGCGGTCGGCGTCGCGGACCAGCGCGTGGATGTAGACGTTGCGGAAGGGGACGGCGTCGGCGAGGGTGCGCGTCTTTAGGCCACCGCGGCCGTCGGGCATGGGGACGTCGAGCATGAAGTGGCAGCTGAGCATAATCATGCGCGCGACCCAGAAGAACAGGATGTCGAAGCCGGTCACGAGCTGTTGCGTGGGGTAGAAGGCGGCGAGGTCGGGGGTGAGATTGTTGCTGCCATCCCAGCCAAAGACGGTGAAGGGAAGGAGGCCGCTGGAGAACCAGGTATCGAGGACGTCGGTTTCCTGGGTGAGGTTGGTGCTGGAACATTTTGTGCAGGCGGTGGGAAGGTTGCGAGAGACGGTGATCTCGCCGCAGGCGCCACAGTGCCACGCGGGAATGCGGTGGCCCCACCAGAGCTGGCGGGAGATGCACCAGTCGTGGATGTTGGTCATCCACTCCATGTAGGTCTTGCGGTTGTTGTCGGGGGTGAAGGTGATGTGGCCCTTCTCGACGGCCTCGATGGCTTTGTCGGCGAGCGGCTGGATCTTGATGAACCACTGCATCGACAGGCGCGGCTCGATGATGACGCCGGTGCGTTGCGAGATGGGGACCGTCATGGGATGGTCCTTTATTTCTACAAGCGCGCCGATGGCTTCGAGCTCGGCGACGACGCGCTCACGGGCTTCAAATCGGTCGAGACCGTGGAAGGGCGAACCGGGTAAGTCGACGTGCGCGGTCGGATCGAAGATGGAGATGTTTGGCAGGTTGTGGCGCTGGCCGATGGCGAAGTCGTTGGGATCATGCGCGGGCGTGACCTTGACGGCGCCGGTGCCGAACTCGGGGTTGGCCCAGTCGTCGGCGACGATCGGAATCTCTCTGCCGACGAGAGGCAGGATGAGGGATTTGCCGATGAGATGGGTGTAGCGCTCGTCGGTTGGATTCACGGCGACGGCAACGTCTCCCAGCATGGTCTCGGGGCGAGTGGTCGCGATGGTGATCGAGCCGGTGCCGTCGGCTAACGGATAGCGGATGGTGTAGAGCTTGCCGACGCGCTCTTCGGAGTCGACCTCGAGATCGCTGACGGCGGTTTGGATGGATGGATCCCAGTTGACGATGTAGGCGCCACGATAGATGAGGCCCTGCTCCCACAGGCGAACGAACGCTTCCTTGACCGCGACGGAGAGGCGGTCGTCCATGGTGAAGTATTCGCGGGACCAGTCGACCGATGCGCCGAGGCGCTTCATCTGCTCGGTGATAGCGGAGCCGTATTGCTGCTTCCATTCCCACACTCGTTGGGTGAAAGCCTCGCGGCCCATTTGCTGGCGAGTGGTCGTGCCTTCTGCCGCGAGCTGGCGTTCTACCATCATCTGCGTGGCGATGCCTGCGTGATCGGTTCCCGGGACCCAGACGGCGGTGTCGCCGGACATGCGGCGCCAGCGCGTGAGGATGTCCATCTGGGTGTGCTCGAGCATGTGGCCGATGTGCAGGCGGCCGGTAACGTTGGGCGGCGGCAGCAGCTGGACGAAAGCCGGAGAGGCGGGGGGCTTGATGGTGCTTCGGTCGGCGGGGGTGGGGACGGAGAAGATGTTCTCGTCGACCCAGAATTTGGACCACTTCTCTTCAATCAGCGAGGGATCGTATGCCTTGGGTAGTTCCTGACTCATAAGCTTTAAGGGTAGCAGGAAGGCAGGAAAGCAGGGGATAGAGTGTAGCGGATAGAGAGAACGAAAAAGGGAGCAGCTTTCGCTGCTCCCTCTACGCTCTACACTCTATCCCCTACACTCTGTTCTTAGAACGGGTTCAACTTGTCGAGGCCCTTCTTCGGCTTCTTCTTGCTGGAGCTTTCGTCGTTCTTGTCTTCCTTGGGGGCCTTGGTCTTCTTCTTCTTGCCATTGGCGCTGGGGGGAGGGGGCGGCGCGCCAGGAGCGGTCGCGTGGCCCTCGGCTTCATTTACCTGGTCGGGAGCGTCTGCAGGCTTTTCGACCGGCGGCAACGCGGTAGCCGCGGCCTTGGGCATGGGCAGACCGTAGTTTGGATCCTGGGCGCCGGTGGCGGCGGGCAGGTTGCTGGCGCCCGTGCCGGTTGCAGGAGCTTCGCTGCCGGGGGTGACGATTTCCGCGCCGATGCCGGTGCCCGAGCCGGTCGAAGCCGGAGTCGATCCTGGCTCAACTACGGTGACGGTCTTGTCAGCATTATCCGCTGCTGCCCCGGCGCCCTCGGCGGGAACGTCTTCCAGCGTTGGTGCCCCAGCCGCTGCCGGCGTCGCCGGTGCTGCGGAGGTTTCGTCCGCGTTGCCCGGTGCCGGCGTTGCTGCGCCCTCCAGGGGCTGCTTGGCACCAGGATTCGGATCGAAGGCATCCCGGTAGTCCGCCATCAGCTCCTTGACCACCACGGGTGCCGTGGTCGGCGTCGGATCAGAAAGCGTTGGCATGCCCATTCTCGCGGCGGTAACGGTGTCCGGCTCACGAAGGAAGAGCAGTTCGATGCGCTTCTGCAGGTTGTACTGCGCGCGACTGCTCTCAAGCTCCTCACTCAGGGCTTCCTGTTCCTTGGTGGGCGTAGGAATCGGCAGGTTCATGCCGGTGAGGCGCTCTTTGGCATCCTCGACGTGGGGAGCGGCGGAGTGATACAGCACGACCTTGCGGTAGTCGTCGGCAGCCTTATTGTCGTAGTCCTCCAGCAGGCGGCCCTTGGCGCCTTCAGGAAGGCAGCGGGTTCCGGCCGGGAGATTCTTGGTGCAGACAGCTTCGGCGCGGACGGCGGTAGCTTCCGCCTCGTACGCGTCCCCAATGCCGATCAGCACATCGTCCATGTGGCTGTAGAGAGGATAGGTGTCGACGACCGTCTGGTAGCGGGCGATGGAGGCGGGCCAGTTGGCGTGGGTCGCGTAAAAAGCGCCAAGCTCGGCTTCGCGATCGGCCAGAACCTCCTGGACCTCGCGAAGCTTCTGGCGGGCGTCATCGAGAATGGGCTTGGGCGCGTCCGGATACTGCTTGAGCATGGTGCGGTATTCCGCCTCGGCATGCGTTGCCTTGGAGTAGTCGCGGTCCGGAACGTCCATCTGCTTGAAGTAAATGTCGCCGATACGGAGCTGCGCTTCCGCGGCTTCGGGCACGTTGGGGAAGAAGGTGATGAAGTCGCGATACTCCTGCTCCGCCTCAGTCAGGGCTGCGCTGCCGCCTTCCTTGTACCAGGCGTCCGCGACCGCAAGCTTGGCGCGCATCATGTACTGCGAGTCAGGATAGGTGTCGAGCAGGGTCTGGAGGTCGAGCCGGCCAATGTCGTAGTGGCCGCTGGCGATCTGCGCGACGGCTTTGTCATACAGCTGCTTATCCGGCAGCTGCTGATCCTTGCCGATCAGGGGGTTGAACTTGGCTTCCTTCTTCTGCTCGGCCTTGGTGTCCTTGGTCGCAACGACGCGCTCGGACTTGGCGATCCTGGGCTTCTTCTTCTTGATGGGGTTGTTGCTCAGCGTAACGTCAGCATGCGCGGGAGGAGCCGCGGTCTGCGCGGCCGGGGTCGTCTGGTCAACGGGCGATGCCGTAGCAGCATCCTGCGCCTTGAGCGCGGGGGTTCCAGCCAATAGCGCAGCGACCGCGAGGCCGGCGAGCAGGCCTGTCTGGTTGCTGGGGAAAAAACTCCGAATCTTCATGCCCATCAAAACTCCATCTGCTCTGCGGCGTGGCCGCGGATTCCATCGATTGTGCGGGGTACACCACCGACTCCATCTTCCCTGCGGCGGCGTCACGAGCAGCTTCTATTCTATCTGGCGAAGTGCCAGGACCGCATCTGTGGGGCCCGTTTCTTCGTTTGGCTTCGTTCCGAACTTGTGTGCCTCTAGCTTGCCGCGCGGGCTATGCGCAGGAAGTCGCGTGCGTTCTCCTCGGTCTTGCCTGGTTGAAAGATGGCGGACCCGGCGACGAGCATGTCCGCTCCTGCTTCGACGACGCTCGCCACGGTATCGTGAGCGATGCCGCCATCAACTTCGATCCGATAATTCAGGCCGAGCTCGTGGCGCAGGCGGCGCAGGTGCGCAATCCGCTCGATGGAACGCGGGAGAAATTTTTGGCCGCCAAAGCCCGGATTCACGCTCATCACCAGCACATGATGCACCATCGAAAGGACTTCCGAAAGCATCTCGACCGGCGTGGCAGGATTGATCACTACGCCCGGAAGCATGCCGTGGTCCAGGATCAGCTGCAGCGTTCGGTTCAGATGGCGGCAGGCCTCGACCTGGACCGAGACCATGTCGGCGCCGGCTTCGGCGAAGGCGGGGATGAATTCGTCGGGGTTCTCGATCATCAGGTGGCAGTCGAGCGGGAGGGTCGTGACCGGCCGGATAGCCTTGACGACCGGCGGTCCGAACGTAATGTTGGGGACAAAGTGGCCGTCCATGACGTCGACGTGGACGATGGTGCCGCCGCCGGCGGTGGCGCGGCCAATCTCGTCGGCCAGATGCGCAAAGTCAGCGGCCAGGATGGAAAATGCCAGTTCAATCATGAGGCCTTCAGTTTAGCAGTGTGGATTCGTCTGACGTATCCTGAGGCCGTGCATACGATCGTATGGCAGTTCGCGGTGCAGGAAGGGTGCGTGGATATGTTTGTCGCGGCTTATGGGCCGGCCGGCGATTGGGCCCGCCTGTTCCAAAAGGGACGCGGGTTTCGCGGGACCACCCTGCTCAGGGATGCCGCGGATCCTCTCCGCTTCGTCACCGTGGACCGATGGGACTCAGCGGAGGATTTCGCACGTTTTCATGCCGACTTTGAAGGCGCTTATGCGGAGCTTGATCGGCGTTTTGAGCAGCTGACTATTTCTGAGCAGCTGGTTGGCAGGTTCTCGGAAGAAAGCTAGAGGAGATCGTCCGGGGTGACAGCTTTGCGCGTGCGGGTGCGTTTCGGCAGGACGGGGACTTCGCGCTCGACGCCCTCGCGGCCCGCATGGATGATCTTGGTCTTGAGGGCCTTCGCTGCCTCGCGGTCGGCGGGTGTGACGGGCGCGGGCGGACCGAGCGCGACGCGGGCGGCTCCGTTGAGGATGCGGCGGATCGGCCAGGAACTATCTGGATTGGGCAGGAAGACTTCGCCGTCACGCTGCTTCTCGGGGCGGTAGTACCAGCGGCGGAGCAGGGAAAGGTGGTCGCAGAACTCGGCCATATCCGGTGCGGATTCGGTGCGCATGGCGAGCACGTCGATGGCGGCGCGGGCGCGGTCCTCGGGCGTGGTGGTTGAAAAGCTGGGAGCGGTTTGGGTTGGTGATGTGGCGTCGGGGTCCTTCGGCTGCGGAGCAGGATGTTGCTCTGCTCCTTCGCTCAGGATGACAGATTTATTTTTGGGGGTGTGGTCGGGTGTGGGCTCGTCGAGGGGAATTGGGGCGAGCATGAGGGGTTGTGCGAAGAGGCTGCTGCCGACCGCCGTTTGCTCGCGGACAGCGCGGACGCCGAGGGTGGAGAGGCGTTCCGGGCCGCAGAGTTGGCCGCGCTCGAACAGGAAGACGGCGGCGGCTTCGGGTCGTCCCTCGTCCTCGGGATCTTCGAGGGGTGCGGCCTCCTGCAGGATCAGCGCGCGCAACTGGTCGAGGGGGCGAACGAGTTCGTCGGCGAGCAGCGACGCGGCTCGAACCTTCTCCCACTGCTTGTGCAGCGTGGCTGCGCCTTCGAAGTCCATCGCTTCGCTGGCGGCATCACGTCGTGCAGCAATTTCGTCGAGCAGCGATTGCCCGCGCGTGGTGAAGAACGCGAAGACGCGCTGCGCTTCCTGCGCGTACTGCTCGGGTGTGCAGGCTTGCGGGTTGCCCTCCTTGCACGGCTGCATGCACTTGTTCATCTCGCCGTAGACGCAGCCGGGATGCTCGGGGTAGGGCTCGAGATCTTCGTAGCAGCGGCGTAGGAGGAAGAGGTCGAGCACGGCATCGCAATAGCGTTCGGCGGCGGCCCGCGAGGGGAAGGGCCCGAAGGATTCGCCGAGGGACTTCTTGCTCAGGCGATTGGTGGAGTAGACGCGCGGATGCGGCTGCGACATCGTGGTGCGCAGGACGTAGGGGGCGTGGAGGCGGAGGCGGCGGCGGGCTTCGTCGGGACCGAAGGCGGAGCGGGCGGCGCGGTAGAGCAGCAGCGTCGATTCGAAGTCGGAGCCGGTGCGCGTCCACTCGATCCAGTGAATCCGCGCGCGAAGATTCAGGCGCTTCGAGGGTACCGGCTGGCCGTTCTCGTCGAGGGCTTCGGGAGGGGCGAGCAAGCGGCGGAGGCGGCGGCGGATGTCGGCAGCCCGCGTGAGGTAGGGCTCGGCAGTAGGATCCGCGCCACGCAATGCGAAGACGCCAGGCGCGGCGGGAATGCTGCGCAGCAGCTCGTCGGAGCTCTCCGGGAGAAACTCGGCTTGGTGTTCGAATGCGAAGGGCGCAGCCACAGATTGGATTCTAGACGGTTGCGAGATTCTAGACGGTTGCGAGATTCTGGATGCTTGCGGGATTTAGACGGAGTTAGCTGCCGGCGACCGTCATGCCATCCACGCGCACTGTTGGCACAGCGCCCGCGCCGCGGAACTCCAGATCGTTGCCGATGGCGACTACGTTGCGGAAGATGTCCTTGAG
>JBEKFF010000179.1:0-7843 GCA_050013455.1 Acidobacteriaceae bacterium | reverse complement strand
GATGCTCGCATTCTCCTTGTACAGAATCCCAATCGCCGCAGCCGTCAGAAAATATCGCAGCAACCCCGCCTCCCTCTCTTCATCGCTCACATCGCTAGCAGCATGATGCACGTAGTAATACGCAATCGCCGGAATCACCCCCGCCGCACCATTCGTCGGAGCCGTCACCACGCGTCCCCCCGCGGCGTTCTCCTCATTCACGGCCATCGCCACCAGCGTCACACTGTCCAGCGGCGCCAGCGGATCGCGCTTCTTCCCAACCTCATCCATCGCAGCCAATCGCCGCGCCAGCCCCGGTGCCCGCCGCCGCACATTCAACCCACCCGGCAGCGTTCGCCGCACATTCAACCCACCCGGCAGCGTTCCCTCCGTCGCAATCCCGCGCTCAATGCAATCCGACATCGCCTGCCACAGCGTGAAGATCGCCGCCTTCACCCGCGCCTCGCCCGTCAGCGTCGCCTCCACCTGCGTCGTCTTATTCCCCGGCCGCAGCGGCGACACGATCCGATCAATCCGTCGCACAATCGTCGGATCCGCCAGCAACGCTACTTCGTTCGCCAGCACCATCTCCGCAATCGAAAGCCCGTGCGCCTCTCCCACACGCAACAACTCATCCGCGCTAGAAAACATATAAGGCACATCGCGCTTCTTCGCACCACCGTCGGCCGACGCAAGTTCCTCCGCCGACAAAATAAATCCGCCGCCCACCGAGTAGTACACCTGTTCGAACAAAACCTTCCCACTCGCATCCAGCGAACTAAACCGCATCCCGTTCGGATGCGTCACCACGCCCGCATCCGGATACATCTGCTCTCGATGAAACCTTAGGTCCACCGCCGGATCGAACCGCACCGCATGCTCCCCCAACAACCTCAACGCACCCGTAGCGCGCAGCGTCTCAATGCGCCCGCCAATCGCATCCAGGTCAACCGTGTCAGGCGACTGCTCCAGCAGCCCCATCATCACCGCCCGATCCGTCCCGTGCCCAATCCCCGTCAGCGCCAGCGACCCATAAAGGTCAACCTTAATCGCCGCGCCAAACTCTCCCCGCGCCGCCAGATCCCGCACAAACCGCAGAGACGCCCGCATCGGTCCCACCGTATGCGAGCTCGAAGGCCCAATCCCAATCTTGAATAGCTCAAACAAACTTGTATGCATCATCCACCCAACTCGACATCCCCTCGATTGTAGTCGTCAGCCCACGCCCTCGCTCTGCATCACCGCGCCCGCGCCAGCAGCGGTGTACACTTACCGCACTCCCGCCTCAAGGATTCAACAGGCATGCTCTTCAAGGCTCGCAGCGCCGCCGTCTACGGCATCGACGCACACATCATCGACGTGGAAGTCGACTTCTCCGGCATCAAAACCCAGGAAGAAACCTTCGCCACCGTCGGCCTCCCCGACGCGGCCGTCCGTGAGTCGCGCGACCGCGTCCGTTCCGCCATCAAGAACTCCGGCTTCGATCTCCCCCCCACCCGCATCACCATCAACCTCGCCCCCGCCGACCTGAAAAAGGAAGGTTCCGGCTTCGATCTCCCCATCGCGATCGGCATCCTCGGAGCCTACGGCGCGCTCTCCATCAAAGACATCTCCGACTTCGTCCTCGTCGGCGAGCTAGGCCTCGACGGCTCCCTCCGCGCCGTCCAGGGCATGCTCCCCATCGCCATCGCGGCCCGCGCCGCCGGCATCCACAACCTCGTCATCCCCGCCGCCAACGCACGCGAAGCCGCCGTCGTCTCCGGCGTCAACGTCTACCCCGTCACCTCCCTCCTCGAAGTCCGCGAGCTCCTCAACTCAGCGGGCCCCGGCAAAGATGGCAAGTCGAACATCTTCGCCCAACCCCTCGTCGTCGACTGCGCTGCCCTGCTCAATGAAGCCGTCGAGTATCAAGCCGACTTCCGCGACGTTCGCGGCCAGCACGTAGCCAAGCGCGCTTTAGAAGTCGCCGCCGCCGGTGGCCACAACATCCTCATGATCGGCCCGCCTGGCTCCGGCAAAACCATGCTCGCCAAGCGCCTCCCCTCCATCCTCACGCCGCTGCGTTTCGAAGAAGCCCTCGAGACCACCAAGATCCACTCCGTCGCCGGCATCCTCAACCGCGACGAAGGCCTCGTCACCCACCGCCCCTTCCGCTCTCCCCACCACACTGTCTCCGACGCCGGCCTCATCGGCGGCGGCATGATCCCGCGCCCCGGTGAAGTCTCGCTCGCCCACAACGGCCTGCTCTTCCTCGACGAGCTCCCCGAGTTCCCCCGTAACGTCCTCGAAGTCCTCCGCCAGCCCCTCGAGGACGGCATGGTCACCATCTCCCGCGCCGCCATGTCCCTCTCCTTCCCCGCCCGCTTCATGCTAGCCGCCGCCATGAACCCCTGCCCCTGCGGCTACTTCAACGACAAGTCCCGCGAATGCATGTGCACCCCACCCATGATCCAGCGCTACGTCAGCAAAGTCAGCGGCCCGCTGCTCGACCGCATCGACATCCACATCGAAGTTCCCGCGGTCCAATACAAAGAGCTCCGCAGCAACACCCCCGCCGAGGGTTCCGCCCAAATCCGCGCCCGCGTCCTCGCCGCCCGCGAGCTCCAGCATGCCCGCTTCCTCGAAAACCCCATCCGCACCAAAGGCTCCTCGCGTGCTCCCAGCCGAGCCATCTTCGCCAACGCCCAAATGTCCACCCAGCAGATCCGCACCTTCTGCGAGCTCTCCACCGACGCCGAGCGCCTGCTCGAGCGCGCCATGCAACAACAGGGCCTCAGCGCCCGCGCCCACGACCGCATCCTCAAAGTCGCCCGCACCATCGCCGACCTCGAAGCCGCTCCCTCCATCACCGTTCCCCACATCGCCGAAGCCATCCAGTACCGCACCCTCGACCGCAGCTACTGGTCCTGAACCAACCCGATGCCAGTCCAACCCAAATCTTTGAAAAGATTCCCGAAAATGAACAAAATCCCATTTTCAGTAACGATTTCACATCGTGTCCCAAAAAAAGGATTGACCCATTACCGCTCAGGCGCTATCGTTCAAGTTGTAGTAAATCAGGACCTGCTGTTCCGTTCGAGAGCGAAAAAGCTGGAAAACCCCTCCTCGATTCAAGGTTCAGCCAACGTCTATCCGCGTATTCCTCCCAAATGTGGTCTTACCCGCAACTCGTGAGGGATTTTTCGCGGTCTTACTGGACGCGGAGTGCCCTTGCAGTCGCCGCCTAAGTCATTGTGCGGCAATAACTTCCAGCAGGATAAGCCCTGCGTCAATCTTTGATGCGCCATTTGTTCTGGTGCGCGCGTCTAATCTGTAAACCCCGGTTTGCTTTCGCCTTACCGCCCGGCAAGCCACGAAGTATCCGCCCATTGGCGCCACCGGACGCCCGGAGCTTCGCATACCTCAGGAGACTCTTTTCATGCGCTCAGATTTGATCTTTGGTGCTCTCACGCACGTGAATAATCGCTATAAGCTCTGTCAACTTGCCTCCAAAGCCACCCGCAAGCTGCACAAGCCCAATACCCGCCTCCAGGACACCACCAATGAGGTTCTCGACCGCTTCAAGGATACCGTCCCCATGGACCTGACAGTCGAAGACGGCGTCCCCGCTCCGGAGCGCCGCGCCGCATAGCCGCCAATTGTTCGCTGCGCGGCTGACAGCCGCGCAGCACTACTTTTCCTCACCCCGTTCTGATACGCTGTACCGAAATCCAGCATCTCACTCGCAACAGGTAACATCACTCCCATTTCTCCGTAGGTCCCCCCGCTCGATCTTCCCTGCAACTCCGCTTCTCCGGCACTCCCCGTTCCAGCGTGAATCCGCACCACCCCCTCCCAACATCCCATCCCGCAAAAAATTATGGAAACTACCCAGGTACTCATGACCATCTCCGAGTTAAAAGAAAAGAGCATTGCCGAACTCGGCAAGCTCGCCCGCGCTCTTGAAATTGCCGGCACCAGTGCCCTGCGCAAACAAGACCTCATCTTCAAGATCCTCCAGGCCCAAAGCGAAAAAGAAGGCCACATCTTCGCCGAAGGCGTCCTCGAGATCCTGCCCGACGGCTACGGCTTCCTCCGCTCTCCGGACTACAACTACCTCCCCGGGCCCGACGACATCTACGTGTCGCCCTCTCAAATTCGCAAGTTCGATCTCAAGACCGGCGACACCATCTCAGGCAACGTCCGCTCCCCTCACGAAGGTGAAAAATACTTTGCCCTCGTCAAGATCGAGGCCATCAACTTCGAGTCCCCCGAAGAAACACGCAACAAGATTCTCTTCGACAACCTCACCCCTCTCTATCCCCAGGAACACATCAAGATGGAGACCGTGAAGGACGGCATTCCCGGCCGCGTCATGGATCTTCTCTGCCCCATCGGCAAGGGCCAGCGCGGCCTCATCGTCGCCCCGCCCCGCACCGGCAAGACCGTCCTGATGCAGTCGATCGCGAACTCCATCACGGCCAACCACCCCGAAATCGTCCTCATCGTTCTGCTCATCGACGAGCGCCCGGAAGAGGTCACCGACATGCAGCGCAGCGTCAAAGGCGAGGTCATCTCCTCCACCTTCGACGAGCCCGCAGCACGGCACGTACAAGTCGCCGAGATGGTCATCGAAAAGGCCAAGCGCCTCGTCGAGCACAAACGCGACGTCGTCATCCTCCTCGACTCCATCACGCGTCTCGCGCGCGCCTACAACACCATCGTCCCGCCCTCCGGAAAAGTCCTCTCCGGCGGCGTCGACTCCAACGCCCTGCAGCGCCCCAAGCGCTTCTTCGGCGCAGCCCGCAACATTGAGGAAGGTGGCAGCCTCACCATCATCGCCTCCGCCCTCATCGACACCGGCTCGCGCATGGACGAAGTCATCTTCGAAGAGTTCAAGGGCACCGGCAACATGGAAGTCATCCTCGATCGCAAGTTGGTCGACAAGCGCGTCTTCCCGGCCATCGACATCCAGCGCAGCGGCACGCGTAAGGAAGAACTCCTCATCCCCAAGGACGACCTCCAGCGCACCTGGATTCTCCGCAAGGTCTTAAACCCGCTCTCGCCGGTAGAAGCCATGGAGCTTCTCTCCGACAAGCTGGGCAAGACCCGCAACAACCAGGAATTCCTCCACAACATGAGTTCGCTGTAATTTCCTCAGGGTGGAAATAGCAGCAACGAGGGCGCGGCTACCAGCCGCGCCCTTCGCTTTTGCCCTTGCCGGTTCTTCGCCGTCATCCTGAGCGCAGCGAAGGACCCCCGTATTCGCCTTTGTGGTTGCTGTTGCTCCTGCTTTTTTGGTTGTCATTCCGAAGCGCAGCAGAGGAACCTGCTGTCTCCCGTTCTTCGCCCGCCCCCCGCAACGCTTTGTCATCCTGAGCGAAGGCGTGAGCCCCACCCGAAGGACCCGCCACCAAGCCCGCAGCCGCACTCCGTTACGCACCCTTTCAACCACCGAAGCCGCACTTTACAACGGCATCGGGCTTCAACCGCGGAGCGGCTCTTCGTCCTCACGAATGGGGTTGCACACTCCCCAGCGCAACCGGCCCCACCGTCTTCTCCCCCTCCACCACCGCCCGATACCGCATATTCGGAAACGCCTCCGGATACTTCTCCTTCACCCACTCCATCATCTCTTCCCTCACCAAACACTGCAGATTAAACGCCGTAGCCGAGTCCTTCGCACTCATCAAACACCGCACCTCCATCGCCTGCGGCGTCAGGTTCGTGACCTGGCATGCCAGCGCTACTTCATTCCACATCCCCGACCCCTTCACCACCACCTCCAGCTGCGCCCGCAGCTCCTTCACCGGCACCATGTAATCCAGATACAGAAACGCATACGTAAGAATCGCCGAACTCTCCCTCGTCCAGTTCGCAAACGCATTCTCGATGAACCAGCTCAACGGCACAATCAGCCGCCGCAAGTCCCATATCCGGATCACCACATACGACGACGTGATCTCCTCAATCCGACCCCACTCCCCCTGCACCACCACCACATCGTCAATCCGTATCGGCTCGGAGATCGCAATCTGCAACCCAGCCAGAAAGTTCGAGGCGGTAGACTTCGCCGCCGTCGCCAGAATCAGCGAGGCGATTCCCGCCGACGCCAGCAGCCCACTCCCGTAGTCCCAGATGCGCCGATCGTCGAACGTCCACAGCAGCGCTCCCGCCGTCAGCACCATCACAAACGCAATCGCAATCCGCCGAAACACCTGGAACTGCGTATGAACCTTCCGCGCCCGAAAATTATCCGCTGCCGAAAGGTCGTACTTCCGCAGCAGAACGTCCTGCGCCACATACACCAGGCCCGTGCAGAACCACCCCAGTGCCACCACCACCAACATGAACAGGCAATGCATGATCGTGTGCCGAAACTTCCCCTGCAGGTTCGGCGCAAACGGAAGTGCAATCCAGATACACGTCAGCAAGAAGATCGCGCGCGCCGGTCGTCCCAGGTGCCGCTGCAGTCCCCACCCCAGCTTCCTGCCCACCGCCTCATCGCGCTTCAGCAGCCGAAACAGCAGATAATGCACCAGGTTGGCCAGCACCAGCGCGCCACAAAACAGAAAGATCACGACAAACCATGGATGGTGGTGGTACATCACCGTCATAGGCGAATCCTCCGGCTCGGATGCGTTCATCCTGGCTTCACGGATGCGTTCATCCTTGCATAGTCAAACCTTCAGATGCCATCTTTCACCGCCCGGAAAACCACCTCCTGCAAATTCCTTCTCTTCCGTGCCCGAATCCTCCGTCCCCGCGAAACATCTATACTTAAACGATGCCGCAGACTCAACTCCCGCGCACACTTGGCCAGCTCCGCTCCTCCGAATTCACCCCCGAACGCGTCGCCCGCAGCGTCAAGGACGAGCTCCGCGATAACCTCATCGTGCGCCTCCGCGAGATTGCGCCGGGCGGCCCCCGCGAGGGCGAATCCCTCTTCCCCGGCATCATCGGCTTCGACGACACGGTCGTCCCGCAGATCATCAACGCCGTCCTCTCGCGCCACAACTTCATCCTGCTCGGCCTCCGCGGCCAGGCCAAGTCGCGCATCCTCCGCTCCCTCACCACCCTCCTCGACCCCCACTGCCCCTACGTCGCCGGCAGCGAACTCCGCGACAATCCCTACGCCCCGCTCAGCAAATTCTCCCGCGACCTCATCGCCTCGCTAGGCGACGACACCCCCATCGCCTGGATGACCCCACGCGAACGTTACGTAGAAAAGCTAGCCACCCCCGACGTCACGGTAGCCGATCTAATTGGGGATGTAGATCCCATCAAGGCCGCCCGCTCCGGCCACGAGCTCGGCTCCGAGCTCACCATGCACTACGGCCTCCTTCCCCGCGCCAACCGCGGCATCTTCGCCATCAACGAAGTCCCCGACCTCGCCGGCAAAATCCAGGTCGCCCTCTTCAACATCATGCAGGAAGGCGACGTCCAGATTAAGGGCTACCCCGTCCGCCTCGAGCTCGACGTAGCCATCGTCTTCTCCGCCAACCCCGAGGACTACACCGCGCGCGGCAAAATCGTCACCCCCCTCAAGGACCGCATCGGCTCCGAGATCCGCACCCACTACCCCGAGTCCATCGACGAAGCCATCACCATCACCGAGCAGGAAGCCTGGACCGCCCGCAGCTACGACGCCAACAACAACGCCATCCAGAACATCATCATCCCGCACTACATCCGCCAGATCGTCGAGCAGATCGCCTTCATCGCCCGCGAAGACAAAAAAGTCGACAAGCGCAGCGGCGTCTCGCAGCGCCTCCCCATCTCCACGATGGAGCTAGTAGTCTCCAATGCGGAACGCCGCGCCCTCATCCACGGCGAGTCCCTCGTAGTGCCCCGCGTAGGCGATATCTTCGCGGCACTCCCCGGC
>JBEKFF010000178.1:0-7525 GCA_050013455.1 Acidobacteriaceae bacterium | reverse complement strand
GTAGATGGCGTAGAAGATGAGGACGCCGATCATCTTGGTCCAGGAGTCGGTGGCGGCGACACCGGCGGCGAGGAGGATGGTGACGACACCTCCTACGACCGGGATGATGTTGAAGAGGCCCATGAGGACGCCGAGGAGAAAGAAGTAGCGGACGTGGAGAAGGCCGAAGGCGGCGGTGCTGCAGACGCCGAGGATGACCATGAGCGCGACTTGTCCAACGAACCAGCTGCTCATGCGGACTTCGGCGACGACCAGGGTTTTGGCGAGGCGGTCGCGGGAGTCGTCGGTGAAGAAGGAGAGGAAGTAGAAGTAGACGAACTCGCCTTCGAGCATGAAGTAGATGCAGAGGATGAGGGCGGTGAAGAGATCGAAGATGCGGGCGAGCCAGAGCGGGGCGGTGGCGAAGAGATACTGCGCTATGGAAGAGAGGGCGCCTTCACTTTTCTGGGCGAGCGAGTCGACGCCGAATTTGTCGGCGAGGGGCAGATGCTTGATGCGGGCGATGACGGCGGGGATGCGGGCGGGAAGGTCCTCGGCGAAGCGCTGGATGTCGTGCATGACCGGCGGGAGGGCGAAGACGAGAAAGAGGGAGAGGACGAGGAAGACAGAGAAGACCAGCGTGACGATGGCGACCGGGCGCGATGGAGACCACTTGCCGATGTGCAGGCACATGATCTTCTGCACCAGCGGCATGAGGACAACAGCGAAGAGGGCGCTGACGTACACGAGCTCGAGGACCTGGCGCAGACGCCAGGCGAGTGCGAGGCCGAGAGCGATGGCGAAGACGAAGAGGATATAGCCGCGGACGGTGGAGACCTGGCTCGAGCGGTCGTCGGCGGGATTGGAGTTGTAGGGCTGCAGGGACAGCGGGCACGCTCCTTGGTTGGGCGGATGTGGTTGTAACGGATGCTCTCACTTGGATGCAGGGGCGCGCAATGGGGCTGGCTGGTGCGAACCTGTCCAATCACTGCTGCGTCTGCGCCGCGAGAACAGGCAACGACAAAGGCAAACAATACAGGGTCTCTCCACTGCGGCGGCAAAGTACGCCGCCTCCGGTCGAGATGACGGAGTCTTGGCAACGCAAGAAGCCGGGCGGAACCTGTCGAGATGACGGAGATTGGTGGCGCGAGACGGCCGGCGGAACCTGTCGAGGGGATGGAGGTTGCCGTGATTGGACAGGTTCTGAGCGTTAGCGAGTGGCGGGTTTCGCTGTGGGGGCGGGAGGGATGAGCTTGATCTGGAAGATGGTGGGCCACTCTTTGCCGGTGACGAAGAGGCGGTCGTGCTGGGCGTCGTAGGCTATGCCGTTGAGGACGGCTTCGGCGTCGAGCTGCATGACGTCGGGGAGGAGGCCGGTTAGATCGATCCAGGCGAGGACGTGGCCGTCGCTGGGAGAGATGCGGGCGATGCGGTTGGTGTGCCAGACGTTGGCGTAGATCTCGTTGTGGATGTACTCGAGCTCGTTGAGGTTGGTGACGGGAGAGCCCTGGTCGGTGACGGTGAGGTTGCGGACTTCGTGGAAGTCTTTGGGGTCGCGGAAGCGGAGGGTGGCGGTGCCGTCGGAAGTAATGATGTGGGTGGCGTTGTGGGTCATGCCCCAGCCTTCGCCGGTGTAGGTGAAGTTGGCTAACTTTTGGAGGGTGGCGCGGTTGTAGACGAAGCCGATGTTGGTTTGCCAGGTCCACTCGTAGAGGTTGGAGCCCCAGTCGACGATGCCTTCGCCGAAGTATTGCGGGGCGAGGTCGAGGTGCTGGGTGATGCGGCCGGTGGCGGGGTCGGTGACGAGGATTTGCGAGTGGCCTTTGAGGCCGGTGCCTTCGTAGAAGAGGCCGTTGAGGTAGAAGAAGCCTTCGGTGTAAGAGGTGGTCGCGTGTGGAAAGGTGGCGACGACTTTGTAGCCGTAGACGGGGGTGGGACTGTTTTGGGTCTGCGCGGAGGGGAGGGCGAAGAGCAGGGTGAGGGCTAGGAGCAGGGCGCGGCGCATGAAGGTGAGGATATCGCAGCGGGCGGGGGCGACTGTCACGAACTTTTGCTCGATGGAAGTTGATGGCAGCAAGATCCTGTTTTTACTTGGTCGACACTCTGAGAGTTGTCGGGTATGGTGAAGGTTCTCCCTCTAACCAACCCGACCGTGGGCGAATCTTATCGCGCGCGGCGGGATATCGAGGTGGGTGTGGACGCCAGGACTCATCGACTTTTCCTTTTTCTCTGTTGCAGCGTTTTTGCGTTACAGCTTCACGCGCAAGCGCCGGCGGCTCGGCCGGGCTCGGTGACGCTGTTTAATAATGTGCGCGTGTTGAACAGGACGGGAGAACTTACTGCGCCTAGGAACGTGCTGGTTCGGGGCAACGTGATTGAGCGGATCTCAACGTCTCCGATTCCGACGGACCGGATGGCGACCACGAAGATCATCGAGGGCGGCGGACGCACGTTGATGCCTGGGCTGATCGACGCGCACACGCACATCATGATGCAGGAGATTCCAATGTCCGTGGCGATGACTGCGGACATTGGATATATCACGCTGGTCGCGGGCAAAGCAGCGACGGACACGTTGATGCGTGGATTTACCAGCATTCGCGATCTTGGCGGACCGTCGTTCGGTCTGAAGATGGCGATTGACCAGGGGTTATTGCCGGGACCTCGCATCTATCCTTCGGGGGCCTTCATCTCGCAGACCAGCGGGCATGGTGATTTCCGCATGCCCTACGAGATTCCGCGCGTGATTGGCGGACCGCTGAGCCACTCTGAACTGATGGGAGTGGCTGCCATTGCCGACGGCCCCGACGAGGTGCTGCTGCGGACGCGCGAACAACTGATGAAGGGAGCTTCGCAGATCAAACTGATGGCGGGCGGGGGCGTGACGTCGACCTACGATCCGCTGGATGTGGCGCAGTATACGGAGCCGGAGATTCATGCGGCGGTGCTGGCGGCGGATAACTGGGGCACGTATGTAACCGTGCACGCGTATACGCCGAAGGCGATCCAGATGGCGATTGCGGCGGGGGTGAAGTGCATCGAGCATGGCCAGCTTGCGGATGAGGCGAGCGCGCAGCTGATGGCGGAGAAGGGAATCTGGTGGAGTCTGCAGCCGTTTCTTGAGGACGAGGAGGGCGGTGTTCTGCCGAATGCGGCGAACCAGCAGAAGAGGCTGCAGATGCGGGCGGGGATTGATACGGCTTACAAGCTCGCGAAGAAATACAAGGTGAAGACCGCGTGGGGAACGGACACGCTGTTCGATGCGAAGCTGGCGACGCGGCAGGGTTCGCAGTTGGCGTCGCTGGTGCGGTGGTATACGGCTCCAGAGATATTGACGATGGCGACGGCGGACAATGCTGAGCTGTTGGCGTTGTCGGGGCCGCGCAATCCTTACCCCGGGAAGCTGGGCGTGGTGGAAGAGGGAGCGTTGGCGGATCTGCTGCTGGTGGATGGTGATCCGGTGGCGGATCTTAAGCTGATTGAAGATCCGGAGAAGAACTTTTTGGTGATTGTGAAAGATGGGGTGATTTACAAAAATATTGTGAACGGTGAGGGTCCGCGATAGAGGCGAAAAGGAAGAAGCAGATTCCCAGGGGGAATGACAGAAAGAACGGCAAGGGCGAGAACGGGAGACAGCAGTTTCCTCGCGGCGCTCGGAATGACAATTTCTTTTAGAAATTGTCTAAGAAAGGCAACAGCAAGGGCAAAAGAAGAAGCAGATTCCCGGGGGGAATGACAGAAAGAAAAGCAACGGCAGCGGCGGCTGCTACGCGGCAAGGTGGTTGAAAGCTCCCGGGGTTAGCGGGGGCTTTTGGGTTGGCGGATGGCGGTCAGGACGGCGTCGACGGTTTGATCGAGGGAGAGGTCGGTGGTGTGGATGGTGTGGGCGGCGATGCGCTCGTAGTGGGGGCGGCGGAGGCGGAAGCGGCGCTCGGCCAGGTTGAGGTCGGCGAGGTTGGGGCGGGCGGTGGCGGCCGGGTCGGTGGCCTGGGAGGCGCAGCGGGCGACGAGGGTATCGAAGTTGGCGGAGAGGTAGACGACGGCGGTGTGGGGAGTCTGCTCGAGGAGGAGGCGGTTGCCGAGCTCTTCGGGGGCGCCGCCGCCGAGGGCGAGGACGATGCGGCGCTGGCCGAGGAGGGAGGCCAGGGTGAGGGACTCGAGGTGACGGAAGTGGGGCTCGCCTTGCTCGGCGAAGATCTGGGGGACGGTGCGGCCGTCGCGGGTTTCGATCTCGCGGTCGAGGTCGATGAAGTTCCAGCCGAGGCGCTCGGCGAGGAGAGCGCCGGCCGTGGTTTTGCCGGAGCCCATGAAGCCGGTGAGGACGATGCGGTCGAGGGTGCCGCGCTTGGGGAGGGTGGAATTGGTGGCGGGTTTGGGTTTGGTGGGCATGTCGAGCGTTGCTGTACTCATTGTCGTCTCCGTCGCTGTCGGTGAAGCGAAATTTGTTGAGCGCAAAAGAAAAACCGCAGACCTTGTGGGCTGCGGCTCGGTGGATGGCTTGGGTTCTCTTTTAGGTGAGATCAGAGAAGCGCACAACGCCGCCGGGCCGCTGGGGATACCAGTAGCAATAGCTAAATCGGCCGGTGGTGGGGCGCAGGTTCATCGGGTTTTATCGTAGCGCGGAGTTGCGTTCATGGCAAGTCCTGCGCGGACGGCGAGGGCTTTGCGTGGCGGAATCCGGATGAAGGCAGGGCGGAAATGCTTGTTATTCAATGCACGTGTGCGATGTCGTCGTTCATCGAGAACTGGTCTTTGACGTCGTTCTCGTAGGGGAAGACGTGAATCATCCACGTAAACACCACGGGGAAGAATATACCGCCCTCGGCGTCACAGGCTTCCTTGGTATGAATGGAACCGAACATTCCAAACTTCGGGCGATTGCCAAAATACTGCTTCACCTTGTCTGCAGGTGCGGCGCAGAAGTTTGTGTGCTTGTGCCAGCGCACAATGCTGATGGGAATTCGCTGGTTCAATTCGTCCTCTGTGGCGTCGTTGCGAGCGGTGTACATGACGCCCTCCAGCTTGAATTTCTGTTGCGGGGTGCGGTAGTAGAGCAGTGAGGTCGGCCGCGCGGGATCGAATGTAGTGTCTGCCAGCTTCGCGTTTGCATCATTGTTGAAATGGAACTGCGGCTGGTCGACTGTCGGATTTGCCTGAATGAAACCGTCGGCGATCGCTTTTTTGTAGTCCTTGTATTTTTCAATTGCGGCCCTGACCTGGTCCACGACTGCTTTTGCGCGCTCCTTATCGCCGGGCTGCTCGGGCCGGCTCGGCGTCATGCACATGTGATTGGTCATGGCGGCCATGCTCTCGCCCATGACGACCATACCCTTCATGGTGCCCATCATCACATCGCATGGGTTTCCCCAGGGGTCTACGGTCGTGACGGACATTCCGGCCTTATCACTGGGTACGCTGGTCTGCATCGATAATCCCGATTGCGCGTTTAGCACTGCGCTGCCAGCCAGCACAGCGAATGCAGACGCAGGATAGAAGAATGCGGCCAGTTTCTTTGACTTGTTTCTCCTTATTACCGTGATCCACATGGACGTAACTGTAGCTCGTCGAGCTACGGCGCGGAAAGTTGTCAGGTGCTTTCTGATGGAAGTGGTTAGGTTGCAGACGGAGAAGCGAGATCGAATCACAACAGAGATTCGAACGGGTGTTATGGCATTGCGACAGCGGTGGTTGGACGGCTAGGCGGATGCAGTCGCGAGGTTAAAAGAGAATTCCCTTCGTACTCGGGCGGCGGAGGCCTTGGGGACACGAAGGGAATTGGGTGAAGGGGTGGCTAATTTTCTTTGTTGGTGGGAGGGCCGTCTTCTCCCCTGGTTGGTGGTTCTTGTTTTAGCTTGCTGGCGATGTTGGACCAGACGGCGTCGCTGGGTTCGGGGCCGGTGCCGTCGCTGCTGGGTTCGAAGAGGCTCTTGGCTTGCTCGGCGATGATTTCGAGATCGCTGACGAGGGCGGCGCAGTCGGGGTGAGCGGTGAAGAAGTTGGCGAAGCGCGGATCTTTGCTGATGGAGCCGCCGCCGGACTCGAAGAGCTCGGGAAGATATTCTTCAAATTCTGCAGGGGTCATGTTGTCGAGATTGGCTGTAGCGAGGTCTTTCATCAGGCAATCACCTTCTGGCCTGCGGGCCCCTTTTCGCCTGCGGTCTCCGACGAGACAGCGAGGGGTTGAAGCGCCTGGGATTCGCGAAGGAGTTCGCGCAGCTTGAGGCGGGCCTTGTGGAGCTGGGACTTGCTGTTGCCGGTGGAGCATTCGAGCATGGTGGCGATCTCATTGTGCTCGAATCCTTCGACGTCGTGAAGGACGAAGACCATGCGGTAGCCGGGGGGAAGCAGGGCGACGGCGCGTTCGAGCGTGACGCGGTCGACCGAACCCGTGAGCATGGTGTCACGGGAGCCGAAGTCGCGCTTGGGCGCGTCTTCTTCGGAGGGGTTGATGGTCTCTTCGAGAGAGACGAGCTGGAGGCCCTTTTTGCGCAGGTGCATGAGGACGAGGTTGACGGTGAGGCGGTGAAGCCAGGTGGAGAAGGCGCTCTCGCCGCGGAAGCTGCCGAGCTTGCGGAAGAGGTGGAGAAAGGCCTCCTGGGTCATGTCTTCGGCTTCGGAGACGTTGCCGAGCATGCGCAGGCAGAGGGTGTAGACGCGGCGTTTGTGCAGCGCGTAGAGCTTGGCAAAGGCATCGGGGTCGCCATTTTTGGCGTTCTCGATGGCTTCGGCTTCGCCGGCGATTGGAGCGTTCCGCTTAAAGAAGCCGGGGTTCGTTTTCGTCTGCATTCTGGGTAGGCCTTGAAGATCCATAGGTAAATTTGTCCGCTCTTGGCTCTCAATCGAACGGCGCAGGTTATTTGACGTTACTCAGGGTTGGAACGCTGCGCGGAGGATTAAGGTTTCAAGAGCTTGGACTGGAGAATGGGCCCGAGGGTTGTCCGGTGGAATCCTGGGGAGGATAAGGTGTGTGCGATGAGGTAGTTGTGGCTAGGACTAGTGTACGCTGCGGAGCCTGAGTTTGAAGTTTAGATCGGGCTTTCAGCCCTCTGGGATTGGTGTCATGTCAACCTGGGGCTGCGCCCCAGGCTGTGATGGAGCGGGCCTTCGGCCCTTAACGATTGCGCCGTGAATTTACGATTGCGACCAATTGGCGATTGCAACGAACCTTGGACTGGCCAAGCTGGCTGTCGAGGAACCCACATCTCAAAAGCGAGATGTGGGGCACCCGGATGGATGAGCGAGGGCTAGCTGCCTATGAAGCGGGCGTAGAGGGAGCGGGCGAGGCCGATGTCGGTGGTGCCCTGGATGAGGGCGCGGCCGTCGGGAAAGACGGTGAGGGTGTAGGGGTCGTAGGTGAAGCGGAGGAGGAGGCCGTTGGCTTTTACTGGGCCGAGGGTCTGTAGGCGGGATTCCAGCTCGGCGAGGTTTAGGGGGTGGTGGTGCTGATGGATCTGGACCGAGTTGCGGCCGCAGAGGGTGATGTGGGGGCGCTGGTCTCCGGAGAGGGCACGGAAGATGCGCTGGTTGCAGACTTCGCAGTCGGGGC
>JBEKFF010000177.1:0-7560 GCA_050013455.1 Acidobacteriaceae bacterium | reverse complement strand
AAGTCCCATGACGATGACAGTCGAAGCGAAGGAGGCCATGAGGAGGGGCTCACGGTATAGTTTCTCGGGGTTCTGGACGGCGCTGTCGGGCTTGAAGGAGAGCTTGAGATAGATGGCCATGGTGAAGGCGACGAAGGGAAAGCCGAGGATGAGCTCGATGCGGTAGCGGATGATGAAGGCGCCGAGGAAGAGCATCGCCGTGGAGGCGTAGAACACGACCGAGACCAGGAGCGATTCCGGGGTGTAGCGCTTGAAGGAGGCGCGGTAGGAGCCGGCGAGGGCGTGGTCGCCGGACTTGTGCAGCTCGGAGAGTTCGCTGAAGCGCTTGAGCGCCATGAAGTAGCAGCCGATCATCCAGTAGGCGATGAGCAGCGAGACGGGCGGGATGAGGACGGCGGTGACAGCGTACCAGCCGAGCAACATGCGCAGAGGGTTATTGATGGATTCGGTGAGGACGTCGAGGTAGGGAACATCTTTGGAGCGGATGGGTGGGAAGTTGTAGATGCAGCCCATGATCCAGAGGATGAGGGCCATGAGGGCGAACATCTTCGAGATGGTGAGGCCGACGGCGATGCCTGCGGCCATCATGAGAAGCCATTGGACGTAGGCGGCGGGGATGCTGACGAGGCCGCGGGCGGCGGGGCGATTCTTCTTGATGGGATGGAGGCGGTCGAAGGGAGCGTCGAGGACTTCGTTGATGACGTAGTTGCTGCAGGCGACGAGGGTGATGGCGATGAAGGCGAGGACGAGGGTTTTGACTAGATGGAGATTGAAGAGGGAGGGGTCGACGCTGAGGGGAACGATGACGCCAGGGAGGACGAAGAGGTTTTTGATGGAGTGGTCGAGGCGGGCGATGGCGAGGTGGGCGCGGAGCCGCTCTCCGAAGGGTACTCTGGTGGGCTCGCTTTGAGACATCGGAAGGGCGCTCCGTGGTGGTGGTGACGCTGGCAGGATCAGTATAGCTTGCAGGTGTTGAGGCAGAGAGGAGGGGACGCGCCAAGAGCCTGGTTCGATCAGAAGATATACTAACTCGTCGAGCCGAAACTTTAGCGTAGGTTGCAGGTTTGTGTCCGCATCGGCGACTGAGTAGAGGATGACCCAAGAGCCGCATGAGTCCATCGCCAATTCGTGAGGATGCAGGAGCACGCGATCAACGGCGTTCGTTTCGATTTATGGGAGTGCCGATATGTGCGCTGGTATGTGCGCTGACGTTGCTCGCTGCAATTCTGGTGGCACATCCGTATGCGGAAGTCGGGATCTCTGACGATTTTTCTTATGTCCGAAGCGCACAGCTTCTCGCTGAAAGCGGGCACGTTGTTTACAACGGGGGAGCGACAGCCATTTTGGGGTGGCAGTTGTATCTGGCTGCGGCCTTCATCAAGCTATTCGGCTTCTCCTTCACCACTACCCGCGCGAGCATGATTTTTCTATCGGCGGTGACGACGTTTCTTTGTCAGCGAACGTTTGTGCGCGCAGGGATCAATGAATGGAATGCAAGCATAGGCACGCTTACGCTGATGCTATCTCCGCTGCTGATGCCCCTGGAAGTAACGTTCATGTCGGACGTGCCCGGGATGTTCGCGATCATTTTGTGTCTCTACCTTTGCCTGCGCACGTTAGAGGCTGACGGAGATCGGGCGACGATCACCTGGATTGGCATTGCTTCGCTGTCAAACGTGGTTTTCGGCAGTTCGCGTCAGATCGCCTGGCTGGGTGTCTTAGTGATGATTCCATCGGTCTTATGGATTATGCGCCGAAATCGCCGAGTGGCGATGGCTGGAATCAGCTTCTGGCTCGTGAGCGTCGGTCTGATCTTTTCCATCAACCGCTGGTTTCATCAGCAGCCTTACATCCTGTATGAACCGCTGACGCGCGGATCTGTGAACCCAGTAGTCTTAAGGAACTTTGGGAGGGAGTGGGTTCGCGCGTGTTTGGAAATTGTGCTCTTGTTGCTGCAGATTCTTCTGATGTATTTGCCCGCTCTTCGAAGACGAAAGCATCGGTGGGTGGTGTATCTCCTTGGATGCGGATTTCTGCTTTACGGCGTGCGCATGTGGAGAGTCGGTAATCTGAGCGCCTGGTATGCGCCTTACCTTGGTGGAGTCCAGCCGTTCGCATTGCTCAGGGGATTTCGACCGATCTTGACGGTGGCCGCGCTTGTCTGTCTCCTTGCGCTGGTCTCAGCCATTTTTGCTGGCGTAGAAAGACCGCCATCCGCGCGAGGAGATATATATCCTTTGTCGCGTGAGGTTGCGGAGCTGATCGTTCCATGTACGATCGCTTATATCGTTTTGCTCTCGCCACGTGTCGGGTTTGAAACGATCTGGGATCGCTACTTACTCCCCCTGCTATTTGTCGCTCTTGTTTTTCTTCTCAGGTTTTATCAGGATCAATTCCAGGCTCGTTTGCCTGTGGCTGCGCTGGTGCTAGCTATCGGCGCAGGGGTGTATGCTACGGCCTCGTTGCACGATCGGCTTGCACTGTATCGAGCGCGCGTTACTGCGATAAATGAGGTGCTTGCCGCGGGTGTACCGGCAACGTCAGTTAGTGGCGGTTGGGATTATGACGGCTGGACGGAGCTACAAGTCAGCACTCACATCTTTGATCAGCGGATGCGTGTGCCTGCAGGCGTGCAGCTTGAAAAGCCAACCCATTATGGGCTGAAGGATTGTCCTTGGTTTTACTGCGATATGTTTCCCCATATGATTCCTTACTACACGATCTCCCTTCGTCCAGATCCGGTCCTTGGAAATAAGTTCGCACCGGTACCCTATCGTACGTGGGTCGATTCATCCGGAGCCGTGTATGTAGTGCGCTTTCCGGATCGCTCTGTGGATGGTCTTGTGCCGTAGTTGGAACGGGATCTGAAATCGGCAGGCTCCATAGGGAAACGGCAAGCCTTGCAGGCGGAACGCGTACCATTAGGCGATCAAAGGCAGACACGGAGTTGCGGTGAACGAAGAAGAAAGAGCGACGGGTTGGGTCGACGGCCCGGTATGCCGGTGCATTGGATGAAGAGGGCAATTGTGATCGGTGCGGGACCGGCTGGCTTGACGGCGGCGCTGGAGTTTCTGCGCAAGACGGATGTGCAGCCGATTGTGCTGGAGGCGTCGGAGGAGATCGGGGGGATCTCGCGGACGATTCGGTACAAGGGCAACCGGATGGACATTGGGGGGCACCGCTTTTTTTCCAAGAGCGACCGGGTGATGCAGTGGTGGATGGACCTGATGCCGGTGGAGTCGGGTGAAGGTGCGGCGGAGATCAGCTACCAGGGAATGCAGAGGACGGTAGAGGTGCCCGTGGCGGTGGAGGAAGAGCCTCCGCTGCGTGGGATGGGGCCGCTGAAATTGGTGGACAAGCAGGACGAGGTGAGTGCGGAGGAGTTGGCGGAGCATGCGCCAACGGTGAGGGTGGTGGGTGCGGCTGCTCCTGAGAATGACGACCTGGTGATGCTGGTGCGCCCGCGGAAGAGCCGGATTTATTATCTGCGGAAGTTCTTTGATTATCCGATCAAGCTGAATGGAACCACTGTGTCGAATTTGGGGTTGGTTCGGATGGCGAAGATCGGCGTGAGTTATTTGATGAGCCGGGTGCGGCCGATCGAGGAGGAAAAGAGCCTTGAGGATTTCCTTATTAACCGATTTGGACGGGAGCTGTACCTGACGTTCTTCAAGAGCTATACGGAGAAGGTGTGGGGGACGCCTTGCGACACGATCTCGGCGGAATGGGGAGCGCAGAGGATCAAGGGATTGAGTTTGACGACGGCGCTGAAACATTTTGTGCGCAAGATGTTTTCGCCGCGAGCTAAGAGTGAGGGCGGCAAGGATATTGCGCAGAAGGGAACGGATACGTCGCTGATTGAGCGGTTTCTGTATCCGAAGTTTGGACCGGGACAGTTGTGGGAGCACGTTGCGGAGAAGGTTGTCGCGATGGGTGGCGAGATAGCCATGGGTTGGACGGTGGTGGGGGTGGAGGTTGAGGGCACGCAGGTGGTTGCGGTCGAGGCGGTGAATGCGACGGGAGAGACGCGGCGCTTCGAGGGAGATTACTTTTTGTCGACGATGCCGATGAGAGATTTGGTGCGGGCGCTGAAGGTGGAGGTTCCAGCGAATGTGCGCGAGGTGAGCGAGGGGTTGCAGTATCGGGACTTTATTACGGTGGGCGTGCTCGCGAATAAGTTGGATGTGACGGAGTCCGATAAGACGCGGATTCGAGACACGTGGATTTATATCCAGGAGCCGGACGTGTTGCTGGGGCGGCTGCAGATTTTTAATAACTGGAGCCCGTACATGGTGGCTGATCCGACGAAGGTATGGATTGGGCTTGAGTATTTCTGTTATGAGACCGATGCGCTGTGGACGATGCCGGATGAAGAGCTGAAGCGGTTTGCGGCGGGGGAGCTGGAGAAGATTGGGATCTTGAAAACGTCGGAGGTGCTGGATGCACACGTGGTGCGGGTGCCGAAGACTTATCCGGCCTACTTTGGGACCTACGATCGTTTTGAGGAACTGCGGACGTGGATGGATCGATTTGAGAATCTTTTTCTGGTGGGACGGAATGGGATGCACAAGTACAACAACCAGGATCACTCGATGCTGACGGCGATGGCGGTGGTGGATGGGATTGCGACGGGGTATGTGGATAAGGATGCGGTGTGGGGGATCAATTCGGAGCAGGAGTATCACGAGGAGAAGAAGAGTTAGTTTTGCTAACTTGTAGTTTTCTGGTTGAGAACTCTGGCTTATAGTTGCTGCTTACGTGGAGGTCATGTTGAGGAAGCTTATTTTGTTGCTAGTGGTGGTCGCGGTCGTGTTTGTGGTGTGGAATCGGCAGCGATTGTATGTGCGGGATCCGCTGGGGTCGGTTGTGCGCGATGGAGTGAAAGAGCAGGGAGCGCAGGTGCTGATCAACTACTCGAATGACGTGTTGCTGCAGAACTATAACGCGCCGATGTATGTGACGTTGATCCAGCACGGTGACCGTGTGGGGACGCCGGTGGAGATGCACTGCGTCGCGTACGTCGCGTGCCTGCTGGACGCGGATGTACCGACGTTCGTAGTAACAGATGACGGGGCGAAGGTGACGACGATGACGGGGAAGATGGTGGAGTACCGAGACGCGAAGGGGCGCGATACGGTGGTGACGCTGCACTAGGTGGTTTGCGAGGGTGCGGTTAGACGCGGACGATCATGACTTCTGTAGATTTGATAAGCGCGCCAGCGGTCTGGCCTTTGCGGAGCTGCATCTCGCGGGCGGCATCGGCGGTGATGATGGAAGTGATCTGCTGGTCTCCAATTTTGAGGACGACCTGGGCCAGGAGGCCGCTGATCTTTACCTGCGTGATGGTGCCGACGAGTTGATTGCGGCCGCTTACATTGCGGAAGCGCTCGCGTGAAGTTTTGCGGGCTGTGGTGGGTTTGGATTTCATGAGCGGGTTGAGGGCGCTCTGGGGGATTCGGTGGTGGCCGCCGGGAGTCTTGATGGTCTTGAGGGTGCCGGCGAGGATCCATTGCTTGAGTGTCGGATAGCTGACATTGAGGGCGGCTGCGGCTTCGCGGGGTTTGAGTAGAACGTCTACGTCGGGCATGGGGGGCTCCTGGCAAAATTCAGAGGATAGTGCGAGAATCTTGCAGCATCCAAAAGTCGAAAGGGGAAATCGTATAGATATGCAATATCTCAACGGGTCTACTCTTGCTCGCGAGTGCGGACGTTTTGTCGTCGCACGGATGCTGTTCCTCGCCTGTTTCCTAATTGTGAGCGCTGTTGCTGGGAGAGCGCAACAGGCCGACGTGAAACGAGCGGACGTCCAAGACGCTGGAACGCCACAGGCGCGGCCGCAGCCGGCAGGCGTGCCGAAGCCGCCGAACCCCTGCGAGAGAGGCCACGAAATTGCCAACTCCGATTGCACGCTGACGTGGCACGGGATCACGCTGTACGGTGCGTATGACATCGGCGTGGGCTGGGTCAGCCACGGTTTACCGGTGAACGGTTATAACTACGAGGGCGAATCCCTGGTGAATCGGAATGGGTATCAACACCGATTTCTGGTTGCACCAAACAACCTGCAGCAGACGGGATTTGGGGTGAGGGGCAAAGTGCAGTTTCACCCCGGCTGGTATGTTGTCTTCAACGCGTCGACCGGCATCAATCCGAATTCCGGGCTGCTGGCAAACGCTTCAAAGACCAACATCGTCAATAACGGCCTTCCGAGGGCCAGCTATTCGGAAGCCATCGACGGCGCGCGGGCAGGCCAGCCGTTCAATGACGAATACTACGGCGGCGTATCGTCCGAGAAGTTCGGCACGGCGACGTTCGGTCGTCAGCGCTCTCTCGGTACGGATGTAATGCTTCTAACCGATCCCGCGGGCGGCGGCTATGCGTTTTCGTACATCGGGTATAACGGCACGATGGCCGGCGGCGGCGATACCGAAGACAGCCGTTGGGACGAAGCCGTGAAATATCGCCTCGTCTATGGGCCCGTTCATCTCGCCGCGATGTACAAATTTGCTGACGGGAATGGCGGCTGCTTCTCGGCCTCCGCAACCTGGACTGCGGCCAACTGTACGCCGGAAACGGCGCATAACAACGCCTATGGCGGGGATCTCGGCGGGGTCCTCGGGAAGTTCTCCGGCGACGCCGTGTACCAGCATTACAACCAGGCCATCAGCGTGTTGAACCCTTTGCTGGGGCCTCAGAGTTTGGCGGCGCCCTATCAGTCCACCACCAACAGCATTAATACTCACCTCATCACCGGCGCCAATCTGATTAGCACGGATGACACGGTGTATGGCATCGTGACCGACAACAACGCCATCATGGGTGCTGGGAAGTATAACGGGGAGATCTTCAAGTTCTACGCGGGCTTCGAATATATCTGGCAGAACAATCCGCATAACCCATTGGGTGTCGGTGCCTCGGACCAGGGTGGCTACATCATGAGCGGTGTGGAAGATAACAATCTTGACTCTGAAAAGATCCTGAGGATTTGGTGGACCGGCGTGAAGTACGCTTACGACGACAAGACGGATATCACGTTCGCCTGGTATGAACAGTTGCAGAACAACTTCCGCGTTCCGCAGACGTGCTCGGTTGCCGCGGGCTACCGGGCCTCCTGCGCGGGCGCCCTCAACGAGGGTTCACTGTACGCCGATCATCACTTCACCAAGCGATTCGATCTGTTTGCCGGACTAGCGTATTCCTTCGTGTACGGCGGCCCGGCCATTGCCATTCCTCATGGCCCGGGCGTGCCTTATCTGCACAACAGTAACTTTGCTCCGACGATTGGTGGCCGGTTCACCTTCTGATCGTGCGGGAGATTCACTTGAGCCCCAGCTGAGTATGGCTGGGGCTTTTTATTGCGGGAGTCCGGTGAGCAGGTCCGCGATCGTGCGGTGAAGCGTGGGGTGCTGGAGGTTGGGGGCGATTTCGGCTAAGGGAGCGAGGACGAAGCGCCGTTCGTGGAGTGCGGGGTGGGGAAGGGTTAGCTCGGGAGTTTGGAGGGTGAGGTCGTTATAGAGAAGCAGGTCGAGGTCGATGATGCGGGGGCCCTTGGGAGGTGCG
>JBEKFF010000176.1:0-7560 GCA_050013455.1 Acidobacteriaceae bacterium | reverse complement strand
ATTCCTCTTATATTCTTCCCGGAAAATGATGGAGCAAATAGCAGAAGCAAAAACACGCGGTTTGGCGAATGGGCGAATTAGAGCATACGCGGCTAGGACGGTCAATGAAAGGACGTCTGTCACGGATGGCATGGTGAGATCGCAGGAAAGCGCGCAGGGCAGGGAGTGTGGCGTAAATTGAAGGAGCGACGGTTACCGGCTCTGGTTTCTGGAGGAAGGTAACCGATGGACGCAAGGGGGACTATGCAGGATCGCGGTAGACGATGGATTTGGATCGCAGGAATCAGCTTAGCCGGAGTACTTGCGGCCGGAGGGATACGAGCCGCTGCGCAGACGCCAGCAGATAACGACACGCCAAAGCAAAACCCGACAGGCCAGAGCGCGGTGATGCAGAAGAGACCGCCAAGCGCGTTAACGCAGGACTCCGATCCGGTGCAAAGCCCCGACCCGCAGAATGCGGTCCCGGGGCAGACGCAGATGCCGGTGCAGGCGCAGGGGCAGGGGCAGGGAGATGAGATTACCAAGGAGAATGGGCGGTTTACGCTGCGCACGAACGCGACCGAGGTGCGGCTGAACGCGTCGGTGTTCGATAGCGGCGAGCACGAAGTCGACACGCTGCCGGAGAGCGCGTTCAAGATCTACGAGGATGGAGAGCTGCAGAAGATTGTGGGGTTTCGGCATGAGGATTTGCCGATATCGCTGGGGATCCTGATCGACAGTTCGGGGTCGATGTATGACAAGCGGCCTTCGGTGGATGCGGCGGCGCTGAACCTGGTGAAGCTCTCGAATCCGAAGGACGAGGCGTTTGTGGTGGACTTCAACTCGGAACCGTATATCGACCAGGATTTTACGAGCAGCATCGCGAAGCTGCAGCAGGGGCTGGCGTACGTGAAGGCAGGTGGAGGGACGGCGCTGTATGACGCGGTGATTGCGTCGGCCGATTATCTTTCAAAGAATGCGAAGCAATCCAAGCAGGTGTTGCTGATTGTGACGGATGGAGATGATAACTCGTCGAATGCGACGCTCGCGGAGGCGATCCAACGGGTGCAGGCTCTGGACGGGCCGTCGATTTATTGCATTGGGCTGTTGTTTGGCGGAGATCTGAATCACAAGGATTCGAAGCACTCGCGGGACGTATTGACCCAGCTGTCGGACGAGACAGGCGGGCAGGCTTACTTTCCCAAGTCCTTGAGGGACGTGGATGGGATTGCACAGCAGGTGGCGCAGGATATCCGGTCGCAGTACATGATTGAGTACCACTCGACCAAGCCAATGTCGGTGCCTGGGTATCGGACGATTCACGTGGAAGCGTCGGAGAAGGGGTACCACGGGCTGCGGGTACGGACGCGGGCAGGATATTTCCCGAAGTCGGGGGGACAGAGCACGGGGGCCGGTTCGAACTAGAGTGGGGTAAGTGCGATAGTCTTTTGGGTGGCGGAGCGCGTTGGCCGCACGAGTGGATTTGTAGAGACGATGCGTACTGGAAACAATGTGACGGAGCTGGTGGGGCATACGCCGATGGTGCGTATCAACCGGCTGGTGGGTAGTGGCGACGCGGAGCTGTGGGCGAAGCTGGAGACGATGAATCCGGGCGGGAGCATCAAGGACCGCGCGGCGCTGGGGATTGTGCTGGATGCGGAGCGGCGTGGGGTGTTGAGGCCGGGCGACACGATCTGCGAGGCGACGGCGGGGAATACCGGCGTGGGGCTGGCGCTGATCGGCGTGCAGCGTGGGTACAAGGTGAAGATTTTTATTCCTGAGGGGTTTGCCGAGGAGAAGTGCATCCTGATGCGGGGGTTGGGGGCGGACGTGGTGCGGACTCCTGAGAGCGAGGCGCTGGCTGGGGCGATCAAGCGGACGCTGGCGTTTGAGGACGAGACACCGGGAGCGTTCGCGGCGATGCAGTTTGAGAATCCGGCGAACCCGGACTTTCATGAGCAGACGACGGCGGTGGAGATCCTGGAACAGATGGAGGGGCGAATCGACGCGGTGGTGATTGGCGTGGGGTCGGCTGGGACGTTTACTGGGATTGCTCGGGGGTTCAAGAAGCGGCTGAAGAACGTGCTGACCGTGGCCGTCGAGGCGCAGGGAAGCGTGCTGCAGGGCGGGGTTCCGGGGCCGCACAGGGTGGAAGGGATTGGCGTGGCCGAGATTCCGGCGACGTTTGATGCGAGCGTATGCGACCGGGTGGTGATGGTGAGTGACGACGACGCGTTTGCGACGGTGCTGCGGATGGCAAGGGAGGAAGGCGTGCTGGGGGGATCGAGCTCGGGCGCGAATATGTTTGCGGCGATGGCGGTGGCGAAGGAGCTCGGTGCGGGGAAGCGGGTCGTGACGATCGTGCCGGATTCGGCGGAGAGGTACCTGTCGAAGGGGGTGCTGGGATAGGAACCACCGGCCAAATTTGGGCAGATTGTCATGCAAGGCAGGTAGGATGCAGGTGCGTTAGTTGCTGCGACTAAGGAGAGGTACGCATGATTGATTATTCGAAGCTCGAGTTCGCGACGATCAATGATGTCTTCGAGCGAATGAGCCATCAGGGCGAGACGCCGGTGGCGATGTGGAAGAGTGGCAACGAGTGGAAAGAGATCTCGTCGCAGCAGATGTATGGGCGGGTGCGGGCGCTGGTGGGCTTGCTGCAGCAGTGGGGAATCAAGCGCGGTGAGCGCGTTGGGCTGGTGAGCGAAAACCGTTGGGAGTGGCCGGTGGTGGACTTCGCGGTGCTCGCGATCGGCGGCGTGGATGTGCCGCTGTATGACACGCTGACGCCGGAGCAGATGGGCTATATTCTGCGCGATGCGGGTGTGCGGGCGGTGATTGTTTCGAACAAACTGCAGTACAAGAAGCTGGTGGCGGCGGGAGATATTCCTACGCTGGAGTTTGTGGGCGTGTTGGATGAGGGCGAGTTTGAAGGGGCGACGAATTTGGCGGAGGTGTTCAAGGGTGCGCCGGAGCTCGAGGGAATCGATGCGGGGTTTGACGCGCTGTTGAAGGAGACCAAGCCGGAGGAGCTGGCGACGATTGTGTATACGTCCGGGACGACCGGCGATCCGAAGGGTGTGATGCTGACGCATCGGAACCTGGCGGATAATCTGCGGTACTCGACGGTGGGGCTGAGGATTGGGCCGGGGGATGTAACGATCTCGTTTCTGCCGCTGAGTCATTCGTTGGCGCGGCATCTGGGGTATGCGATCTATGGGCACGGCGGGAAGATTGCTTACCTTGCGAAGTTCGATGATTTGAGGGGAGCGATGCAGGCGGTGAAGCCGCAGATCTTCCTGGCGGTGCCGCGGGTGTACGAGAAGATTCGGCAGGGGACGGAAGCGAAGTCGATTGGATTCAAGAAGAAGATTTTGCATTGGGCGATGGGGCAGGGAAAGAAGCATCGCAAGGAGTTGATGGCGGGGAAGACGCCGGGGTCGCCGCTGTGGAAGCTGGCGGACAAGCTGGTGTACTCGAAGTTGAAAGAGGCGTTTGGGGGGAAGGCGAATATTTATGTGTCGGGAGGCGCGCCGCTGGGGATGGATTCGGCGGAGTGGTTTCTGGATATGGGGATCAGGATCTTCGAGGGGTATGGGCTGACAGAGACGTCACCGGTGATCTCACGGAATACGTACGATGGCTACCGGATTGGGACGGTGGGGATGGTGGTGCCGAATCTCGAGCTGCGCATGGCCGAGGATGGCGAGATTGAAGTGCGCGGGACGACCGTGTTCTCGGGCTACTGGCAGAGGGAAGAGGCGAGCAAGAGCGAGTTCACTGCGGATGGGTGGTTCAAGACTGGGGATATTGGGAGGTACGTGGACGGGTTTCTTTCGATTACGGATCGGAAGAAGGAGCTGATCAAGACCAGCAGCGGAAAGTATATTGCGCCGCAGCCGATTGAAGGGAAGTTGAAGGCCGATGAACTGGTGGGCAATGCGGCGGTGATTGGTGACTCGCGGAAGTTTGCGGCCGTGTTGATCTCGCCGGACTTCCAGGCGCTGGGACGTTGGGCCGGCGAGCATGGTGTGACAACGAAGGATCCCAAAGAGCTGGTGAAGGATCCGAAGGTGAAGGCGCAGTACGAGAGCATTGTGAAGAGAGTGAATGCGGAGCTGCAGGATCACGAGCGGATGAAGAAGGTGGGGGTGATGCCGGAGGAGTGGAGCATCGAGGGTGGGGAGTTGACGCCGAGCATGAAGCTGAAGCGGCGGGTGATCTTCGACCGGTATAAGGATCGGATTGACGCGTTGTATGGTGGCGAGTGAGTGGCGGATGTTTGCGGTGAGGGTGCATTGCTGAGACTATGAGGCGATGGGCGCATCCAATCCGGCAGTGAGTCACTTGAAAAAAGCAGAGAAGCAGGGCGGGAAGTTTTTGAATCCTGTGCCGACGGCGGTGGGCGGGCTTGGCGTCGTGTTCAAGGTGCTGCCGCAATATGTGAACAATCGTGCGCAGGTGGAGCCGAAGCGGCCGCTTGGGCCGTTTCGCACGGATCCAAGCGTGTATGCGACGGAGCCGGCGAGCGGGTTGCGGGTGACGTGGTTTGGGCACTCGGCTTCGCTGATCGAGATAGACGGGATGCGGGTGCTGGTGGATCCGGTGTGGGAGCCGCGGGCGAGTCCGTTTTCGTTCATGGGGCCGAAGCGGTTCTTTGAGCCGACGATTGCGCTGCAGGCGTTGCCGAAGATTGATGTGGTGCTGATCTCGCATGATCACTATGACCACTTGGGCGCGGACACGGTGAGGCAACTGGCGAAGGCGCCGGGTGCGGCTGGGGCGCGGTGGGTGACGTCGCTGGGCGTGGGAGAGCGGCTGCGCCGCTTTGGCGTGCCGGCGGAGAGGATTTCCGAACTGGATTGGACGGAGAGTGTGGAGGTGGGGTCGCTGAAGGTGACCTCGTGGCCTGCGCGGCACTTTTCGGGGCGAGGGTTGCACGACCGGTTTGCGACGTTGTGGGGATCGTTTGTGATTGAGGGGCCGCGGCACCGGGTGTATTACGGGGCGGATTCGGGTTGGTGGGAGGGGTATGGAGAGATCGCCGCGCAGTACGATGGCTTCGATCTCACGATGCTGGAGATTGGTGCGTTTCATCCGCTGTGGGCGGCGATTCATTTGGGGCCGGATAA
This sequence comes from Acidobacteriaceae bacterium, assembly GCA_050013455.1. Taxonomy (GTDB): domain Bacteria; phylum Acidobacteriota; class Terriglobia; order Terriglobales; family Acidobacteriaceae; genus Granulicella. The sequence goes on along the minus strand of JBEKFF010000176.1, from coordinate 2,449 downwards.
TGCGGCGAAGGCGTTTGAGGTGATGATGCAGAATGGCGCTGGAGCGCGGGGTGGATTGATGATGCCGATCCATTGGGGACTGTTTAATCTGGCGCTGCACGCATGGAAACAACCGGTGGAGCGGATGGTGGAGATCGCGGATGAGAAGGGGATTGAGCTTTGGCTGCCAGAGCCGGGGAAGCCGACCGAGGTGGTTGGGGAGCTGCGGTCCGGGTGGTGGGAGAGGGCGGAGTAGCTGAGGATTCGTGGCAACGTGAGCAAACAGCAGATTCCCAGAGGGAATGACAGAAAGAAAAGCAAGAACGGGAGAAAAGCAGGTTCCTCGCTTTAGCTCGGAATGACAATTTCTTTCAGAAATTGTCTAAGAACGGCAACGGCAACGGCAAGAACAAGAGCAAAAGCAAAAGCAAAAGCAAAAGCAAAAGCAAAAGCAAAAACCAATACAGGGATCCTTCGCTTCGCTCAGGATGACGGCGAAAAACGAGCAACCCCAACTGCAACTGCAAACGCAACCGCAACCGCAACCGCAACCGCAACCGCAAATGTAGGTGCTGTCGGTAGCTATCGGTGTTTGTCTTTATTTGTAGATGAGGTGGATGGTGGCTTCGGTGGTGGGGCAGGCTACCGGGATGGCCGCGGTGTCGAAGGACGGGGCGGAGAGGACCACGTGTGGGTTGTTGGAGAAGCCGAAGCCTTCTTTGGGGATGCCGAACATGTTTTTGTCGAGCTTGTGATTGGAGTTTTCGTCGTGCAGTGCGGCGAGGGCGTAGCGGCCGGGCGGGACTTGCACGGTGATGGTCGTGGAGGTTCCGGAAAAGGGGTGGGGGCCGTGCTGGAACGCCTTGTCGTTGTTCTCGGGCCAGCCGTCGGATGAGGTGAAGATGGAGAGGCCGGCGTCGCCTTTCTGATTGCGGAAGCCGTCGATGTGCACGATGAGGGTGCAGGTGGTCGCGGCGGGGGCCTGGCGGGCGAGCGCGGGGCGTGGGGCGATCAGGGTTGTGGTGAGGAGAGCTGCGGCGAGGGTTGTGCAGCGGGTGAGGGTCAAATGCATGGCGAACTCCTGCAGGTGATTCAAGTGCGGGGTGGAGACTTCGATACTGCACCAGCGGCTAAAGCCGCGTTGATCTGGAGGAAGAAGGGCGGGACTGGTGTCCCGCCCTTCAAACAAAGGCCAATGCAGTTACTTGGCTTTCTTCGGGACCATGATGTTGCGGCCGAAGTGGAAGGATGGGCCGATGGAGTAGCGATAGGACCAGCCTCCGTTGGCGACGACGTAGTTGAAGGGATGATTCCAGACGGCGTCCATGTCGGCGCGGATACCGATGTGTTTGGTGATAGCGAAGTCGGCGCCACCGCCTACGCCGTAGGCCCCGGTCCAGTCGACGATGGTGGCGTTGGGCTGGAGAACGTTGGTCGCGATAAGTGCGTCGACGACAACCACATCCGGTGTGCCCGGCCGAGGATGCGCGGTAGCGTTGAGGCGGAAGGCTGCGAGACTGGGGCGGATGAAGAGCGTCACCTTCGAGAAGTGGCGATAGTTGAGCTGTGAGCCTGCCGTGAAGGTCTGCGTCGTTGCGCTCAAAGGAACATTGACGGCATAGGTTGGTGGAAGCCCATACGCGCCGTCGGTTTCCGCGTAGAGCTCATAGAGCTGGGTGATGCCGGCTACGATGGCAGGGCTGGCGAATCCCGGAACGAGGCTCGTGTTGCCGGTTTGGACGCTATAGTCGAAGCCGGAGGAGAGCCAGCTTTTGTTATTGATGCCGGCCTGGAGGTGGAAGCCCTTCTGGTCGATGCCGTTGAGGCCGGGGGTGTAGAGGTTGGAGAAACCGGTAAAGAGGTCGTAGCGACCGACGTACTGCTGCTGCGCGGAAGCGTGCGGCGTTTGGGTGAGGAAGACGAAGATGGCTGCGAAGAGGCCAATGCGGGTGAAGCGGTTGATGTTGGAACGGTGCGTCATGGAGGCTCCTAAGTAAGGGGAAAACAATTACTAGTTGGCCCCGCCGGTAAGCGGATGCTGTTGGTGAAGATGCGTTGGGGACAGGAACTGAGAGACCCGGTGAAGAATGCGATCGGTTTGTTCCTTGTGAGGGAGGTGACCGGTGTCGGGATAACTCTCATGCTCAAGATTGGGAATAGAGGCCTGGAGGGCTGCGAGCTGCAGGGTGGTGCCAAACTCGTCGCGGTCTCCTTGCAGAACGAGGACGGGGCAGGTGATGCGTGGGAGAAATTCACGGAGAGGGAAGACTTCGTCGCCGAGAGTTGCGGCCCACTGCGTCCAGGAGGCGAAGACTTCGTCGGGATGCTGGTGGTAGTGGGCGAGCCGCTCCTGTAGTTTGCTGCCGGGATAGGCGGCGGCCATCTGGTGAATGAGTTCGCCGGCGGCGTTGGTGGAGATTACGAAGGGGCTTTCGAGAATGAGGGCGCTGATGCGATTGGACGTCGCGGC
>JBEKFF010000175.1:0-7566 GCA_050013455.1 Acidobacteriaceae bacterium | reverse complement strand
CAACTCAAGGCCCACTTCGGCGCCACCGGCCAGACCCCTCCCGAAAACCTCCTCGTCCTCTCCGGCGACGTGCCCCTCATCAAGCCCTCCACCCTCGACGAACTCTGCGCCTTCCACCTCGGCCAGCACGCCGCCATGACCATCCTCACGGCCGTCCCACCGAACCCAACCGGCTACGGCCGCGTCCTGCGCGCCAGCGAATCCTCTCCCGAGGTCACCGCGATCGTCGAGCAGAAATCCCTAACCCCCGACCAACTCACCGCCCCCGAGATCAACTCCGGCATCTACTGCTTCCGCACCTCCGCCCTCTTCACCCACCTCGATTCCCTCTCCACCAACAACGCCCACGGCGAGTTCTACCTCACCGACGTCGCCGCCCTCCTCGTAGCCGACAAGCAGCGCGTCGTCGCCCTCAAATCCTCCGGCTCCGTCGACGAGGTCCTCGGCGCCAACACCATCGAAGAGATGATGCACCTCGACGCCGCCATGCGCCTCGCCACCGCCCGCCGCCTCATGGCCCAGGGCGTCACCATCTTCCGTCCCGAAACCTGTGTCATCGACGCCCAGGTAGAAATCGGCCCCGACACCGTCATCGAACCCTACGTCCAAATCCTGGGTGACACCAAAGTAGGCTCAGACTGTCGATTTGCGTCCTATACCGTAGTTCAAGACGCACAAATCGGCGCGAATGTGCTCCTCCGCAATGGCTGCATCATTGCTCAATCCACCATCGGAAGTGGTGCAAAATTAGGACCTTACGCCCATTTGCGCCCCGAAAGCGAAATCGGCGAAGAAGCCCACATCGGCAACTTCGTCGAGACAAAAAAAGTAAAAATGGGTCGCGGCTCCAAGGCTAACCACCTTTCTTATCTGGGAGATAGCACCATCGGCTCCGGCGTAAACATAGGCGCCGGCACGATCACCTGCAACTACGACGGCACCCACAAACACCAAACAAAAATTGGCAACAACGCCTTCATAGGCTCCAACTCCACCCTCGTTGCCCCTATAAACATTGGCGATGAGGCCTACATCGCTGCTGCTTCCTGCATCACAGAGGATGTCCCTGCCGATGCGTTGGGCCTAGGGCGCAGTCGCCAGACAACCAAGCCCGGCTGGGTATCCAATCGCAAGCACCGTCAGCTGCAGTCTTGCGACTAGTAACCATAAACCCACTCTCAATAATCAGATAGCAGGCACTATGACGAAGATTCTGGACCCAAGTCAACTTCAAACGTCCCTCGCAAGCCTCCCCGAATGGAAGCTCGAACGAGGCGAATTGGTACGAACCCTTACGTTCAGTGACTTCCTGCAGGCGATGAAATTCGTGAACCACGTCGCCGATCTCGCCGACAAGGCCGGCCATCACCCCGATATCGACATCCGATATAACAAGGTTCGGTTGGCGCTGGTGACCCACGATGCCGGCGGCATTACCCAGAACGATATTAGTTTGGCTCGGGACATCGATAAAAAGAGCTAGGAAAAGCTCCGGAAGGGCTGGACATCCCGGGTCGGACATGTGGTATATTCTTTTTAGCGTAGATTTCTCCCAAAGAGCATATCTCGCAAAGGTTTTCTCGAGCGCTGCCAACCACTCGAGAGCAAGTTGCGTCACTGGCCTCCCGGCACGAACAAAGCACCGTTCGTGCCGCCTTTTTTTTGTCTTTTCGACCGGATATCCAGAGCTATCTATCACAAAACATTGATTTTTAATTGCAATGACCTGCGGTAGGCTCATTGCACCACACCGTTTGGGACGGATGATCATTAGGAACCATCGTTACCTAATGCATACACAAACGGTTTCACCCTAGCTATATGTCGAAACAAGAGCCTATGTAATCACATAGACATCCGGATATCCGCGGAGCATACGATGACCTGGATCTTTTGGGCGATACTTTCAGCCGTATTTGCGGCGGCAACTGCCTTACTCGCCAAGGTTGGAGTAGAAGGCATCGACAGCAACCTGGCCACAGCCATCCGAACAACCGTCGTCCTGGTCTTCACCTGGACTATCGCTTTGAGCCTAAATGCCCATCATGGAATTGGTCTGATTGGCCGTAGAAGCTGGGTGTTCCTGCTTCTTTCAGGCCTTTGCACGGGTCTTTCGTGGCTCTGCTATTTTCGAGCATTGCAGATCGGGCCCGTCAGCGGAGTCGCACCCATCGACAAGCTCAGCGTGGCGATCGTGATCGTCGCAGGGTGGCTATTCTTTGGCGAAAGCATGTCCCCGGTAAGGATCGCCGGTGCGGCATTAGTGACCGCGGGAGCCCTCGTGCTGGCATTCGCCTGAGATGTATGTTTTGAAGGATCAACGTATACTGGGGGTAGTTCTTTGAGTGCCCAATGCAATGTTGGTGCCAGCTCCAAATGGGGGCGTCACGGCTTCGACGGGATTGCTTGCGGCAGAGAGGCATGCCGGGGTGTGGACACCCGTAATCGCTCACAAAACTATAAGTGCCGAACCTCAATTCGCGCTTGCTGCTTAATAATTAAGTAGCCGATCGCTCAGGCTTCGCCTACGGGCTTGTACCGATCGTCGCACAGTAGGCTGGTCCGCGGGGTTCCGCCTGTACGCCAAGGACGAGATCAATCAGGCTGGTGGTGAATGCGTCTTCGTCCGTTGCAAGCATTCACTACGAGACAAATGCGAACGGAAAAAGCATGAACGCTCTCTGTTGACAGTTTTTTCGGACGCGGGTTCGACTCCCGCCGCCTCCACCATTTATAACTTATTCATAATACGCAGCTTACCTAGGAACACCAAAGCTGCGTAAATTGATCGTTCATTGTACGATCACCTCGACCCTGTTCTATTTGCATGATCCCATGGATGTTGTATGACCATGACGTGGGAGGATTTCCGCCTGGAGCCAGGCTTGATTGCTGCCGAGCGCATGACATCAGAAACTATTACCCCATTTGAAGCAAGCGGCTATCTCCCCAATAGGCAATGTATATGGCTCCCACCGCGATCTTCGGTGCTGGCACGTCCTGCGCGCGTATACGACGGATGCTGCGGGAAGACGACGGAGGCAAAGCACAACTCGGGCGATTTTCAATAAATCGACGCTCCTCCTATTGAAACTTGTTGCCGAACCGGCCCTGTCAAATCTTTATTGCGCTAACAATGTGACGTTCACACTGTGTTGCAGGACATACCCGGTGGAGCCTGCAGCTGTTGCTGTGACCAGGATGGTGTAGTTTTGCTGAGGCTGAGAGGAAGTGCCGGTGCCGCTTCCGCACCCCGTGATACTGCCAAGGGTGGCCGCGCATGCCAGCAGCGCAACAGTCAGATTCATGGACCGAAACATCTTGCTCTGCTGCGTACGCCAATGCAAGCGGCGAGTAAAAGGCACCAGCAATAGAGCGATGGCAAAGGTCCCGCCGCCGAGGTTTTCTTTATGATCGTTCAAACCTTGATTGACCGCGGTTTGAATTGTCATGGTGAGGAACGAGGCAGCGGCACCGGGGGTGGCCGTCTCCGGCGAGAAGGTGACGGTTGCTCCCGGTGGCAATCCTGTAGCACTCAGCGTAATGGGGAAATTGAAGGGTCCGAGCAGCGGCGTCAGGGTAGCGTCGAAGCTAGCGGCGCTCCCGGGAATGACGGTTTGGCCGGTCGCGCCCGCCGGGTTCGTCGGCTGCGGTGTCAGGGTGATGCTGAAGTCTTCGACGACCTGGGCCAGCGTGGTCGAGGTGCTGCCGCTAAACTTCCGGTCGCCGGAATAGATGACGACAATGCTGTCCGTCCCTGTGGTCAGCAGGGAGGTATCAGCGGGCGCTGGGACACTTCCAAGAGCGAGCGTCTGGGTGTTGAAGGCTAAGCCGCCCGCATCGAAGGCGACTGTTCCTGTCGGCGTTCCGACTCCGATCATGTCTACGACCGCGGTATAGGTGACTGGCTGGCCAGCGAGCGCCGGGTTTACGTTCGTGGTCAGTGCGACGGTGGTTGGAACCTGGGTTGCGGTACCTGTGAGCAAGATGGTTTGCGGCACGACACCGGTACCGCCGAAGATGACCGACCCGCTGGCGGAGCCCGCACTTATGGGAAGAAATTCGATCTCTTCCGTGCAACTTCCACCGGCGGAGAGCGTTATGGGTGGAGCGGAGCAAGTGCCGCCCGTCGCCAGGGCGAAGCTGTTGACAAACGTGATTGCCGAGACCGTGATGGAGGCGGTGCCAGTGTTGGTCAAAGTTGCTGACTGAGTTGGGCTGGGAAAACCGACGTCCTCGCTTGGGAAGGTCAGGGTTGGAAGCCTGCCGGAGCGGATGCGCTGGTTGAGTCTATCGGCAATGGAGAGATTGCCGTACGCATCAGGGACTACCGAGCGAGGGGCGTTGAGGATGGCTGCGGCAGAGAGGCCTGCGTCTCCACCGTAGCCCTGCGGGCCGGAGCCCTCAATTGTGGCAATCACGCCAGTTGCAATCGCGCCTCCGCCACACACTTCGCGGATACGCTGATTGTCGGTGTCGGCAATGTAGACGTTGCCGGCGGCGTCAACGCTGACACCGCTGGGCTTGGCGAGGGTAGCGGCCGTGGCCGACGCGCCGTCGCCGGAGAAGCTTCCTGAGAAGACTGCGGTGCTGGAGCCGGCGACGGTAGTGATGATTCCGTTGCTGACCTCGCGGATGCGCTGGTTGAGTCGGTCGGCGATGTAGACGTTGCCGCTCGCGTCGACCGCAACACTGGTGGGGGAGTCGAGCGCAGCGGCCTTCGCGGATGCGTCGTCGCCGGCGTAGAGCTCTTCGCCGTCGCCGGCGACCGTGGTGATGGTGCCATTGGTTATCTCGCGGATGCGGTGGTTGTTGGTGTCGGCGATGTAGACGTTGCCGCTCTTGTCGACGGCTACGCCGGTGGGAAGCGAGAGTTGCGCAGCGGTCGCGGCGGTGCTGTCGCCGGAGAAGCCGGGAGTTCCGGTTCCGGCGATGGTGATGATGATGCCGCTGCGGATCTCACGAATGCGGTGGTTGTGCGAGTCGGCGATGTAAACGTTGCCGGCGAGGTCGATGGCAACTCCGGTGGGCGTGTCGAGCTGCGCGGAGGTGGCTGCGGCCCCGTCTCCGGAGTAGCCTTCGATGCCGGTTCCGGCGAGAGTGGTGATCATGCCAGTGGTCGAGATCTCGCGGATGACGTCGTTGCTGGCGTCGGCGAGGTAGAGATTTCCGGCGGCGTCGTAGGCTACGGCGGCGGGTTCGGCCAGGCTGGCGGTGGTGGCCGGGCCGGTGTCGCCGGAGTAGCCGACTGCGCCGGTGCCGGCGGTGGCGTTGCTCGTGCGGCCGGGAGTTACGGTGAGAATGGCTTGTCCGTGCAGTGGGGCCGTGAGGGCAAAGAGCAGAAGCGCTGCCAGGTACAGAGCGGTCGCAGGCACAACGTTTGCTCGTTTTGTGATCATCGTCTGCATCCTCTCCAAGTGGTGTTCCGTATTGCCGGTTCTGTACTTTTGCATGGGACTCCGTACCCTTACGGATTCTGACAAGTCAGGGTCGTGCCTGCCTGGCCGAAGGAACTGGCGCGGGGCGGAGGGGGGATCATCTGGGTCAACGAGTATTGAATCTCGCCCCCCGCGTTGACGCTGAACGTGTTTGTGGAAGAGCAACTCGATGCGGGGAACCCCGCCTGACAAGGCATTATTTGGCAAAACATCGAGGTGTTGGTTCCATTGTCTTGCGCCGTCACCGTTATCGGGGCCTGAGGGTACAAGCGGCCCAACTTCGGTCGCATAGACCTGCAGGCTGGTGGCGGTACACGCCACGGGGCGTACGCGAATTCGGGTAGCTGGATCCCGGATGTGGGCACGATGCCGATGGCGCCGGTAAGGGGATTGATGTTATCCGGTCCAACGTCGGTAGAGACCTGGAACGAGGTGGTCCAGACGAAGCTGGCGCCGCTGGACGGGAAGTTGATGGAGATGGTTGGAGTGGTTGCGGTGCCTTCATCGGTTGTGACTTTCATCATCGTTGTTGCGCTTTCAAGGGTGTGTGACTCACTGGCAGACAACTGACCGTGGCTGCTTGTCACTGGATTCGCGTGATCACCAGATGTGCTGACGCGGGACTCGTTCCGCCCGCCAATGGCGTAATGGTCAACGCAGTGGAATTGCCTGCAGGATTTCGAACCGTGAGTATTGAATTGACGATGGTGGTTTGCACCAAGGCCATTCCGACGATCTGGCTGGTGCCGGTCGCTCGCCCAACGACGGTATAGGCGAGGTCAACGCCATTGAGGGTCAACATAAGTTGCCCCGCTTCGTTCACGCTCACTTGAAACAGGACCTGATAGGTGCCAATGACGCGAAGATTAATAGACGAGGCAGAGGTGCGGGCGATGAGACCCGATCCCGACGCCGGTCCATCCTCCGGGAAGGATACATCCGTATCGACCGCAACTGTCGCGGCGTTGTCGGGGGGCATCAATGCGTAGAAGTCGGCGAAATCTAAGACGCCGCCGGAAGCGCCCGTGGCGCCGGCCGGACCCGTGGCTCCGGTTGCTCCGATAGAACCCTCGATGCCTTGTGCTCCGGTCGGACCGGTGGCTCCGGCTTGTGCGACGAGTTGCCAGATGCCGGTTTGGGTTGGGGGGTCCTGATTGGTGTTGGCAGCGGTGGCGACATAGCTGGAGCCGTTGCTGGAGCAGGCAGCGCAGAAGACGACTTGCCCGATCTGGTAGGTGGTGGAGGAGGACCAGGTGCTCACAATGTCGATGGTGCCTGCGGGGCCGGTTGCGCCGACTGCGCCGACTGCTCCCGTGGGACCGATGGGGCCTTGAGGACCGTTCGCGCCTGTGGCACCGTTCGCGCCGTTGCTGCCCTGAGCCCCTGCGAGGCCCTGAGCTCCGGGCGCACCGGTTGCACCCGCTTGGGCCGTGAGCGTCCAGAAGGTGGGGTCGGTGGGGAGATGATTGACGTTGGAGTCGGAGACGCTTTGGTAAGTTGAGCCCTGGTAGACAATTGCGCTGCCCTGCGCATAGATAGTGGCCGAGCTATAGGCGGTTACCTGGGGGAGAGATCCGGTCGCGCCGGTGGCACCAGTCGCTCCGTCTGTGCCGCTGATGCCCTGAGCACCTGCTGGGCCCTGGGGTCCAGACGCGCCTGTTGCACCGGCAGCCCCCGCGCCTCCGGTCGTACCTGCGCTTCCGGGCGTACCGACTGGACCGACTGGCCCTATAGCTCCCGGGGTGCCTGAAACTCCGGGCAGTCCGGTTGCGCCGATGAGTCCTGTGGGGCCGACGGGACCTGCTACACCTTGAATGCCCTGCGGACCAGACATCCCCGCCACACCGACCAGTCCCTGGGAACCCACGGGGCCGAGCACACCTTGGAGACCGACTAGACCCTGGGGACCCACGGGACCCACCGAGCCCTCAATCCCCTGCGGACCCTGTAGCCCTGTCGCGCCCTCGGACGTGATGCTGATATCCAACGAGGCTGCGTGTCCGGTCTCGTCGTTTTCCTTGCTATCGAGAAGAAGGTTGGCGCTGGTAGAACTCAGGGCGAATCCGAAGTCGGTGGCCGGAGTCGTGACCCAACCCTGCACGATGGCCGTGACATCAATTGTGATGAA
>JBEKFF010000174.1:0-7570 GCA_050013455.1 Acidobacteriaceae bacterium | reverse complement strand
TGAAGGCGATTGCGGAGAACTCGCAGGGGTTTGTGTATGCGATCTCGCGGGTAGGGATTACGGGGACGCAGACGGAGCTGGCGTCGGATGCGAAGGGTTTGGTGGAGAGGTTGAAGAAGTTTACGACGCTGCCGATTGCGCTGGGCTTTGGGGTGTCCACGCCGGAGCATGTAAAGGCGGTGGGAGAGTTTGCGGACGCGGCAGTGGTGGGGAGCGCGATTGTCGGGTTGGTTGAAAAAACGCCGGCGGGGGAAGCTCCGCGCGCGGTTGGAGAGTTTGTACGTAGCTTGTGCGGCGGAGTGAAAAGCGCATGAGAGCGGCGTGTAACACGTATCATTATGTCGGGCCACTGAACGCGCAGCGGCAGTTGGTTCCGAGCCCTAACCTCGTCTGGAAGGCAACAGCAGAGGTAACTTCCAGACTATCTTTGCGAGCACGACTATCTTTGCGAGCACACAGCGCTCGCGGCATGAGGCAGCATGGACATTTCGGATTGGCGGGACAAGATTGATGGGCTGGATGAGCAGATCGTCCGGTTGCTTTCTCAACGGGCGGCAGCGGCGGTTGAGATTGGGAAGCTTAAAGCAAAGATCAACGTTCCGATCTATGAACCGATGCGGGAGCAGACTGTGTTTGACCACGTGCGGAGTGTGAATTCGGGACCGCTTACGGACGCGCAGGTGCAGGACATTTATGAACGGGTGATGGACGTGATGCGTGCGTTGCAGCGTCAGCAGCCGTGAGTTGAGGCAGACGCGGCGTTGAGTTGTTGGCCGCGCTGCCAGGCAGTGAAAATTTTATTGAGGACTACAGAGGGATCCAGTGATGATCGTCGCGATGCAGGACCAAGCCACCGATGAACAGATACAGCATGTGATTGAGCGGATGGTTGAGTTGGGTTTCAATGTCCACCGGACAACGGGTGAGACGCAGACCATTCTTGCGGGCGTGGGAACGCCGGCGCACTTCGAGGTGACGGAGTTTCAGGTGCTGTCGGGTGTGCACCAGGCGTACCGGATCTCGTCGCCTTACAAGCTGGCGGGACGCGGGTTCAGGCCGGAGGGAACGCGGATTACGTTTCCGAACGGGCTGGTGGTGGGCGGCGATGAGGTCGTCATCATGTCCGGGCCGTGCTCGGTGGAGAGCCGCGAGCAGATTCGCCTGAGTGCGCAGCAGGTGGCTGCGGCGGGCGCGCAATTTTTACGGGGCGGCGCGTTCAAGCCGCGCAGCTCGCCGTACAGCTTCCAGGGGATGGGGCTGGAAGGGCTGAAGCTGCTGCGCGAGGTGTCCGATGAATTTGGTCTGCTGGTGATTACCGAGGTGATGGAGATCTCGCAGATTGAGTTGATGCTGCCGTACATCGATTGCTTCCAGGTGGGAGCGCGCAACATGCAGAACTTTAATTTGCTGCGCGAGCTCGGTCATGTGCGCAAGCCGGTGCTGCTGAAGCGCGGAATCGCGGCGACCATTGAAGAGGTTCTGCTGAGCGCCGAATATATTCTTTCCGGCGGCAACTATGACTTGATGCTGTGCGAGCGTGGCATTCGTACCTTCGAAACGTACACGCGGAATACGTATGATGTGTCGGCGATTCCAGTGCTGAAGAAGCTGACGCATCTGCCGGTGCTGGGTGATCCGTCGCATGGCGTGGGCAAGCGTGATTTGGTGCCGCCGATGGCGCTGGCGAGCGTGGCTGCGGGCGCGGATGGGTTGCTGATGGAGATGCATCCGAATCCGGATAAGGCGCTGTCGGATGGCGCGCAGTCGCTGTATCCGGAGCAACTGGTGAAGTTGGTGGAGCAATTGCGCAAGTTGGCGCCGATTGTGGATCGAACGATTGCACCGGCTGTGTCGCAGATTCATGCGTAGGGGCTGGGCTTAGGTTTGGGAGGAGAAGGCCTTGCATCGGATTGTCGTCAAACTTGGAACGAATGTGATCATGCGGCATGACGGCAAGGTTGCGCTCGGGCTGCTGTGCGGGTTGGTGGAGCAGGTTGCCGAGCTGCGCGCGCAGGGCATCGAGGTGCTGCTGGTGAGCTCTGGCGCTGTAGGCCTGGGGATGGAGCGGCTGGGATTGCTGGAGCGGCCGACGGTGGTGGCGCAGATCCAGGCGTGCGCGGCGATTGGGCAGTCGCGGCTGATGTCGCTCTATGATGATGCGTTCGATCGGCTGGGGTGTCCGATTGCGCAGGTGCTGCTGACCGAGGATGACTTTCGCGATGCGACGCGGCATGCGAATCTGCGCGCGGCGCTGGATGCTCTGCTGACGATGGGCGTGATTCCGATCGTGAATGAGAACGATACGGTGTCGACGATTGAGCTGGATCGGGCGACAGATTTGCGGCCGCGGGAGAGGATTTTTGGAGATAACGATAAGCTGTCGGCGCTGCTGCTGAAGCATATTGGTGCGGATCTGCTGGTGCTGCTGTCGGATGTGGATGGTTTGTATGACCGCAATCCGACGGAGGCTGGGGCGTCGCTGCTTGAGCGTGTGGATACCGTGGACGATGGGATCCTGGCGCTGGCCGATGGGGTGAATGGGCGCGGGCGCGGGGGGATGATTTCGAAGCTCGAGTCGGCGCGTATTGTGCTGCATGCGGGCAAGCAGGTGATTATTGCGAATGGTCGGACGCCGCACGTGCTGGAGCGGATCGTTGCGGGAGAGTCGGTCGGAACGCTGTTTGCGCCGGTACGAGAGAGCATGCAGGAGAAGGTTGCGCGATGAGCGCGGCGGCCTCGTTGCCTGAGGGCGGGCAGCGTGTGCGCGCGATGGCCGAGGCGGCGAAGGGTGCTTCGCGAGTGCTTGCGGGACTGGATGAAGTGAAGCGGAATGCTGCGCTGGAGGCGATGGCGCTGGCGATGGAGTCGGCGGGTGCGGAACTGCTGGCGGCGAATGTGGAGGACGTGCGAGCTGAGGGTGGGAGCTTAAGTGCGGCTACGTTGGCGCGGCTGAAGCTGGATGCGGGGAAGCATGCGGAGATGGCCGAGCAGGTCCGGTCGGTGGCGCGGCTGCCGGATCCGCTTGGGCGCGTGCTCGATGCGATCGAACTGGACGAGGGACTGAATCTTACGAAGATCAGCGTGCCGCTGGGGGTGCTGGCCGTGATCTTTGAGGCGCGGCCGGATGCGGTGACGCAGATTGCAGCGCTGGCGATTAAGAGCGGAAATGCTGTGTTGCTGAAGGCGGGGAAAGAGGTGGAGAGGACCGCGGAAGTGCTGGTGCGGGTGCTGCGCGAGGCGCTGGTGGAGCAGGGTTTGCCGGCCGATGCGGTGTTGCTCGTAGTGGGGCGAGAGCGGGTGCAGGAGTTGCTGGGGATGCATGGGCTGGTGGACCTGGTGATCCCGCGGGGGTCGAAGGAGCTGGTGGAATATGTCCAGGCGAATACGCGGATTCCGGTGCTGGGGCACGCGGAGGGCGTATGCCATATCTACGTGGATGAGAGTGCGGATGAGGCGCTGGCGCTGAGGGTGATTGAGGACGCGAAGGTGGATTATCCGGCGGCGTGCAATGCGGTGGAGACCGTGCTGGTGCATCGGGCGATTGCGGCGGAGTTTTTGCCGAAGCTGGCTGAGCGGCTAAGGGCAAAGGGCGTCGCGCTGCATGGGGATGCCATGGTGCGGGAGTTGCTGCGCGGCGTCGAGGTGGAGGCGGTTGCAGATTGGCACACGGAGTACGGGGAGCTGGCGATTTCGCTGGGTGTGGTCGCGGGGTTGGACGAGGCGATGGAGCATATCCATACGCATGGGTCTTCGCACACGGAAAGCATTGTCGCCGAAGACGCCGCGGTGGCGGAGCGGTTTCTGCGGGAGGTGGATGCGGCGAGCGTGATGCATAACGCGTCGACTCGGTTTGCGGATGGGTTTCGGTATGGGTTTGGCGCGGAGGTGGGGATCAGCACGAGCAAGCTGCATGCGCGCGGGCCGGTTGGGCTGGAAGGGTTGACGACGTATAAGTACGTGCTGCGTGGGACGGGGCAGGTTGCGGGGGACTATCGGGTTGCCAAAGAGCGGGGTGAACACGCGCGGGCGTTCACGCACAGGCGGGAATCGCGATGAAGAAAGTGTTGATTGTGGGGACGGGGTTGATTGGGGCTTCGGTGGGTTTGGCGCTGAAGGCCAATGGGTATGGGGGTGAGGTTTCGGGGTGGGATGCGAATGCGGAGGAGTTGAAAAAGGCGCTGGAGTGTAAGGCGATCGATCGGGCGCTGGAGGGGCGCGAGGCGGTGCTGGAGACGGACGCGGATGTGGTGGTGCTGGCGACGCCGGTGCTGCCGATATTGGACTGGATGCAGCAGCTGGCTCCGAAGTTGAAGGAGACGCAGCTGGTGACCGATGTGGGGAGCACGAAGGGAGAGATTACGGCGCTGGCGGGGAAGCTGTTCAATCAGGCTGACGGCTCGCAGTCTGGACGCGCGCGGTTTTTGCCGGGTCATCCGATGGCGGGGAAGGAATCGGGCGGTGCGGCGCTGGCGGAGGCGGATTTGTTTCGCGGGGCGACGTGGCTGTTTTGCGCGGGCGCGGGGTGGGCGCCGGGCGGCGAGTTGGAGATGGAGTGGCGGAAGGCTGTGGTGCGGATGGGCGCGGTGATGCGGGAGATGGATCCGCGGCGGCATGATGAGGTGTGTGCGTGGGTGAGCCATCTGCCGCAGATGCTGGCTACAGCGCTGGCGGCGGAGTTGGAAGACCGGTTCGCCGATGACCGCGAAGGGATGGCCGCGGTGCAGGCGATTGGCGGGCGCGCGCTGCGGGAGATGACTCGGCTGGGAGCTAGCCCGTACAGCATGTGGCGCGATGTGGCGATGACGAATCCGAAGGCGATTGCGGAGACGCTGGCGGCGCTGGAGCAGCGGCTGGCGCATGTGCGCGAGAATCTGAAGACCCCTGAGTTGCGGGATGAGTTTGCCAAGGCGAACAAGTTCAAGAAACAGGGATTAGGGAACAGGGATTAGGGATTAGGGATTAGGGAAGGCTCGAATTGGCGGGCTGTCGGGTGGGTAGGTGGGACGGCCCTCTTTTTCTTTCGCGATTGTTCGGTAGAAGAGTAAGACATCTAGAATTGGTGACGCGATTAGGTATATGGAATAAGTCAGGGACTGATCCCGGTTTCTTGTGGAGTGAACGTGATGCGTTTGGGATGCAGGCAGGGCTTGGTGTTGGTTTTCTTGTGGGCGGGGATTCCTGCTCTTGTGGCGCAGACGGATGTGCCCTCGGCTGAGACGCAGCGGCATATTGAGCGGGTGGAGGCGGGGCTGGTGGCGCCGGTCATCGTGAAGGGCGATGCGCATGCTGCGCACACGCTGCAGGATCGCATGGCCGCGCTGCATATACCGGGGGTTAGCATTGCGTTGATTCATCATGGCCAGATTGAGTGGGCGCAGGGGTTTGGGGTGATGAAGGTGGGTGGGCCTGCTGTGACGGCGGAGACTTTGTTCCAGGCTGGGTCGATCAGCAAGCCGGTGGCGGCGATGGCCGCGTTGAAGCTGGTGCAGGAGGGGAAGCTGTCGCTGGATACGGACGTGAATATGGAGTTGAAGAGTTGGAAGCTGCCCTACGGGCCGGAGGCGAAGGGGAAGGTCGTGACGCTGCGGGAGCTGCTGACGCACACCGGTGGGACAACGGTGCATGGGTTTCCCGGGTATGCGGCGGGCGAGCCTGTGCCGACGCTGGTGCAGGTGCTGAATGGCGAGAAGCCAGCAAACACACCGGCGATTCGGGTGGAGACGGAGCCTGGGACGAAGTGGAACTACTCGGGTGGCGGCATCACGATCATGCAGTTGATGATGATCGAGGCGTCGGGTGAGGCGTTTCCGAAGCTGCTGCACGATGCGGTGCTGGCTCCGATTGGGATGACGCATAGTACGTATCTACAGCCGCTGCCCGAGGATTGGAAGGCGATGGCGGCGACGCCGTATGAGAATGATGGCAAGCCGGTTGCAGGCGGCGCACATACGTATCCGGAGATGGCGGCGGCGGGGTTGTGGACGACGCCGACGGATTTGGCGAAGTATGCGATCGAAGTGGAACGGTCGTTGGTGGGGGAGGCAAATCATGTGCTGTCGAAGGAGATGACGGCGCAGATGTTGACGCCGGGCATGGGAGATTGGGGGCTGGGGGTGGAAATTGGCGGCAGCAAGGCCGATCCGTACTTTACGCATGGCGGCGTGGATGAGGGGTTTGAGTCTTATTTTGCTGCTTATGAGAAGGGTGGTGAGGGCGCGGTGGTGATGACCAATGCGCAGGGCGGAGAGGAGCTGGCCCAGGAGGTTATGCGCAGCATTGCGGCGGAGTATGGGTGGGCTGATTTCAAGCCAAAGGTGGTAATGCCGGTTGCCATGGATCCGAAGATTGTTGCGGAGTATGTGGGGACGTATGAAGTTGGGCCGAACTTCGATATTGTCATCGCTCTGAAAGATGGCCACTTGGTGGCGAGCGCCACAGGGCAGAACGAGGAGGGTTTGATTGCGGAATCTTCGACGAAGTTCATGGTGCCGGCAGTTGGCGCAGAGTTCGAGTTCGTTCCGGATGCGCAGGGAAAGGTAACCTACCTTGTGCTGAACCCGGGTGGGCGACAGATGAAGGCGATGAAGAAGTAGTCCTGCGCGGACGGCGAATTGCTTCGCGTGCTTGTCCTGAAGGATGGCCGACAAGGTTTCGGTTAGAATCTGTGGGGAAAGGTTGGTGTTGGGATGAGCTCGAAGAAGGATTCGTGGATTGATCGTTGGTGGCCGGTGTTGGTGATCACGTTTGGGATTGGGTGTGTGGGGATTTTGGTGCTGTTTCACCCGACGTACTGAGTTCAGGGCGCAGGGCCCAGGGACATGCGTGGAGAAGCAGATTCCCAAGGGGAATGACAGAAAGAAAAACAAAGGCCAGAGCTGTGTGCTCTGGCCTGACTTGTCTACGATCAGTTCTAGCGCGAGCGGGTTTTGGCGCTGGGGGCTGGGGGTGGGTAGTTGGGCTTGCGGCGGGCTGGCTTGAAGACGGCTGGCTCGGTGTCGGGCTTGGCGGTTAGGTCGATGGTGCGGTGGGCTTCGACCGCTTCGGCCAGCGCGAACTTCAGCTTTTCGATGCCTTCGCCGGTGACGGCCGAGATTAAGTAGAGCGGCAGCTTCTTTCGCTTTGCGAAGGTGGTGAGTTTTTTGAGCTTGGCGGGATTGGCGACGTCGGCTTTGGCGGCCACCAGGACGGTGGGCTTGGCGGCCAGGGCTGGGTCGAAGGATTTTAGCTCGGCGGTGATGACGTTGTAGTCGGCTACGGGGTCGGGGCGGGCAGAACCTTCGGTGGCGTCGGCTGCGTCGGATACGTCGATGAGGTGGGCGAGGACGCTGGTGCGCTCGATGTGTTTGAGGAACTGGACACCGAGGCCGGCGCCGAGGTGCGCGCCTTCGATGAGGCCGGGCATGTCGGCGACGGTGAAGGATTTTTCGTAGGGCGCGTCGCCGATCTGGACGACGCCGAGGTTGGGCTCGAGGGTGGTGAAGGCGTAGTTGGCGATCTTGGGGCGGGCGGCGGAGATTCGCGAGATCAGGGTGGACTTGCCGACGTTGGGATAGCCGACGAGGCCGACGTC
>JBEKFF010000173.1:0-8544 GCA_050013455.1 Acidobacteriaceae bacterium | reverse complement strand
AGTCATGGCGAAGGAAAAATTTGATCGCAGCAAGCCGCACGTAAACATTGGAACGATCGGACACATCGATCATGGCAAGACGACTCTGACGGCGGCGATTACGAAGGTGCTGAGCAAGCATAATCCGAAGAACGCGTTCCGCTCGTTCGACACGATCGATAACGCTCCCGAAGAGCGCGAGCGCGGCATCACGATCTCGACCTCGCACGTGGAGTATGAGACCCCGAACCGTCACTATGCGCACGTTGATTGCCCTGGCCACGCGGATTACATCAAGAACATGATCACGGGCGCAGCGCAGATGGATGGCGCGATTCTTGTGGTCGCGGCCACTGACGGCCCGATGCCGCAGACCAAGGAGCATGTGCTTCTTGCTCGCCAGGTTGGCGTTCCGTTCATCGTCGTGTTCCTGAACAAGTGCGATGCGGTTGAGGACGAAGAGCTGATCGAGCTGGTGGAGATGGAAGTCCGCGAGCTGCTCTCGAAGTACGACTACCCGGGCGACGATACACCGATTATCCGCGGCTCGGCACTCGGCGCGCTCAACGGCGAAGCCCAGTGGGAAGCCAAGATCGACGAGCTGATGGCGGCGGTGGACAAGTTCATTCCGCAGCCGGAGCGCGCGGTGGATCTGCCCTTCCTGATGCCGATCGAGGATATCTTCTCGATCTCTGGTCGTGGAACGGTGGTTACCGGCCGTATCGAACGCGGCAAGATCAAGGTTGGCGAGGCTGCTTCGATCGTTGGATTCCGCGACACGCAGGCGACCGTTGTTACCGGCGTCGAGATGTTCAAGAAGCAGCTGGATGAAGGTCTGGCGGGCGATAACGCTGGTCTTCTTCTGCGCGGTATCGCGAAGGAAGACGTCGAGCGCGGCATGGTGTTGGCCAAGCCCGGTTCGATTACGCCGCACACCGTGTTCAAGGGCGAGGTTTACGTTCTGAGCAAGGAAGTAACATCTCGCTTGAGATCACGCTGCACACGCCTGTTGCCATGGAGAAGGGTCTGCGCTTCGCGATTCGCGAAGGCGGCCGGACTGTGGGCGCGGGTACGATCTCGGAGATCATCAAGTAAGGCAGGAAGTAGCAAGGGAATCAGAAGTAAAAAGGCGGCGGGCTTCGGCTCGCCGCCATTGTTTGGCCAAAAGATGCATGGTTTGACTCCGACTCAAATTGTATATACATTTGGGTTTGTGGAGTTTCTGTTCGATCGCAGCAAAGATCGCATCAATCGAAAAAAGCATGGCATCTCGCTGAGCCGCGCGACTGACTTCGATTTCGACGCTGCGATCTTTGTGATTGATGATCGAAAAGATTATGGCGAAGTGCGCGTCAAGGCGATTGGATTTCTGGATGCGCGGTTATATGCACTTGTTTTCACACAGGAAGGCGAGAATGTTCGGGCAATCAGCCTGAGAAAGGCCAGCAAACATGAGGAAGGCGACTACGAAGACGGCAATTAGGCGAACTGTGGATATGGACAACCCGGAATGGACGAAAGCAGACTTTGCTCGGGCTGTCCCCTTCAGCGGTTTGCCGCAGGGATTGCAGCGGGTGCTTTCTAATCGGAAGCGCGGGGAGCAGAAGGCACCGAAGAAAGTGCCGGTGTCGATTCGGCTGTCGCCGGACGTGGTGGAAGCGTTTCGGAGCACGGGGGCCGGGTGGCAGTCGCGGGTGGATGCGATTTTGCGGGAGCATATCAAGTAATTCCTGCGCTGACGGCGATTGGCTAGGGTAACGTAGCGATATGACACGCGTAATCCTTACAGGCCACACAGAGCGAGAAGGCGAATCGCTGGATTTCAAGATCGGTGACTGGTCAGGCGGCGTTGGGCTCATGATCCGTCGGACGGGTAAAGGAAGCAGCGTGGAGACGGGCGCTGGAATTTGGCCTTCAATTGAGAAGGCCCAGTCGATTGCAGATGAGACAGCTAAGCGTCTTCTTAGCCCCGATTCCATAATTGAATGGAAGTCAATCGAAAGCGCCCCAGATCTTCCGCCTTTTATTAATTAGGGTTTTCGTGGATAATAGGGGAGGACGAGCGTGTGCCTGACCGCTTGGCTATCCCGTTTCAATTTCAGGAATACAGGTTGCAGGGACCTTAACCCTGCGTCGCGGCGTGTCAGGTGGGCGGAAGCGCAAGGCTTCCAAACGCAGGACAAGCTGCTTGCCAGCCGAGGTGGCTGGCCACATTTGAAAGGAAGTCATTATGCGCGAGATCATTACCCTGCAGTGTCCGGATTGCAAGAACCGGAACTATTCGACGACGAAGAACAAGAAGACGACCACGGGACGGTTGGAGTTCTCCAAGTTTTGCAACACGTGCCGGAAGCACACGGCGCATAAAGAGACCAAGTAGGGCTAGCCGTCCAGGCGGAGGCGCTTCGCGCGATGCCTGGATGGGTGGTCAAGGCAGGTTGGGAGAAGCAACCTGTCGAATACAGGGGCGTAAGCTCAACGGTTAAACTGTCGGTCTCCAAAACCGAACTTCTCGGTTCGAATCCGAGCGCCCCTGCCAGACTTTTGAACGACGTACCAGACCCGGGTTAAGACCGGTAACAGAACGCAGCAGCAGTTTCAGGAGTACATCCATGGCGAAGGCCGCCGTAGTTGAGACAAACGAACCGGGCGCATTGCAGCGGGCAACCGCGGGCCCACAGCGACTGATCGAGTTCCTGAAGGAAACGCGACAGGAGATGACCAAGGTCCACACGCCGTCGCGGGCGGAAGTGCAGGCGACGACGATCGTGGTGATCGTCGCGGTGTTTTTGTTTGCCGCGTACTTTGAGTTGGTGGACCTGACGGTTGGTACGGGCGTGGATCACCTGATCGTCTACCTGACCAAGCACTAGGGTTCGAGATGCGAGATTCCAGACGCGAGATTTGAGGGGCCAGAGGCTAGATCTCGACCCTCAATTTTCGCTTGATGACGAGATTGGGTTTGAAGGAAAGTAAAACCATGGCAGATGAGTTGAAGCAGGACGAAGAGCAGGTCGTAGCGGTCGGAGCCGATGAGGCGCTGGCGAGCGATGTTGCGGTTGACCCTGAAACGTCGACTGAGGGCGAGGCTGTCGGCGGAGAGGCAGTTGCTGCCGCGGTGCCGGTCAATGAGAACTTCAAGTGGTACATCATTCACGCGTACTCGGGATTTGAGCGCAAGGTGAAGGAGTCGTTGCAGAGCCGCGTGGCGGCGTATCACCTGGAAGACAAGGTGGGACGGATCGAGATTCCTACCGAGCCGACGACCGAGCTGCGCAACGGGAAGAAGTACACGATCGACCGCGTGTTTCTGCCGGGGTATGTGTTCGTGGAGATGGCGCTGGACAACGACATGTGGCACGTCGTGAAGAACACGCCGCGGGTTACGGGATTTCTGCAGACGGGCGATCAGCCCAATGCGCTCTCCGAGGCCGAGGTTAATGCGATGTTGAATCGCAGCGACGTGACCAAGGAGAAGCCGAAGCTCAAGCTCAAGTTTACGAAGGGCGAGCAGGTTCGGATTACCGATGGGCCGTTCAACAACTTCAATGGCGCGGTTGATGACGTCAATGAAGACAAGCAGACGCTCAAGGTGATGGTATCGATCTTTGGCCGGCCGACGCCTACCGAGGTTTCGTTTGCGAATGTGGAGAAGGTCGAAGGGTAAGAGCAGAGCGTAGACAGTAGAGTGTAGAGCGTAGAGAAGACCTGCTCGCTATGCGAGCGAGGGGAACAGACAAGTTTTGGGAGTCACAGCCCGGGCGCTTCACCGGACCTTCTAACTCCTGGCAGTAGCGCGGTAGAAAAAATCATGCGAGGCGATGTGCAACAGCACCGCCCGCAACATTGAGAAGGATTACGAATATGGCACCGAAGAAGGTTCAGGGATACGTCAAGCTCCAGATCATCGCCGCGAAGGCAACGCCGGCACCGCCGGTTGGGCCAGCGCTTGGACAGGCGCAGGTCAACATCATGGAGTTCTGCAAGCAGTTCAACGAGCGCACCAGCAAGGATCCGTCGATGGCGGGTCTGACGATTCCGGTCGTCATCACGGTGTATGCGGACCGCACGTTTTCGTTTATCACGAAGACGCCGCCGGCTCCGGTACTGCTGCTGAAGGCGGCGGGCATACCAAAGGGTTCTGGGACACCGAACAAGGACAAGGTTGGCAAGGTGACGGAGAAGCAGATTCTCGAGATCGCGAAGCAGAAGATGCCGGACATGAATGCGGCGTCTGTTGAGTCGGCGGCGAAGACGATTCGCGGTACGGCGCGGTCGATGGGGATTGAAGTCGTCGCGTAAGCGGAAGTTTAGAAGAACAAAGGGCGCAGAAGGATTGTGGAGGGTTTCCCTCGCGATCCGGCTGCGCCCTTTTCGCTGCCGCGTGGGGAATCGTGGAGGGTGTGGTGTTGGGTTATGGGTACGGGGGTTGGCCGCGGGGAGGCGTGGACGCATGTTAACGCATCCTAGTTATCAGCGGTTAGAGTGGGATGCCGCTGATTGTGTACGGATGCGGGTTTTGCGAGGGATCAAAACTGACTCATGGGCGTTTTGAATACATTCCAACGGGGCAATCCTGCAAGCGACTTTGGGGTGGAAGGCCCGGCCTCGTTGCTGGAGGCGATCGTTCATTCTTCGGAGGACGCGATCATTGCGAAGAACCTGGATGGAATCGTCACGAGCTGGAATCCGGCGGCTACAAGGATCTTCGGATATCAGCCGGAGGAGATCATTGGGCAATCGATTCTTAAGTTGATTCCCAGGCACCTGGAGCACCAGGAACCGTTCATTCTGGGCAAGGTGAGGGCTGGGGAGCAGATTGCGCACTTTGAGACGGAGCGGGTGAGGAAGGACGGGCGAACGATCTTTGTGTCGCTGACGATCTCACCGGTTCGGGACAGCCACGAGAACGTGATTGGGGTGTCGAAGATTGCGCGCGACATTACGGAGCGGCGGCAGATGGAGATTGCCCGGGCTCGGCTGGCGGCGATTGTGGAGTCGGCCGATGATGCGATTCTGAGCAAAGATTTGAATGGCATCATCACTAGCTGGAACCAGGCTGCCGAACGGACGTTCGGATACGGCGAGGAGGAGATGCTGGGGGCGTCGATTTTGACGCTGGTGCCGCTGGAACTGCATCCGGAAGAGGCGATGATCCTGCGCAGGATTCGCGCGGGGGAGCGGATTGAGCATTACGAGACGATCCGGGTGGCAAAGGATGGGAGACGGTTGAATGTGTCGCTGTCGATCTCGCCGCTGCGGGACGCTTCGGGGCAGGTGGTGGGAGCGTCGAAGGTGTTGCGCGATGTGACGCAGCGGAAGCGGATGGAGCAATCGCTGATGCAGGCGGAAAAGCTTTCCGCGAGTGGGAGGATGGCGGCGTCGATTGCGCACGAGATCAATAATCCGCTGGAGGCGGTGCTGAATTTGATTTACCTGGCGCGGTCGAACTCCTCGGACGCGGAGGTGATGTCGTATCTGAATACGGCGGAGAGCGAGCTGGTGCGGCTGTCGCATATTGCGAAGCAGACGCTGGGGTTCTATCGCGAGCAGAACTCGGCGGCGATGGTTTCGTTGACGGAGCTGGTGGGGGAGGTGCTGAAGATTTACGGCTCGAAGCTGCGGGAGGCGGGGGTGAAGGTGGAGACATGCTTCGCGTCGGGGCGAGAGGTGGTGGTGCGGAAGGGAGAGCTGATGCAGGTGATCTCCAACCTGGTCACGAATGCGATCTATGCAATGAATCCAGGGGGAACGCTTCGGGTGGCCACCGAGGAGGGTATCTGCGAGCGCCGGCAGGCGATGGTGCTCACGATTGAGGACAATGGGCATGGCATTCCGGCGGAGAATCTTCAGCGGGTTTTCGAGCCGTTCTTTACGACGCGCGGATCGATTGGTACGGGGATCGGGCTGTGGGTGGCGAAGCAGTTTATTGCGGGGCACTCGGGGACGATTGAGGTGGAGAGCAGCACGGATGCGGTGTCGCACGGGACGAAGTTTCGGATAGCGCTGCCGCTGGACAATGCGTACACACGCGACGTGGCGAATGAGCGCAGGGACCAGTGGTTGGGGTAGCCGTCTGCTAATAATTTCGATGTCTAGTGGTTGCGATAACACTCGACGAGCATGTAGTCGGACCAGGTGTGGGCGTCGGTGGATTGATCGCCTTTCCAGGTGAAGTGGGTGGGGGAGTGGGTCGTGTAGGTGGCGCGGGTGTAGGGGTGGGCCGCGGTGGGTTCCTTGAAGGCGTAGGTGATGGAAGAGCCTCTGCCGTTGCTGCGGTGGAAGTGGACGCCGCCGAGGCCGGGGGAGAGGAGGTCGGTCCAGACACCGGTGAGGGCGTCGAGCCACTGGATGGTCCAGGTGCGGGTGGCGGGGTTGTAGGTGCGGACATTCATGCCGAGGACGACGAGTTCGCCGGAGAGGGAGGTCATGCGGTACTCGTCGGCGATGGCGTGACCGTCGAGGATGAAGCGGCCGAACCATTCGGCCTCGAAACGCTGCCAGTCGCCGGTGGGGGATTGGATGCGGGCGTTGCATTGCCAGCTGCCGATGAGGAAGGCGAAGGCTGCGAGCTCGGGAGGGGCATGGGGCGAGAGTCTGCCGAAGGCGGGGTCGAGGAGTTGCAGGTGGGGGAGTTGTAGATCGGGGAGTTGTTGGTGAGGGTGATCCATGAGAGCGGTCTCCGCGAGTGCTGGTGGTCAGAAAACTATCCAGGGGCGCATGGGAGAACAGCAGGCTGCGTCGGGTTGGTTTTACACCGTGAAGGAACGCCGACTCGTTGGTGGCTTCTATCTTGACACAGGCGGGGTGGGAGCATGTGTATGAAATTCGGACATGAGCGGTATCCGACAAGGAACGCGCTGTGTCGGGCATAATGGTTGCTTCGCGACAGGCTACTTGATTGAGGCTGTGGTGAGTGCGAGATCGTACGCGGATTCGCACGGAGGCTGCCGATGTTTGTTCCGTCCACGTTTGCTGTGGCGCTGCTGATGACGATCCTTAGCACGGTGTGCTGGGGTTCGTTTGCGAATACGTTCAAGGGTACGAAGAACTATCGGTTCGAGCTGTACTACTGGGATTATGGGCTGGGGATTTTTTTGATTGCGCTGGTGCTGGCGTTCACGATGGGGAGTTATCAGGGCGGACCTACGGCGTTTGTTGCGAATGTGCACTCTGCTGATTACTTGAACCTGGGGTATGCGGCGCTGGGTGGGTTCATCTTCAACATTGCGAATGTGCTGTTGATTGCGGGGATTGAAATTGTGGGGCTGGCGGTGGCGTTTCCGATCTCGATTGGGATTGCACTGGTGGAAGGCGTGGTGCTGAGTTATGCGCTGCAGCCGCGGGGCAATGCGGTGCTGCTGGGTGCGGGTGTGCTGATGGCGGTGGTGGCGGTGGTGCTGGTGGGGAAGTCGTATGGGGCGTTGCGGTCTGGGGCGGAGGCGGTGTCGAAGAAGGGCGTGTGGGTGTGCGTGGTGTCGGGATTTTTGATGGGGATCTTTGCGCCGTTTGTGACGCGGGCGATGACGCATGGGAACACGCTGACTCCTTATACGACGGCGGTGTTTCTGACGGCGGGGGCGTTTGCGTGCTGCTTTTTCTTCAACACGATTCTGATGAGGAAGCCGATTGTGGGTGTGCCGGTGGCGGCGGGGGATTACTTTCGCGCGCCGGCTGCATATCATGCGATGGGGTTGCTGGGTGGGGCGATTTGGGGGCTGGGGACGGTGTTTAATTTTGTGGCGGCGAGTTTGGTGGGGGTGGCGATATCGTATGCGATTGGACAAGCGTCGCCGATGGTGGCTTGCTTGTGGGGCGTGTTTGCGTGGAAGGAGTTCAAGGGCGCGAACAATAAGGCGAAGGGATATCTGGCGGCGATGGTGGTGTCGTATTTGCTGGCGCTGGTGTTGATTGCTCGTGCGTATGCCGGGTAGTTGGTCGGGGAGATGAGGAGTATGGCGAAGAAGATACTGGTGCTGGGGAGTTTTGTGGCGGACGTGGCGTTTCGTGCGGCGCGGCTGCCGGCGTGGGGTGAGACGCTGATGGGGAGCGGGTTTGCGCTGGGGCCTGGGGGGAAGGGGTCGAACCAGGCGGTGGCCGCGGCGCGTGCTGGGGCTGAGGTGCAGATGCTTTCGCGGTTGGGCGATGACGCGTTTGGGAGGCTGGCTCGAGAGACTTGGGCGGCGGATGGGATTGACGCGTCGCTGACGGAGAACTGCGAGACGCCAACGGGGTCGGCGGTGATCATGATTGATGAAGTTCGCGGCGAGAACGCCATTATTGTGGTGCCGGGGGCTTGCTTTACGCTGAGGCCGAAAGACGTGGAGGCGGCGGGCGAGGCGATTCGGTCGGCGGGGGTTTTGCTGACGCAATTGGAGTTGCCGCTGGATACGGTCGAGTCCGGGTTGCGGGTGGCGCGCGAGGCGGGGGTGCGGACGATTCTGAATCCGGCGCCGGCGCAGAGTTTGAGTGATGAGATTTTGGGGCTCGCGGATTTTCTCATTCCCAATGAGAGTGAGGCGGCGTTGCTGACCGGGTTGCCGGTGGAGAGCGTGGCGCAGGCTG
>JBEKFF010000172.1:0-7596 GCA_050013455.1 Acidobacteriaceae bacterium | reverse complement strand
GGAGGTGCCGGTGGTGCGGGTGGGGTGGCCGGATTCGTTCATCGAGCATGGGAAGGTGGAGGCGTTGCGCGAGAAGTATGGGCTGACGGCGGAGTCGGCGATGGAGCGGGCGCGGCGGTTTTTGAAGCGGGTGGTTCCGGCCTAAGTCCTGCGGTCCTGCGCGGACGGCGGGCGTGGATTTGTGGCGAGGAAAAGCAGAAGCAGATTCCCAGGGGGAATGACAGAAAGAAAAGCAAGGGCAAGAGCAAGAGCTCTGACGCAAAGGGCGCTAAGGTTGCTACGTTTCGCCACGTAGAACTGGCGAGGGCGGGGGCGCGCTCAGAGGGATTGCTGGCTGGTTTCGATGGCTAGGAGATCGAGGGTGCGGCGCTGGCGGTAGCGGAAGGTGGCGGCTAGCTGGCGGTGGACGAATAATTTGTCTGCGAGTGAGTTGAGGGGGCCTAGGGGGAGTTCGTACTCTACTTCGTCCTGGAGGAGGGTGCCGCTGCGGTGGGGCTGGACGGTGTGGCAGTGACGCCAGTAGCGGAAGGGGCCGCGGAGTTGGACGTCGCAGAAGCCTTCGAGCCAACGGAAGTCTTCGATGAGGGCGTCCCACTTGAGGCGGACGGGAGAGAAGGGGACGGGACGGATGGTGAGGGTGAGGCGCGTGCCGGTGCCGGCGGTGATGCAGTCGGAGCCGGGGAAGGGCTCGGGTGCGGGCGGGGGTGGGATGAGGGTGGAGTGCTCGATGCGCGCGCGCTGCCAGGTGGGCATGAGTTTGGGGAGATTGGCGGGGTCGGCGAAGAAGGTGAAGACTTGCTCGATGGGGTAGGGCAGTCGCTGTTCCGTTTGGAAGTGGAGGCGCATTGGATCCATTGTGTATGTGTGACGAGGAATGCGGCGGCGGGTTGACGAGTGGTTGTGAGGAGATCAAATATTTTGCAAAGAACGATGGCGTCCCGAAGGACGCCACTGTTGGCTTGGGAGAATGTGGGGCAATGGAACATTAGTTGGGCATCAGGACTGCGTTGATGACCTGGATCACGCCGTTGGACTGAATCACGTTGGCGGTCGTGATCTCGGCCTTGCCACCTTTTTCGTCGGTGATCATGATGTGGCCCATGTGGTCGGTGAAGGTGAGGGTGCCACCCTGGACGGTCTTGGCGGAGTAGGTGCCGTTGCCCTTCTTGATCCAATCCTTCAGATCCTTGGTGGTGATCTTGCCGGGGACTACGTGGTAGGTGAGGATCTTGACCAGGGTGTCGTGGTTCTCGGGCTTGACGAGGTTGTCGACGGTGCCGGCAGGGAGCTTGGCGAAGGCTTCGTCGGTGGGTGCGAAGACGGTGAAGGGGCCGGGACCTTCGAGCGTGTCGACCAGGCCCGCGGCTTTGACGGCCGCTACGAGGGTCTTGTGGATGGGGGAGTTGACGGCGTTCTCGACGATGTTCTTGGTGGGGAACATTTCGGCGCCGCCGACGGTGGGATCGCTCATCTGGGCGTTGGCGGTGACGGCGAGCGAGGTAATAGCAAGCGCTGCGCTTGCCATCAGGGTGATCAGAGACTTCTTCATGGTGGTTTTCCCTTTCAAAGGTTGTTGCTGAGGATCGAAGTGAGGAACAAAATCTGTTGCTGGATGTCGCGGTCCGCGGAGACGCACATCCTATCTACGCATCCAACTCACAACTGGATGTGTCCTGCGGTCCTGCGCGGACGGCGAGGGGCTTCGCGTGGGAGGGTAGGAGGTTGGGCAGGCACGGAAATGGGCGGGGGCAGGTCGCGCTTCGGCGCGATAGCCCACCCTGCCGCGCAGAAGCGCGCGTCGAGGATGGGGCACCCGGGTCCTGCGCGGACGGCGAGTGTTAAGAGCGGGGTGCTGAGTGACGTTGGGGTAGGCGGCTATGGTTCGCGCGCATTGACAAAGGGGTAAGGCAACCGTCAACTAAAGCCAGAGCATGGCTAAGCCAAGGGAGTTGCGAGCAAGGATGCACGAGAGAGGCGACCAATCGCGGATCAAGGTGGCGCTGGCGCGCGTTGGCCATGAGCGCGGGCTGCTGCTGGTGGGCCTATTCAAGCTGAGTAAGGCGATCTTTTTTACCGCGGTGGGAGCGGGTGCGCTGGACCTGATGAACAAGAACATCAGCGACGTCTTGATGCATGTGATCGATGCGCTGCGGATTGATCCTGAGAGGCACTTTGTTGGGATCCTGATGGAGCATGTGGGGCTGATCCAGCCTCAGACGCTGCGCAGGGCGGGGATCCTGTCGTTCCTGTATGCGATGGTGTGCGTGGTGGAAGGCACGGGGTTGATCCTGGAGAAACGCTGGGCTGAGTACTTCACGGTGATTCTGACGGCGATGGGGTTGCCGTGGGAGAGTTACGAGCTGATGGAGAGGTACTCGCCGTATAAGGTGGCGCTGCTGGTGATCAACCTGGGGGTGCTGCTGTACCTGGTGTGGATTTTGAAAAAGCGGCGGACAGATGAGGGTGTGCGGTACGGTGGGGAAGGCGCGGGGTAGGGCGACTTTCGCTTTTATTTCGCTTACAATAAGCGGAATAGGCTGGCAAGTACCCAGACGGGGGCGAATCATTCGAGGTAACACTAGATGTAGGGGTGGGGAATTACAGAAATACTAGATGGTGGATTTTCCACATTTCCTGCGGAAAACCGGGAACGTAACCCTGAGATTTCACTTGCTATCCAGCGACATACACTACATTCTTAGTGGAACGAAGTGGAGTAAAGTGGTCAAAACGGCTTCTGTTAGACCAAAGCTGAGTTGATAGTACGGCAATCAAGGGCTGGCAGTGAGTCTTCGGGCAGATACCTTTCGGGATTTGGTTCGGATTTGAGATGAGGAATTTGAATGTTTCGCGGCAATCACCCAACACGCGTTGACGAGAAAGGCCGGTTGAAGATTCCGGCTGACTTCAAGCGCCGTGTGGATGAGCTGTATGGGCCGCAGTTTTTTATTACGAGCAAGGACGGGAAGCGGGCTGAGCTGTACCCGATGAAGGAATGGGAGCGGATTGAGGATGCGCTGGCGAAGGCACCTTCGAGCGCTGCGAAGAAGAAGTTTCTGGATGTGACGAATTATTACGGCCAGGTTGTGGAGATGGATGCGCAGGGAAGGTTGTTGATTCCGCAGATGCTGCGCGAGGCCGCGACGCTGGCAGGCGATGTAGCGGTGCTGGGTATGCAGACGTACCTGGCGGTTGCTGATGACAAGAAGCACAAGGCTTCGCTTGAAGAGAATCCGCTGACGGACGCAGATATGGATGCGTTGGGAGCGGCAGGAATTTAGTTTTGAAGCCCCTGAGTGGGGCGCATGAGGCGGATGGTATGGCTGAACCGCAACATGTACCGGTTCTTTTGGAAGAGAGTTTGAACTTTCTGAATGTGCGCGCGGGCGGCGTGGTGGTTGATGCGACGCTCGGATTCGGCGGCCATGCCTCTGGAATTGCGAGGCGGCTCGGAGGGTCGGGCAGGTTGATCTGCTTCGATCGCGATGAGCAGGCGATGGAGTTGGCACGGGCGCGGCTGGCGGGATTGGCCCAGGAGCTGGGAGGCGAGATGCCCACGGTTGAATTTGTGGGGCGGCCGTTCTCAGAGATTGCCGAGGTAATCTCGCCGGGCACGCTGGATGGATTGCTCGCCGACTTTGGCGTGAGCAGCATGCAGCTGGATGAGGCGCACAGAGGATTTAGTTTCCGGTCGGATGGACCTTTAGACATGCGGATGGATACGCGCAAAGGTTTGACGGCCGAACAAGTGGTAAATCAGGCGGACGAAGAAGATCTCGCGAACTTGATTTACGAATTCGGAGAGGAAAGGAGGTCGCGGAGAATCGCCAGAGCTATTGTGCGGGCGCGGCCGTTATCGACGACAGCAGAACTTGCTCGAGTGATATCGGCCGTTGCCCCGCCAATAAAAGGCGAGAAGATTCATCCGGCGACAAAGACTTTCCAGGCACTTCGAATTCGCGTGAATGATGAGCTGGGCGAGATTCAAACGCTGCTCCGGTCAGTGACGGGCGCGGGATCTCTGCTGAAGCCGGGCGGCAGGGTGGTGATGATCAGCTTCCACTCGCTGGAGGATCGGCTGGTGAAGGACAGTTTTCGTGAGAGTGCGAGGCTGGGCGAGCTGGAGATTTTGACGAAGAAGCCGGTGACGGCGGTAGAGCAAGAGGCGCTGAGAAATCCACGATCGAGAAGCGCAAAGCTGAGAGCTGCTGAACGAGTGTTGCAGCGCGCAGCGAGAACGACCAGGAAATTTTAGAGATCGGGCCGGGGTTGTCCTGCCGTGCTTTCAGGCGAAAGACAACCAACGTACGAAAAATTCCCTTCCCCCATCAGCAACCCCGGCCCGGGTTGCACTCGCTAAGCGAGTCGGCGGAAGGGGTGGCAAGTTGAACGAGATTTTGAGTTGGCGGAGGGTACGCGATGGCGACGATGGCAATGGGCGGACAAGAGATGGCGGAGGTGCAGTCGAGGCCAAGCGCGCGCCGTGGGGCGAGTGTGGCTGAGCGGAACCGCGAGATGTATGAGCAGCAGCGGGCGCGGCGCCGTGGGCCTACTCCTGAGATGTTTTTTGCCAAGCACATCGACAACAGCCGGATTGTGAAGGCGGATGATCCCGAGCGGCGCAAGGAGATGCGCAGCTTCACGATCGCGATGACGCTGTTTTTTGTGTTGACGATGGTGTACGTGTGGCAGCATTTTTCGGCGATTGAAGTGGGTTACCGGGTAGAGGCGCAGAAGACGCAGGTGGCGCAGTTGCAGGAGAAGAATCGGCAACTGGAGCTGACCGAGGCGCAGCTGAGCGATCCGAACAGGATTGACAAGATCGCGAAGCAACTGGGGCTCGACACACCGCAGCCGGGACAGGTAGTGCGGCCGGACGGGATGAGCGGCACGGCGGCAGTGATGGCGCAGGCGCGGATTCCGGGGCTGACGGAAAAGCTGGCGGGCAACTAGGCGGCCGCGATGGCTATCGGGCGTCGCGGAGAGTTTGAGTCAGGAACAGGAATTACAGGATGAATGAGACGTCGCGTCAGAAGCTCACCGCACCTATCCGCCGGGTGCGGTTTGTCTATGTGGCGATGATTTTCTGCTTGTGGGCGGGCGCGATTGCGGTGCGGTTGACGTGGCTGCAGGTGGTGCAGCACGGGACCTGGATGGAGCGCGCCAGGCAGCAGCAGCAGCGGACGTTTGAGGTGGCGCCGCATCGGGGCGTGCTGTATGACCGCAACATGAAAGCGCTGGCGATGACGGTGCTGGTGGACAGCATCTATGCGGTGCCGAGCGAGTTGGGGGAGAATCGGGCGGATGATGCGGCGCTGCTGGCGAAGATTGTGCATGCCGATCCGATGGAGAGCTTCACGCGGGAGAAAGAGATCGATGCGCGGTTCAACGCGTCGAAACACTTTGCGTGGGTGGCGCGCAAGGTGACTCCAGAGATTGCGGCGCGCGTGCAGCAGCTCAATCTCAAGGGAATTTATCTGCAGAAGGAGTTCAAGCGGTTCTATCCGAATGGAGATTTGAGCTCGCATGTGCTGGGGTATGTGGGCACGGATGATAACGGGCTGGGTGGGTTGGAGGCGAAGTTCGACGATGAGCTGCATGGAGAGCCGGGGCATGAATTAACCGCGATCGATGCGAAGCGGCATGTGCTGGGTTCCGATGAGAGCGATCCGATTCCGGGAGAGAACCTGGAGTTGACGATCGACTCGAACATTCAGTACATGGCCGAGCAGGCGCTGGATAAGCAGATGGCGAAGGTGAAGGCGTCGCATGGCACGATCGTGGTCCAGGACCCGAATACGGGGCAGATCCTGGCGCTGGCGGTGAGTCCACGATTCAATCCGAATGATGCGCTGCACGTGGATCCGCAGGACCTGACCGATCTTGCCGTTAGCGACGTGTATGAGCCGGGGTCCACGTTCAAGCTGGTGACGTACGCGGCGGCCATTGATGCGGCGGGCGTGAAGCCGACGGACATGGTGGACTGCCAGTTCGGTGCGATGACGATGTTTGGACGCACGCTGCACGATGACAAGTCGGATCGCTTTGGGGTGGTGACGGTGAAGTACGCGCTGGAGCACTCGAGCGATGTGGGCGCGGCGAAGATGGCGCTGAAGCTGGGGCCGGACAAGTTCTATAAGTACATGCGTGGATTCGGGTTCGGCGACCGCAGCGGGGTGGAGCTGCCGAGCGAGACGCGCGGGTTGTTGGCGCCGCCGCGGAAGTGGGGATCGACGAGCATTTTGTCGATGGCGATTGGGCAGGAGGTGGCGGTAACGCCGGTGCAGCTGGTGACGATGGTGTCGGCGATTGCGAATGGGGGGGAGTATCTGCCGCCGCATATTCTGTTGCAGTCGAGTGACGCGATGAAGGGAGGGCAGCACCTGGGAGCGAGCCCGTTCCGTCCCGCGGAGGGGTTGCCGGCGACGTTGCCGGATGGAGCGCGTCGCGTGATCAGCGAGGGGACGGCCGAGGAGATGCGCCAGATGATGGCGGGCGTGGTGAGCGAAGGCACGGGCAAGGCGGCGCAGTTGAACGGATACAGCTCGGCGGGAAAGACGGGCACGGCGCAGAAGGTTGATCCGGTGACGCATACGTATTCGCATACAAAAGTTGTTGCGAGCTTTGCGGGATTTGCGCCCGTGAATCATCCGGCGATCTCGGTCACGGTGGTGATCGATCAGCCGACGGTGGGCATCCTGTATGGCGCGGAGGTGAGTGCGCCGGTGTTTCGCGAGGTGGCGCAGGAGGTACTGGAGTACCTGGGCGTTCCGCATGACCAGGGGTTGAAGACGCCGCAGCAGTTGAAGGAAGTGCAGAATACGGTCGAGCCGGATGATGTTCCGGACCAGCATATCGGGGACCTGAGTGCGGTGTATGACGAGGTGAATAGTTTGCCGGCGGATGATCCGCTTCGGCAGCCGCAGAACGCGGCGGCGATGGCGCAGAATCGCAACGCGGATGAGGCGTTTGAGGAGGCAGCGAAGGATAAGCCGAAGGCTGCCGGGCTGGAGGCGCTGCCGGACAAGGTGCTGGAGGCGATCCATAAGCGTGGCGGCGCGGGGGATGCGACTGCGGCCAGCGTTGCGAGTGTGTCCGCGCCGGTGATTCGGCCGCAGGTGCAGATGCGGGACAATGGGGCGGTGGTGGTTGATCCGGGAAAACGGGTGGCCGTGCCGGACTTTCATGGCAACGATCTGCGCATGGTGGTGGAGCGTGCGGGGGGACTTCGGCTGAGAGTCCAGACGCTGGGCAGCGGGCTGGCGAAGGATCAGGCTCCGGTGGCGGGGTCGATGGTGCCGCTGGGGACCGAGATCGTGGTGCGGTTCGCGCGGTAAAAAAGCAGGGGATAGAGTGTAGAGGATAGAGGATAGGGACGGCCTTGCGGGCCTAGAATTGACCTATGCAATGGAGTGATTTGGTGGCGGCGGTGAGCGTGGTGGAGACTGCCGGGCGGGGTGATGTGGAGGTGCGCGGCGTGCAGTATGACTCGCGGAAGGTGAGCGCGGGCGATGTGTTTGTGGCGATGCGCGGTGGGACTTCGGATGGGAACAATTTTATTGATGCGGCGATTCGCAAGGGTGCGGCGGCTGTTGT
>JBEKFF010000171.1:0-7634 GCA_050013455.1 Acidobacteriaceae bacterium | reverse complement strand
GGAACACCCTGGCTGAGCATGAGGGTGGCGAGAAAATTCCTCGTCTGCCGCTCGCGCAGCTTGTTGATCTCCGGATCGTCCGTCGGGCCTTCCGCGCCCATGTTCCAGCTGTCGTTGTGGTCGGAGCCATCGGTATTGTTATCGAGGTTCGCCTCATTGTGCTTCTCGTTGAAGCTCACCAGGTCGCACAGAGTAAATCCATCATGCGCCGTAATGAAGTTGATGGATGCCGAAGGCTTGCGTCCATCGCTCTTGTACAAATCGCTCGATCCCGTGAGCCGATACGCGAAGTCTGAAAGTTGCCCACTGTCGCCTTTCCAGAACCGCCTCACCGTGTCCCGATATTTGCCGTTCCACTCCGCCCACAGTACCGGGAAGTTGCCCACCTGATAGCCACCCTCGCCAATGTCCCAGGGTTCCGCAATCAGCTTCACGTCTGCAAGGGTAGGATCCTGGTGGATCGTATCGAAGAACGCTCCCAGCTTGTTTACATCGTGCAGCTCGCGCGCCAGCGTAGATGCGAGATCGAAGCGAAAACCATCCACATGCATCTCGGAAACCCAGTACCGCAGGCTATCCATGATCAGCTTCAGCGTCTGCGGATGATACACATTCAGCGTGTTCCCCGTGCCGGTGTAGTCCACGTAATAGCGCCCGTCGTCGGCCACCGTGCGGTAGTACGTAGTATTGTCCACACCCTTGAGCGACAGCATCGGCCCTTTTTCGTTGCCTTCGCAGGTGTGGTTATAGACCACGTCCAGGATGACCTCGAGCCCTTCGGCATGCAACCGCTTCACCATCTGCTTGAACTCGTTTACCTGCTCTCCGTCATCGCCGCTTGAGCTATACCGCGACATGGGCGCGAAGTAGCCCAGGGTGTTATATCCCCAGTAGTCGCGCAGACCTTTATCGAGCAGGTGCCCCTCATCGATGAAGTGATGCACCGGCATCAGTTCCACCGCCGTAACTCCGAGCTTCTTCAGGTATTCAATGCTGGCATCATGCGCCAGCCCTGCATAGGTTCCACGCAATTTCTCGGGGACGTCGGGATTGCTCATGGAAAATCCGCGAACATGCATCTCGTAGATGATCGAATCCGAGATGGGCGTTTCCGGCGGACAATCCTCGCCCCAGTCAAAGTGACAATCCACCACGACGCTCTTCGGCACGAAGTCCGCATCATCGATGGTGCAGATCTTCAGATCATCGCCCGTCGCAACGTCATACGGCATGATGGGTCCTTTATGATCCACCTCGCCAGCGATGGCCTTCGCATAGGGATCGACCAGCAATTTGTTTTTGTTGAACCTCAGGCCCTTTTCCGGCTCCCACGGACCGTTCACGCGATATCCATAGCGCTGCCCCGGCTTGATTCCGCGCAGCAATCCATGCCAGACAAACGCTGTCTGCTCCTTCAACTCGACGCAGTCGATCTGCTTGCCCGCGTCGTCAAACAGGCAAACATGCACCGCCGACGCGTTTTCGGAATACAACGCAAAGTTCGTGCCAAGGGCGATAGGAGTGGCGCCGAGGGGGTAGGGCTTTCCGGGAAGCAGCGTGCGTGGCATAGTTCTCGTTTCGGATGTTGCAGGCTAACGCCCTTCGAGTTCAAAACTGCAATCCCTGGAGCGTGTCTTCCTAGTAGATGCAGAATCGCGTCGCGAACGCTGCTTGCCCCGGGTGGCTGTTCGGCACCATCAACAACCTATCCGGATTCCTACTCCACCACCAACGTAACCTGCGTCGAGTGACTCACCACACTCCCCGCCAGGTTCGTAGACGTTCCCTTGACCGTGAGCGTGTACGTCTGTCCCCCCTCCAGCGTCGTCGATATGCTGCGTGCACCGCATCCCGCCATGGAAAGCATCCCCATCATCAAACCGTATAGTGCCAGCCATCGCTGGCCGGTCCGCCTGCGCCTGCCCAGGATCCAGATCGGAAACATGAGTCCAGCCAACACCGCTCCCGACACGCGCCTCCACTCGCCGGCTAACAGCGGGGCGCTGGTCTGCACACTCATCGTCACGTTCACCGACGCAGCTCCCGGAACCACCTGCGGCGGCGAGAATGAAACCGCCGCTCCTGCCGGCAATCCACTCGCACTGAAGTCTACGACCCCGGTAAACGCTCCCGACGACGCCCCCACCGTCATGCCGTAGTTCGCAACATCGCCCGCGGCCACCGTCTGCGTCGTCGATCCCGACGTCGCCATCGAGAAGTCCGGAATTGCCGCAACGGTCGCTGTCTGCGCCTGCGATGCGCTCGACAGGAAGTTTCCGTCGCCACCATAGCTAGCCACCAGCGAGTGCGTGCCTGTGCCTGGCGACAGATACGTGCCATTCGCTGCACCATTCATCACGGGCGCGGTGGTGACCACTGTTCCGTTATCCAGAAACGTGACCGTGCCGGTCGGCAATCCCTGCGTCGTGGAGCCGACGCTCGCGCTCAACAACAGCGGCAGCCCCGCATACGAAGCTTGCGTCAGCGGCTGCTCTGCGGTCACACTCGGCGTCGGCACAATATGAAAGGCGCCCGACGCCGGACTCATCACGACCGTGTAGTTCACGCTTGCCGGCCCGCTCAGTGTCGCCACGATCGGATAGCTCCCCACCGGCGACAGGGGGACGGCTGTTGTCGTGAATACCACGGAAACACTTTCCGAACTCAGCGGCAACAGGTTGCTCACTGATCCGGTTAGCAAAGGAATGGCCTGCCCATACTGCGCGCTCGCGGGGTTGGCCGTTACCGTGATCACCGCAAGCCCGCCATTGACGCTCACCGCTGCGCTGGTCGACGCCGGATTCACTCCATCACCCAGGTATGCCGCGTACAGCGACTGCGTCCCAGCGGAGGGCGTCTGCGGTGCAAACGTCGCCGATCCTCCCGCGAGCGTCGTTTGCGTCACCAACGACCCTGCATCCAACAGCTCCATCACGCCCTGCGCCGTTCCCGCTGACCCACTCACCGTTACCGCTGCGTTGGTCTGTCCGTTGCTCGAAGCCGCGCTTAGAACCACCTGCGTGGTTCGAGCCGGCGCCAGACCTGCCGGCACGTATACATTCCCGTTCGCCACACTCTCTCGCACCATCTGATTCAGTGCATCCGCGTACACCGGCGCGCCAAAGCTCGACGATGCCACCCCGCGCGGCGAGTTCATTGCCACCGTTCCCGCTGACACGCCGTCACTCGCGGCACCCTGCACCCCGCTGCCCGCAATCGTCGTGATCATGCCGCTCGCATCCACCATCCGCAGCCGCTCATTATTCGAATCCGCAAAGATCACCGCGCCACTCGACGTAACCATCAGCCCGCGCGGCAGCGCAAGCTCCGCTGCAATCGCCAGGCCGCCATCGCCTGTATACCCTGCCATGCCATTGCCTGCGAACGTAGTGACGATACCGTTGGTCGCGATCACCCGAATGCGCTGATTGTGCGAGTCTGCCACGAAGATGCGGCCGTCGCTCCCGGCCGCGACTCCCTGGGGCGCGTTCAGCTCCGCGCTTATTGCTGCACCTCCATCACCCGCAAATCCCTGGATCCCATTTCCCGCCAGCGTTTGAATTACACCCGCGCTGATTCGCCGCACGCGCTGATTACCCGCATCGCATACCAGCAGCGCGCCGCTCGCATCGATCGCCAGCGCATTCGGCCAGCGAAACGTCGCGCTCGTCGGCGCTCCGCCGTCGCCCCCGAACCCCTCGCTGCCGTTGCCAGCAAACGTGGCGATCATCCCACCCGTGACCGCGCGCACACGTTGATTGCCGGTGTCCGCGATGTACAGCGTCCCATCAGGCCCCACCGCGACTCCCTGCGGCGCGTTCAGCTCAGCGCTGGTTGCTGCACCGCCATCCCCGCCAAACCCCTGCACTCCATCGCCCGCCACAATGGTCAGCACACCCGCTAACGACGACTCATAGACCACGTGCCGATTGGTATCGGAAAAGTAAAGATTTCCTGCCGCATCGAAGGCCACACTGCTCGGCATCAACGGCATCGCCGCCGGCAGCGACGTTCCCTGGGCTTCCACCCGTCCCGTTGCGAGCACTAGCAGCATGCTGATCAGCGCGACGACGATACCCACCAGCATCGCCGCTCCCGACACTGCGATGAAGGTTGCCAACAGCTCTTTGCCAAGGCCCTGGCCCGTGCCTTTGGAAGCGATTTGGGACCTCCACGGACTGCGCAAGAATCCTCCTCAGCGATGCGCCACAGCTCTTTCGCACAAATAACGGATTCGGCCTCATCCTACCCCAGTGTTCCGGCGTGGTTCAGTGTCTCCGCGCACACGACCGCTACAAGCGATAAGCTCAGACCATGCGCTTCGTTCCAAAGTTCCTGCTCTCCGCCATGAGCCCCGACCACTTTCCCGACGCGTCCCGCACCTTCGACGCCCCCGAAGTCGCCTTCCTCGGCCGCTCCAACGTCGGCAAATCGTCGCTGATCAATACCCTGCTCGGGTCGAAAGAAGCGAAGGTCTCCTCCACGCCCGGACGCACCCGCGCCATCAACTTCTTCGCGCTCCACGACGGCACAGAAGCCAAGTTCAACGCCCGGCCGTCGCTCATCTTCGCGGACCTTCCCGGCTACGGCTACGCCAAGATCTCCAAATCCATCTCCGCCGAGTGGCCCAAATTCATCGAGCCTTACCTCGCCGAACGCGAACAGCTCGCCCTCTGCATCTGCCTGGTCGACACCAACATTCCCCCGCAGGAGAGCGACACCCTGCTCATCAATGCCCTCCACGCCATGCAGCGCCCGCACCTGGTGGTCGGCACCAAGTCGGATCGCCTCGGCGGCAACCAGCTCACCAAGTCGCTGGCCGCGCTCAAGAAGGCGCACGGCGTTGACCGCGTGCTACCCGTCTCGTCCAAGTCCGTGGGAGGAGTCAAAACCCTCTGGCCCGAAATTCTTAACGTGATTCAGGACTGATACGCATGGAATCTGACAGCGACTCAACCTCTTGTTCACGGAGCCAGACCCACCTGCCTCCGTCTGGAGTGTTACGGATGTACCGGGAAACCCGCTGTAGCCAGCGGCGCCGCGCGATATCTTCCTCAGAGAGAGCCGCAAGCAGTCCCACGTCGATCGCTCGCAACTCCTCCAGGCTGTGCGCCTGAGCATGGTAAGCGTAATAGCGCTTCCGATCGAGGATCATCATTGATCGCTCCCACCGTTCCTCCTCTTTGCCTCTCGATGGGCCGTAACGAAAGTGCGTGCCGGCGGCGCTGAGCATGTCAATACTCGAACGAGATCGTGCCCCGTTCATGACTGCACCGTCGCCAAGCATCAACTCTGGCAATAAACCGCGCTTAACGATCTCAGCAAGAGCGGCACCCACATCGCTCAGCAACGCGACCCCAAGCGGTCTTCCCTGCCGAATCTGGTTCTTGAGCGTGCGCAACGCCTCATCGAGCGTGTTCACGACAAAATCCACTTCGCCACGCCGCATCGCTGCCCTGGCTTCGGTCGTATCCTCTGTAAGCCACAGAGATGTGCCGTTAGCGATGCTTACCGCAGTTGGCACAATCCCAGCATTACTTCCGCATGCCAATACCAGTGCGCCACCCCAATCTTCACGGTCGGACACAAGCTCGCCATAAAGACGCAGTATGTCGAATTGGCGCTCGCCCGCGGTCTGCTCCATGCCCACTCCAACAGAGAAGCCCTGCAACCTTCACGATTGCAGGGCTTCTCGGCCGTTCCAAATTGCTTACTCGCCGTAGTACTCCAGCCCAAGATGCGTGATCAGATCCTCACCCATAATGTGCCGCAGCGTGTTCTTCAGCTTCATCTGTTGAATGAACAGATCATGCTCCGGATAGACTCCGGGGGCGGTGTCGGGATCCTTGAAGTAGAAGCTCAGCCACTCCTGGATGCCCAGCCCGCGTAGTGCCGGCGTGCGGGCCGCGAGGTCCATGAACAGGCAAAGATCGAGCGCCAACGGAGCGGCCAGGATCGAGTCGCGGCACAGGAAATCGACCTTGATCTGCATCGGATACCCGAGCCAGCCAAAGATGTCGATGTTGTCCCAACCCTCTTTGTTGTCGCCGCGCGGCGGATAATATTCGATCCGAATCTTATGGAACGCGTCGCCGTACAGATCCGGGTTCTTGTCGGGCTGGAAGATGTGCTCCAGCACGCCCAGCTTCGAAACTTCCTTGGTCTTGAAGTTGTCGGGATCGTCCAGCACCTCGCCGTCCCGGTTGCCCAGGATGTTGGTGGAGAACCATCCACTGACACCCAGTTGACGTGCCTTGAAGCCCGGCGCCAGCACGGTCTTGATGAACGTCTGGCCGGTCTTGAAGTCCTTGCCGCAGATCGGTGTGTTCATCTTCTTCGACAGCTCCTGCAGTGCAGGAATGTCGACCGTGAGATTCGGCGCACCGTTGGCAAAGGGTATGCCTTCCTTCAACGCAGCCCACGCATACAGCATGGAGGGCGAGATGTTGGGATCGTCGTCGACGAGGCCCTTCTCGAAGGATTCCAGCGTCTGGTGCACGGCCGATGGCTCGATGTAGATCTCGGTCGATCCGCACCAGATCATGACCTGGCGGTCGGTCTTGGTCTTGAACTCCGCGATGTCGTTGCGGATCTGGCTGGCGAGGTCGCACTTGTTCTTGCCGACCTTCTGATGCTGCGGCGTAAGGCGCTTGACCCAGCGCTGGTCGAAGGCTGCGGGCATCGGCTCGATGCTCTGCAGGAAGTCCTTCATGCTCTCGATCTGATCGCGGTCGAGCACGCCAGCTGTCTTCGCGGCGTCGTACAGGTTGCCGCCAAAGATATCCCAGCCGGTAAAGACCAGGTCCTCGAGCTGCGCAATCGGGGCCCAATCCTTGATCAGCGGTGTGCGGTCCTCGGTTCGCTTGCCCAGCCGGATCGTACCCATCTGCGTCGTCGATCCAAACGGCTTGGCAAATCCTCTGCGAACTGCCTCTACTCCGGCGATAAGCGTCGTCGCGACCGCTCCCATGCCGGGAATCATAATTCCAAGTTTTCCTGTTGCTGGCTTAATGCTCGCTGCATCCGGAGACGCGGCGTTGGGTGTAGACATTGCGATACGTGCCCTTCCTATCGTGCAAATTTCCAAATTTCCGTAAGAGTCATGCGGACACTTCAGTATCGCTCTTTGCCAAACCGTGTTGCAAATAACCTGCGAAACTCCGCGAATCTGCTCTAATCATCTCACTTGGAGGAGAGCTCTTTCGTGCGTCCGCATCTGGCCAGCCTGGTCGACGATTTCCGCCGCAACGGCCGGCAGATTGCCATCGTGCGAACGCGCGGCGTACGGCGCCACGCCACTACCTACGCCGACCTTGCGACGCTGGCAGGAAGATTTTCCGCCGAGCTCGCTCGGCGCGGCATCGCTCCCGGCGACCGCGTCGTGCTGTGGGGAGAAAACTCCGCGGAATGGGTCGCCGCTTTCTTCGGCTGCCTGCTGCGCGGCGTGCTGGCCGTTCCACTCGACGCCGCGGGCTCGCCCGACTTCGCCGCACGTGTGATTGCCGATGTCTCCCCCAAGCTGATCCTCGCCGACGCACCGCGACTCCTGATCCTTCCCGCCGACGTCCCGCAACTCTCGCTGGACGACCTCGCCAGCTTGCTTCCCGCCGAACCGCTCTTCACCGTCGACCCTG
>JBEKFF010000170.1:0-7670 GCA_050013455.1 Acidobacteriaceae bacterium | reverse complement strand
CCGCGACGCGACCGAGTCCAGCGCCGGCCCGCGCTGCCCGCCCGCCCCATCCAGTTCGTGGCAGTTGCGGCATTGCTTGTCCTGCAGCACCATCGCGCCCTGCCGCTCCAGCGGCGTCCGGTTCTGCATGTACTTCACCGGCACCACATCGCTCGACCACGCGTCCATCACCGGACTCCACGGCGTATACGTCCCCAGCCGCGTGAAGATTCCCAGCGACACCGCGATCACCGACACCGACAGCACCGCAACAGGCCGCCGCGCCCAGTGCCTCTCGCCTTCACTGGCAATCAGCGGCAGCAACAGCATTCCGGCAATCCCAATCACCGGAACAATCAGCAGCACCGGCGTCTCCAGCGACGGAGGAAGGAACGCAAGCACCGCATAGATCCATAGGAAGAAGAAGTCAGGCTTCGGAGCCGTTTGGATAATCGTCGGATCCGGCTGTCCGCTCGGACCAAACGGTCCAAAGAAGAACGCGCAAGCCATCACCGCGAACAGGATCGCAGCCGCGAACACCGCGTCCTTCCAGGCCGCATCCGGCACGAACGGCATGCCCGTCTTCTCGGTCAGCTCGTGATACTCGCGCTCATAGGTCGACTTCCGCACCAGCCGCCCAGGCATCGGCCAGTCGCTCACCCCATGCTTGAGCACCATGAACACATGTACGCCGACTCCGGCAAGCAACAGCCCGGGAATCACGAACACATGCAGCGTAAAGAAACGAGACAGCGTAGCCCCGCCGATGATTGGTCCACCAAGAACGAGATGCACCAGCGCCTGCCCAACAAACGGAACGCGGCTGCAGATCGACGCCCCGATCCCCAGGCCCCAATACGCATCCTGGTCGAACCGCATCACCTGCCCGGTGAAGGCCATGCCCAACGTCAGCAGCAGCAGGACAACACCAACAATCCACGTAAGCTCGCGAGGAAACTTGAACGACCCAAAGAGAAATACCTGGACCATGTGGATGAGCACAATGGCGATCATGAAATCTGATCCCCAACCATGCAGCGCGCGCACATACCAACCAAGAGCGATGTTGTGGTTCAGAAAATTCAGGCTGGTCCAGGCCTCATTCGCAGACGGACTATAGATCAGCGCCAGCAAAATGCCCGTCATCACCTGCAGGATCAGCAACACCGTCGCTGCACTGCCAAACACATACCACCAGCTCGCGTTGTTCGACGGAGTCGGATGCGCAGCTGCTTCGCTGATCGGCTTGATCAGTCCAAGCCGATGCTCGAGCCACTCATACGCAGCGATGCCGGTCTCCTTCAGCCTTCCCATGTCGTTGACCTCGTCTCCGCCGTTGCGGGCCCGATCTGAACCAGAGGCTTCTCCTTGCACGACGCCTGGGTCGCAAGCGTCGGCATATTGCCCGCATGGATCACCAATGAGTTCCCTGCAATCTTGTACTCGTATTCGAACAAGCCGCGCTCCGGAGGACCAGACGCTCTGCTGCCATCCTCGTAATACGCGCCGCCGTGGCACGGGCAGAGGAATAGCTTCGACTCCGAGAACCACCGCACCGGGCAGCCCAGATGCGCGCAGTTGATGGCGAACACCTGAAACGTCTGCTCGGATACACGCCGCACCCAGCAAGAGACCTTCGCCGTTTCCCCATCGTCGAACGTCGCGACGGGGCTACGGAAGTCGGCCAGCCGCGTCTGTCCGACGGGAAAATCATTCACGTCACCAATGTTGATCCAGGAACCGACATTGGATTTCTTCCTGGAGGCTGGCCCAAGCAGATACCCGATCAGCGGTACCGCAAGCACCGCGCCGACGACCGCATTCAGCCCGACGGCAAGCTTGAAGAGGAACACCCGGCGTGTGTGCGCCTGGGCCTTGCCCTCCGGCGACAGGGCGTCGTTACTGGACTCTCCCGGATATTTTAGAAATTCGCTCATACTCGTCTCCGCACATCGGTGAGTGGTCTAAGGGTGAACATAAGGCTGGCCTGGAGCTGCTACTCGATGCGAGGCGAGCCACGCCACAATGTCGGTAATCTCTTTGTCGGTAATAGCCCGTGAACCCGGTCCGGTCATGTCGGAGCGCCAGTCGGGCATTCCATCCTCAGGCTGGCCAGCAATGATCAAGCTGCGCAGGCCTTGGTCGCTAACGAGCGCAAGGTAGGCGGGATCGACAAGAGATCCAGTGGAATTGTCTTTTCGCTTGAGACCAGTTCCGTCGCTGCCGTGGCAACTCGCACAGAAGGTCGTGAAGGCCTGCTGCCCCTGAGCCGGATCTCCCGGTGAGCTACTGGCATACGCGGGAACAGACTGGCCTTGCAGAGCCGCCGGCTTGGCCCACGCTGCCTCAACTCCCTGCGCCAGGATTGTGATCTGCTGATCCGTCAGCATGCCACCCTGGCTCTTAGCAAACGCCGGCATCAGGGTTCCAGGAACGCCATTCGCAATAGCCTTCTGGATCATGTCCGTGCCAGCCACAGCCAGATAAACGGGATTCGCTAAGGAGATGGCCACGCCATACTTTCCCTGCTCACCATGACAAGCCGCGCAGTTCTGCTGATAAAGCGCCGCAAAATTCGATACCTGGTCGGGGCGTTGAGCCGCAGGCTCGGGTTTTGCAGGGACAACCTTGCAGCCCGCACCGAAGAGCGTCACGGCGGAAATCATGAACGAAGAGGCCAACGAGCGTAGATTCATCGCGTATTGTCCTCGTCCTTGGATTCGATCGGTTCTTCATAGTTCCGCTCGTTGAGATCACTGTGAAGCCCTGCACGAACTGAGAATGGGAGGGCTCGAAATTGCGGAGTTCGCACCTTTACCTGCAGATTCACGACGAATCCACATACCAGGCCGAAGGCCACTTGAGACGCCACAAACCAGAACCACTCGATGCGCTGGTTCAGAATCGGGCTGACGACGCTGATCGCCGAGTACAGAATCCCTGTGAATATGAGAGGAACCATAACGCCCGCTGTAACGATTGGGTACCTCGGAAACATCGGCAGCATGGCGCCGTAGAGTAGCCCCACAAGTAAGGAAGTCAAACCGTGGATCACGAACGCGGCCAGCAAGCCACGTAGATGAAATTCGCTGAGAAACGCGTCGCTTTGACCTGCCCAGCTGAGAAACCCTCCTGCAGCAAGTAAGTTCATGGCATACCAGATGCTGTGGTATCTGAGAACGCTGAAGATAGCCGCTGGCACAGCCATCGCGATTCCACCCGCAATCCCACCCTTGATGCCGGTGGTGATTCGGAACGTTTCTATCGGAATAATCTTTCGGGAGGTCGCGTCGGCGGGCAACCTCGCCGCGAGCGTTCGGGCGCTCGAAATGAGCGTCTCTTCCGTGCTCACTTC
The DNA here is from genome assembly GCA_050013455.1 of Acidobacteriaceae bacterium. Classification (GTDB taxonomy): domain Bacteria; phylum Acidobacteriota; class Terriglobia; order Terriglobales; family Acidobacteriaceae; genus Granulicella. Next base: position 4,336 of record JBEKFF010000170.1, on the reverse strand, counting down.
GACGGCCTCGTGGGCTTCATGCGGAAGCACCTGCCGAAACCATCCCACGATTGCCGCAAGCGCGAGCATCCCTCCCAGTATGCTGACAACACCGTTCGTCACCATGCCCGACATGACGAGCGAGATACCTAGTGCGAGCACCACTGGCCACGCGGTCGGCGATGGGAGATGTATGCCGTGTTCTTTGTGCGAATGATCGATTGGCAAAGCGCCTCCTCGCTGGTTCATCTGCCCAGCACATAAACAACTAAAAATACGATGACCCAGACGCCATCGACGAAATGCCAATAAAGCGATAAGACTTCGAGCTTCTCGCTATGTTCTTCTTTCATCTCTCCGCGCATCGAGAAGAACAAAGCCAGGGAGAGCAGGATCAGGCCGACGACTACATGGGTTGCGTGCAATCCTACTAACGAATAAAACGTGGTTCCAAATAAGTTTGTCCTGATCGTCAGGCCATGTTTGTAGATCAGGTCATACCACTCGTTAGCAGTACCTGCGATAAAGATCCCACCTAGCAGCACCGTCGCCGCTAACCAGAGCGAACATAGACGTTGCTTGCTTTTCTGCAGAGAAGATACTGCAGCGTGCACGGTGAGACTGCTGGATAGGAGGCAGATCGTTGTGAAGATCGGCAGTTCGAGCACGTCTTTAGGTGTCGGGCCAGTCAAACTCTTCCCGATGTAAAAGATGTATGCCACGACGAAGATCACGAAGATGGCAGCCTCGGCAATGATCAGGCACGTCATCCCCACGATTCCGCGGGACGGAAGCGTCCACTGCTGATTGGGGCTGGCCGATTTTAATACAGCTTCACTCACGCGCCCTCCTTCTGCGTCTCATGCGGGTCAGCCTGTCCCATCTCGTAATCACTGTCGGGGTCATCGGGATGTTTCAGATCCCATAATGGCCGGCGGCTGGCGACTGTAGGTATCTCCGCGAAGTTGTAGGACGGCGGTGGTGATGGTATCGACCATTCCAATGTCCATGCATCCCAAGGGTCGGGTCCAGCAATTGGACCTTTGAAGTAAGACCAAACCATGTTGTAGACGAAGAGAAGCGTTGCCACCGCTTGAATCGCTGCCCCACTGGATACAAGCAGGTTCCACATCATCCACCCGCGATCGGCCTCATAGGTATAGATCCGGCGTGGCATACCGAGCAGGCCCGGCACATGCATGAGATCGAAGGTCAAATGAAATCCAATGACGAAGAGCCAGAAGTGCCACTTCCCCAATTTCTCGTTCAGCATGCGCCCTGACATCTTTGGGTACCAAAAATAGAAAGCCGAGAAGATCATGAAGAGAATTGCGCCCACCAGCACATAGTGGAAATGGGCCACAACGAAGTAGGAATTCCCAAGCTGCCAGTCGAAAGGAGCTACGGACAACATGATGCCCGTCAATCCCGCGACCAGGAATTGAAACAAAAAGCCGATGGCGAACATCATGGAGGCGGTAAATTGTATTTTCCCGCCCCACAGAGTAGCTAACCAATTGAAGATCTTGATACCCGTGGGCACCGAGATGATCATCGTGGCAAGCGTGAAAAAGGTATTTCCCCCCGCACCAAGCCCTACTGTGAACATATGGTGAGCCCAGACACTTAGGCTGATGAAACCAATTCCAACGGATGCAGCTACCATCGCTGGATATCCGAAGATCGCCTTACGTGAAAAAACCGGAATAATCTCATTCGCGAAGGCAAACGCAGGAAGCACCAAAATATAAACCTCCGGATGTCCAAAGATCCAGAAGAAGTGCATCCATAGAACAGCAGAGCCTCCCGCTTGCGTATCAAAGAAATGAGAGCCGACGTAGCGGTCGAGCATCAACATGATCTGTGCAGCAGTTAGCGGACCGATCGCAACAAATGTCAGACCTGACATCACGAGGTATATCCATGGCAATAAAGGCAGCCGGCTCATCTTCATACCAGGACACCGCATGCAGATGATGGTCGTAACAATGTTCAGTGCAGTACCGATAGATCCAATCCCCGTTAGTAATAAGGACAGTGTCCAATAGTCTGTGCTATGGCCCGGGGAAAACACACGCGCGGTGAGAGGGGCATACGCGAACCAGCCGACATCGGGCGCGCTTCCTGCGCCATAAAGCCCGCTTCCGCCGATATAGCTGAAATAGAGCAGGAAGCCCGCGAAAGCAGATATCCAGAAACTGAACGCATTCAACCGTGGGAATGCCATATCCCGGGCGCCGATCATCAGCGGGATCAGGTAATTTCCAAAGCCAAACAAGATCGGCATCCCGACGAAGAACACCATGGTCGTCCCGTGCATGGTGAAAAGGCCGTTGAACACCTCTGGCGAGACAAAATGGTTATTCGGTATCGCCAATTGAACGCGCATCAGCAGCGCTTCGAACCCTGCAACCACCAGGAAGAACAGAGCATAGGCGATGTACATGAGGCCGATCTTCTTGTGATCAACGGTTGTCACCCAGTCGTGCAGCACCTCAAGCCAAAGCCGTCGCGGAGCGTGCGCTATCTGGTCGTGCAGTTCATTTACCGGAATCTGGGTTGCCATTCTATTCCTTCCTCAACCCACTACTTGAGCGTGGTTAGGTAAGCCGTGACAGCATCTAGATCGTGAGTATCCAGATGCATAGGAGGCATAAGCGCACCTGGTTTGAAATTCGCAGGATTGTCTATGAATTCTCGGAGATTCGTTGGAGTGTTTGGAACGGAGCCCGACGCAATCGTCTCGCGACCTCCCACGTGGGTCAGATCCGGGCCAAACCTCCCTGTGGCCACGGTTCCCCTGATCGTGTGGCAGCTGATGCACGCATTGTGCATAAAGACGCTACGGCCCTCGGTGACAGCGGGATCATCCACCGCGGGCTGCCGCTGGTGCTCTACCCAGGCAGCGAACTCTTCTGGACTATCGGCATACACACGAATCAACATCTTGGCATGTTGCACGCCGCAGTATTGTGCACACTGTCCAAGGTATAAACCGTTCATCTGGGGGTCTATCCACATCGTGTTAACTTTGTTTGGAATCAAATCCATCTTGCCGGCAAGTCTCGGCACCCAGAAGCTGTGATCTGTATCTGCCGATGACATGGTCAAGTAAGTTGGCAGCGGGTGAGCATGGTCGCTGACGGGCACGTGCAATTCGTTAGCCGTCACCACCCCCAGTTGCGGATAGCGATACTCCCACCAGAATTGGTGCCCGACAACGGTAACATCCAGGGCGTTTGCCGGACGTGGCGCGTGCTCGGTTGTATAGATCACTCGCGTGGTCGCGAGAAACAACATCACCACAATGAGGATCGGAATCACTGTCCAGGAAAGCTCAATCTGATTGCTTCCGTAAATCTGGGGCGGCTCCTGCTCGCCGTGTCCGTTGGACGCGCGCGATCGGTATCTCACGAGTACGTAAGCGAGAATGCCCGCCACAATCAGAAAAATTGCCGCGGTGATTGCGAGAACGAGCATGGACAGACTAAAGATCGAGCGAGCGGGCGTTCCCGCAGGCTCAAAGATATTGGTTGGATCAGCAACCAAGGCCGACAGTATTATTGCCGCGCAACCGCACCAACCTTGACTCGCAAACATTTGTCTCCAGACAGACAACTAGCCCTATCGGGAGCTAGCGCCCTTTGTGCTGTAAATCCACGAAACCGCTTAGTACATAAACTGCGGAGGCATTCAATGGCGTAAGACAAGTATCTAATCCAATTTATACACCCCTGATTTTTCATTGGACGCAAAGCCGGAAGCATGGGTCGCAAGCGAATCTAGCAGCGTTGTCTACAGAGTCTCGCAATCGAGTATGTACCGGTAAGAACACAATTGATCACCAACGCGTCGAAATTCGTCATACTATGTCACGTCCGTCCGAGCATCCACTGTGCGTTGAAGTACAGGAACGACGTCCATGATCTGGTAAACTGCCCCAATCGCTGGACGAAAAGGTCAAGTCGGCCGCTCATTTGAGGGGCAGGATGTTGATCCCTTGCCGTCCAGCATTACGAATTGCATGAGTTCGAGTGCAGGGTATCAATCCTGCTCTCTAATGATGTAAGATGGAACAACTGGGGGGGACGTAGCTCAGTTGGTTAGAGCGCTGCCCTGTCACGGCAGAGGTCGCGGGTTCGAGCCCCGTCGTCCCCGCCACTAAACTCAAGGGAATGATGAGTTTGTGGCAATAGACCGAAGTGACAGTCACAAAAAAGTTGATGGCGGGTTTTCTAGGTGTTTAGTCCCGGCATTTGATGGATTGGATTGAGAGTAAATCTGTCTGGGGTTTGCGTCCAGAGTTTACAGAGGTATTCGTAGGGCGTGAGGCCTTTGAGGGTCTTGAGTCTCCGGG
>JBEKFF010000169.1:0-7677 GCA_050013455.1 Acidobacteriaceae bacterium | reverse complement strand
ACGAGCGCGCCTCATCCGCCGTCCACCCAAACACATTCCCGCCAAACACCACCGGGACAATCTCCAAATCCGAATCACCCAAACGACGCGTCTGCATCCTCAATCCTCCACTGGTGCATTGGACACTCTCAACGCCCCGAAGGATGCAACGTCGCCAATTCATCCACCGCTCATTGTTAATTCATCCACCGCTTATCATTCGGATCGCGCGGCTTCCCATCCGGATCGACATACCGACCATCGTCATCCAGGCTCACGTCCTTGCCCTGCTTGCGCATGTACACCGTGAACTTCTTCGCCGCGCGCCGCCGCTTCGCGCGATAGTACGAGTTGCGCAGCCCAAACCATCGCTCCGAGATCCCCACACGCACACCCCGTCGCGGCGCCCACACCACGAACGCATACCCCACCAGCGCATTGCAAAGTGCCACAAGCGCGCCGAATTTCTCTCTACTCGTCAGCTCCATTGCCAGGTAAAACAGCACATAGATCACCGCGAGATATTTCGCCTTGATCCAAAATAAAAAATTTACCTTCACTGACTCGTTCGCATGCAGCTTGCCATACGCGACCATCACCGCCAGCAGGAACGGCCACATCCCCGCCGCCGCCACATTTGCCCCCAGCCCCTCAACCCGATCCCCCACCGCCAGGCTGATCACCGTCGCGATAATCCCGCCAACAACCGACGTCACCAGGAAAAATTCAATCAGCCATCGCGATCCACGCTCCTCTTCCAGCGGCGTCGCAAAGAACCATAGCGAAAGCAGCGAGAGCGCCACGCTAACAAACGCATCCTGCACAAACGGATACGTCACCAGCTGCCAGATTTGCGGATGCAACGCCTCGCTTGCATGCAGCCGGAAAAAATTAATCACCAGCCCCTGGAACAGCGCCGACACCAGCCCAAGCGCCGCCGTGGCAAAGTACACCACAACGCACGTCAGGATGATCTTCCGCGTGACTCCGCGAAACGGCGGCAGCATCAACGAGATCGGGCTATCGGATCGAAACGCCATACCAACTCTTCCTCAACATCTACCTTCGCTCAGGCACCGGCGGCACCGCCAACGACCGGTCTCCTGCCGCGCTCACCGCACGCACACCAAACAGCACATTATCTTTACTCACATCCAACTTCAGATGCGTCTCCGCGCCCGCACTCTGGCTGTGCGTCCAAAGATTCTCATTCGTGTCTCGCCACACCACCTCGTACGTCGTCCCCGGCGGCGCGAACGCCGAAGCATCCCACTCCAGGTTGCTGGTATTATCCAACTCTTTGGTCACAACTCGCACATGCTGCGGCTCGCTCGGCGCTGCCGCCAGGCTCGCCAGCGTCAGCGCATTCAACCGTGCCACCTTCACCACGTACGCAAAGTCCACAAACTTCAGCAGGTCGCCATAGACCACGCCATTCTCTGTGCGCAGCGTCTGGTGCTGATGATCGAAGTTCTCCCGCCATTCCGTAAACCGCACCGCCGTAAATCCTTCCGCATTGAAGCTCGTATGATCGCCACCGCGCAGATACCGGTCCCGCCTCAAAATCATCACTGGATGAAACGCCGGCACCTGCCGCATCAACTGGCTCCGCGCGCCGCCCTTCAGCGCCGCCGGCTGCTGCGTCGTCGGCTTGAAGTACGCCAGCCCCAGCTCCACAATCTGCCGCGCCAGTTCCCTCGACGGCGAATCATTCTCCGCACCCAGCCCCAGCGTCATCCGCTGCTCTTCCGGCGTCGCCGTTGCAGGAATACTTTCGCTGAACACCCGCACCACATCCTTATCCTGGCCCGTCTCGCCCGGCGTCGTATCGCCGCCCACGATGTCGTTGTTCAGTACCGCCTCCAGCGGCCATTCCTCCGCCTTCGCCAGCTTCGCCAAATGCGCCGATCCCAACAGCCCCTGCTCTTCCCCCGCCACCGCTACAAATACCATCGTGCCCGTCAGCTTCACTCCAGCCTTCGTCAGCCGCGCCATCGCCCGCGCCGACTCCAGCGATACCGCCACCCCGCTCGCATCATCATTCGCCCCCGGCGCTGGAAGCTTGCTGTCCATCACATCCGTCACCCGCGAATCGTAGTGCCCTGTCACCAGAACCCACGGCGCCTTCTCCCCACCCGTCCCATGCAAAATCGCATACACGTTCACCAGCTTCGTCGGCCGCGTAACCCGGCTCCGCGGTTCATTTGACGCGGGCTGCACAAATTCGTCGCGCTTCACCTCCAGGCAGCCGCCACACTCCTTCGAGATCGCCTCGAACTCGCTCGTAATCCAATCCGCCGCCGGCAAAATCCCCTGCCCCTGCGGCAGCTCCGTTTCCATGCTCGAGAGCGTGCTGCGCGTTCCAAAGCTCACCAGCTTCGCAATATCGGCTTGCACCTGCTCCGCGGATACTCCCGCCAGCGCCGACTTCACCGCCGGATCTACCCGCAGCGGCGCCAGCGTCCCCGCCCCCATTCCCGATCCCATCGCACCCACCGGCATCTGCCCGTGCCCACCCGCCAACATGCCCGCCAACAGTCCACAAGCAACCGCTATCCGCTTCATTCCCGCCTCCGCCTTGCGAAATGCACCGTATTCGCCGCCCCTTGCATCTCAAGGTTGACGAGCCGCCACTGTACCGCTAGAACTAGAAAAGGTGATTGTGATGCCAACTCCATCCTACTAGCTCAACCGCTCTACATTAACACCGGCTTCGTGCCTGCAATAGAGGAGATCGTATTATGTCAGTCGTTTGCCCAGAGTGTGACAATCCCTTGGACATCGATGTCGACGATGTCGAAGAAGGTGAGATCATTCAGTGCGATGAGTGCGGAACGGATCTCGAAGTCGTCTCCAGCGACCCGTTGGAATTAGCTCCAGTCGATGAGGAAGGCTACGATGATGAAGACGCTGCTCTGCCTGTGGATGAAGAGGATGAATAGCGCCAACCCCCGCCGCAACCTGTTGCTCTCCCTTTTCGCGATCGCTGCCTGTGTTCTCGTACTCGCCGCGCCGCTTCGCGCGCTCGCGCAGAAGAATGCACCACGCGAGCGTATCGTTGAAGGCAAGGTCGTCAACAAGGACGGCGTCCCCATCGGTGGCGCAGTCGTCTACCTCAAGAACTCCCACTCCAACGGAGTTAAAACCTACATCGCGGACGAAGATGGACACTTCCGCTTCGGCGAACTCTCCCAGGACACCGACTACGAGCTCTGGGCCGAGTCCAATGCCGTTCGCTCCAAGTCCCGCCAGATCAGCTCCTTCGATAATGAGAACAAGTTCTACTTCGTCCTCAAAGTCAGCGTCGCCAAACCCGCCGTTTCGCTCGACGCCCCCTCCGTATCCACCACCGGACTTCCGCCCCAACCCTGACCTCGAACCCACTTCCTCATCCCAGGCGAACACCAGGCGAATATAATTCGCCCATGAGCTCCCCCGCTCAACCCGACCTCTACGCCTTCCTCCACATCGACCTCAACAGCTTCTTCGCGTCTGTAGAACAGCAGCTCCATCCCGAGTACCGTAACAAGCCCACCGGCGTCGTCCCCACCATGGCGGACACCACCTCGCTCATCGCCGCCAGCTACGAGGCCAAGGCCCTCGGCATCAAAACCGGCACGCGTGTCAGCGAAGCCAAACGCATCTGCCCCGACATCATCCTCGTCAACGGCGACCACGCCACCTACGCCGAGTACTCCCACAAAATTGCGGCCGCAGTAGAACGCGTCTGCCCCGTAGCCCACACTCCCTCCATCGACGAGATGGTCTGCCAACTTCTCGGCCGCGAGCGCAACCCACCCGCAGCGCGACAGATCTCGCTAGCCATCAAGCAAGCCATCAAGGACGACGTCGGCGACACCCTCCGCTGCTCCATCGGCATGGCCCCCAATCGTTACCTCGCCAAAATCGCCAGCGACATGCAGAAGCCCGACGGCCTCGTCGGCCTTCTCCCCAGCGGCCTCCCCAACTCCATCGCCCACCTCGTCCTCCGCGACCTCCCCGGCATCGGCGCCCGCACCGAAGTCCGCCTCAACGCCAAGGGCATTCGCACCATGCCCGACCTGCTCGCCCTCGACCGCCCCGCCATGCACGCCCTCTTCGACTCCGTCTGGGGCGACCGCATGTACCACTGGCTCCGCGGCCACGACACCGGCGACGACGGCGCGCCTGTACCCTCTGAGTTCCAGAAATCCCTCGGCCACTCCCACGTCCTCGCCCCGGAGCACCGCTCCCCCGAAGGCGCCTGGGCCGTCGCTCACAAACTCCTCCACAAGGCCGCCATGCGCCTCCGTATGGAAAAATTCTTCACCGGCTCGCTCGCCGTCACCATCAAGTACTCCCTCACGCGCGAACAATCCATGCACGCAGAAAAAGTGAAGAGGCACCTCAGCGGCATCACTCAGACCGGCTGGGGCATGGAAGCCCGCTTCCGTCCCTGCCAGGACACGCTCTCCCTCCTCGAAGCCCTGCAGGGCTGCTGGAAGCAATCCCCCACCGGCCCCGAATATCAAAAGCCCTTCTTCGTCGGCATCACTCTCCGTAACCTCATCCCCGAAGCCGACGTCCAGACCTCGCTCTTCGAAGAGCCCGGCAACCGCAATCAACTCTCCGCCACCATGGACAAGCTCAACCTAAAGTACGGCCACACCACGCTGCACTTCGCCGGCATGCTCCCCGCCCGCGACAGCGCTCCCACCCGCATCGCCTTCACCCAGATCCCCGTCCAGTACGGCCACGAATACATGTAGCTCATAAGCTGAACACGACCTCAACGAGCAGCTTGGAGCCTGGTCGGATCAAACAAGGATCATGAGACACTGAGGGCAATGAGAGAGAAAGTCGGCTACATCCCGACGCTCGATGGCTGGCGTGCCATCGCCATCACGGGCGTCATATTTGCTCACAGCGTTTACCGCGCGCTGCCTTTCATCGGACAGCATTACACCTCCGTCATGGGCGACCTGGGCGGCCACGGCGTCGATCTCTTCTTTGCCATCAGCGGCCTTCTTATCTGTTCACGCCTTCTCGATGAAGAGAAGAAATTTGGCCATATCAGCCTGCGCGGATTCTATGTGCGCCGGGCATTCAGAATCCTTCCCCCCGCCGTTCTTTATCTTGCGGCGGTCGGCATCCTGTCGCTCATCGGCATCCTCACCATTTCAAAGCTCGACTGGTTCGCCAGTCTCCTCTTTTTCCGCAACTACACCGTTACCCTCTCGCCCCCATCCACGCGCTGGTGGTTCACGTCCCACTACTGGTCGCTCTCCGTCGAGGAACACTTCTATCTCATCCTCCCGGGCGTCTTGCTGTTCATCAAAAACCGGCGTCTCACCGCCCTCGGAATCATGATCGCGCTGGTCGAAATATGTAAGTTCTCCATCTTCCATTGGGGCCAGGTCGATCGCACCCTCTATCAGTTCCACACCGAGATCCGTTTGGATACGCTGTTAATACCGGCATTCATTGCCGTCTGGATACGACGCGGCTCCAACCAGCAACTGCTGAAACGCCTGCTCCCCGCCTGGTCATTCTTCATCCTTCTTCCTATCTACATCTACTTGATCAAAAACTATGGCTTGTGGCCGATAACTGCATGCGTGGCGCCGCTGCTGGTGCTTTCTACCGTCTACAACCCACGCATGTTCGTTGGCCGCATCCTCGAATCCAAATCGCTGCGCTGGATCGGACGGCTCTCCTACAGCCTTTATCTGTGGCAGCAGCTTTTTGTGTGCAATCGGTTTGTACAAATTAAACCTCTTGGATTTCTCGAGTCGCCACCTCTCAACATCCTCCTCGCGCTTGCATGCGCCGCCGCAAGCTTCTATCTGGTGGAACTCCCCACCATGCGCCTGGGCCACCGCATGGCAAAACCCGCGACCCCGGGTCATAGAGACGTAGCCATCACTTCATTAACCTAGTGCGGCACAACGTCGAAAGGCATTCTGCACTGCCGCTAGCATCTCCGCCGTGGCGCGTGAACGCACCCTCGGGCGATCCATGATTCAGCGTCTTTCGCGAATAGTCGATCCGGTGTTTCGAATTCAGGAAATGCTTCTCATACAGGGGATAGCTGGCATACGCCGCCACAACCGAAATCGCAATGCGCATCACAAGGCGCCGACCACCGCCACCGCCTTGTGATGCGTAGCCCCAACAGCGTCGCCCGCAAAGGCAGCGCAATCGCCGACGGTACCAGCAATGCAGCACATACAACCCATAGCTGTACTTCCCCAGGAACCGCAACCACCCTCACCCGCCGCTTCATCAACGTCATCGTCACTCCCCCAACTTCAGCCAGGTATAGGCTCCCACTCCATCTTGATAAACTTTCATTACTACGGAGAAATCCATGCTGGCTCCAATCGATTCCTATGGAAAACTGAAGCTTCTTTTGCATTACCTGAGAGAATTTCCCTTAGTGTGGTTCGCCATAGGGCTTGGCATCGCCCGGCTTGGCATTTATACAAGCGGAGCTTTCTCTGTCGAGCACCGTTTTGTATGGTTGCGCCGCTGTGCATTTGCTGCCAGCCTATTCGTCCTTTGCGCCTATCTGACGATCGCCCTTGATTCTCTGCGCTGCCTGATGATCCAGCAGGACGAAGCCAACATCATTAGCATCTCTGCCGCGACCCTTCGTGGACTGCCCATGTATCATCCGCCGCTCTCACCCAACTTCAGCTACTCGCTAATGTATGGCCCTCTTACATTTCTTATCTATAGCGTTGCGCTGGTCGCGGGCGGAGTCAATCACTTCTGGATAATGCGCGGCGCTGTAGTCATGGCCGCTCTTCTTCTGTGTGCGGCGCTATTTTTTCTTCTGCGCAAATTCGTTTCAGTCGTTACAGCCGTTACTCTGCTCGCATTTCCGCTCAGTGTCCTCCTGCAACATCCCGAAATTTCGTTGTCTGTCCGTTCGGATGTTTGGATCTTCCTCTTTACGGCCCTCGCAATCGTCTCCAGCTTCCTTGAAGTGGAGTTCCTCGCGGTCCTGCTTACCGGCATCTTTGGTGGGGCCATCATCGGGCTCAAGATCAGCGCCGCACCTGCCCTCCTCTTTCCCCTTCTGCTGCTCTATCGTAAATTTGGCTTTCGAGCACTGGCATATTCCCTGCTCGCGACAATTGCAACTACGTTGGCCCCGTTCGCTGTCCCGAATATCTCCCTGCATAACTACATTGCCTGGATACAATTCACTCGCTCAGAGGGCATCAGCGCTGCGAGTGCATTAAGTAATGTGCTGTTCGCGATCTTCTTGATTACTCCCTGCTTAATCATGGAACTGTATATGCGCCGCTTCGGGTTGGCCTTTAGAAAAAGAGTTCCCGAGTTCCTTATCATCTTGCTTTGCCTTTCCTTGGCGGTGCTAACCTCGAAACACGGTTCCGGTGTGCACTATTTGTGGCATGTTGTTCCGTCCATCGTCGTCTATATGGCTCTCGTAGCGAAAGAAATGTCAGCGATACCAGACGAGGATCGGGCAATCCCTATCTATTACATCGCGGTGGCGTGTACTCTCTTCGCCTGTGTGAACCTTCCACGCGCCTACGGGTACATCAAATTGTCCATCATGCCACCTGGCGTCGCTGTCGCACGGCAATCACTCGACAGATACCTCGATCTATATCGGGACCACTCGTCCGTTCAAATGGGCTACGGTTCAGTTGATGGTGATGACCGCACGCTGATTCGTTACCTGCT
>JBEKFF010000168.1:0-7695 GCA_050013455.1 Acidobacteriaceae bacterium | reverse complement strand
CTCAAGTCGAGCGAATCTGATGGCCTCTCGCGCCTGAAGCGTGGACTGGATTCATTGGAGGCGAACCATCGGATGAGATGAACATCTTGTAATAGCAAAGCTACGCACAAGTCATCTACGTGTCCTTATAGTTGAAATAACCGCCGACGGACGATCCCATCGTCCAGAAGATCCCATACACACACCGCAACATCGTTTCGGAGATTCTCTTGATGGCTGCGGAAGCACCTCGAAGTGAAAGGCCTTGGGTTGAGAAACGTTTGCTTGGTCGTGAAGGGAGGGGGGCGATGAGAACGAATCCTCGAATGACGATGGGGCGAAAAGGGGTACTCGCTCTTTTCTGCTGTGTGCTATCGGTTCCCGCGGTGTGCGCGGCTCAGACGTCGCAGAGTATCGCGCCTGGAGACTCGAGTGCGCCTGATAGCTCGAGCGTAGCTGCTACTTCGACCATTGCAGCGGTAGTCTCGCCCGACATCGGCGATCTGCCCTCCGCTCCAGATCCGCGGGCTCAGACGGCGCAACAACCGGGGCAGGCGAATCAACAGAGCCCGACCAAGCCGGGCAGTGGGCTTTCGTTGGGCGATCTGGGGTTCACGACGCAACAGACGCAGGCCAATGCGCAGATGCAGGCGATGCTTGAAAAACGAACCCACATGCTCAAGGTTCATCAGACGCTTGGATTGATTACCGTCATTCCAATGGTCGCGACCCTCTTTACCGGGCCAGAGGCCAAGGCCACGGGCAAGAATGGGCAGCCGATTACAGAGCCGACGACAGCGAACCTCGATTTCCATGTTGCTCTCGGTGGCTTGACCTCAGGGCTTTATTGGACGGCCGCTTACTACGCGATCTTCGCGCCGAAAATTCCGGGCGTTAAGCCGAAAGGCGCCATACGACTTCACCGCGATATGGAGTGGATCCATGGCCCCGGAATGATCCTCACACCGATCCTCGGGATCATGGCCTACAACCAGGAGAATGCCGGAGAAAAGGTTCATGGGATCGCTTCGTATCACGGCACCGCAGCCTATGTCACAGCAGCCGCGTACGGTGTGTCCATCGTAGCGATATCGTGGCCGATTCACTGGAAGTTCTGGGAGAGATAGAAATAATGAAGAATAGTTTTTTGATTGCCGCCGCCCTGCTGTTCGCAGTCCCCATGTTCGCGCAGGCCGACAAGCAATGGGCCCTCGATCAATCCACCCTCAGCTATCACATGTCTCACCCGATGCACGAAGTGGATGGCATCAGTCATGCGGCGAAGGGCAAGGGCGTTTGCCAGGCTGGCCAGTGCGATTTCCTGATCGCGGCCCCGGTTAAGTCGTTTGACACGGGAGACAGCAATCGCGATTTGCATATGATCGAAACCACGCGCGGCGCACAGTTTCCCATGGTCATCGTCCGCACCCAGTTTCCGGAATCAGAAATTGCGGAGGCAACTATCCACGCCGACCTCGAAGTACAGTTTGCCGGTCAGACCGCTCACTATAAGAACGTTGCCTTCCAAAAGATTGTCCATGGCAATCAAATAGAAATCACGGGAGTCGTTCCAGCTACCTGTTCCGACTTCAAGATCGACCGTCCATCCTTTCTGACCGTGCCGATCAAGAACGAAATTCCGGTGCGCGTCGATATGACCTGGCACCCGATGTGAAGGCGCGCGTCGTTTGTGTTTCGAAACGGAATTGTCAGTGGCTGGCACGACAGGGTATGACGTTCTTGAAGAAGCATCACCGGAGACAGCAGCTTCGGCTCGCCCGTTTCCTCGCGATTCTCCTTGCCGTTTTATTCGGACCATGGATTGGCTGCGCGCGTGTCGCCGCCCAGGAGCCTCGGCCCCTCTCGGCCAGTCAGATCGTCCATCAGATGGTGGAGGTTGAAACGGCTGCCTGGAAAACCCGCCAGCATTTTCTCTATCGAAACCAGGAACGATCTAGCCGTACGGGCGGCCGGCTGTGGGATGAGATGGTCGTCGAAACGTCGGACGGATCGATGCAGCGCCTTGTCGCTGAAGATGGCAAGCCGTTATCCGGCAGCCAGGAACAAGCAGAAGAGCAACGCATCCTCTACCTGGGAGATCACCCGGCCGAATTCCGGCGGAAATCTCAACGGCGTAAAGAGGATGAAGCGCGAATGCCAGAGTTGTTGAGAGAGATTCCAAACATCTTTCTGTTTAAGACCATCGATTCTGAGGGCGACTACTTCCGCATCGCTTTTCAGTCGAACCCATCCTTCCACGAGGAGAGCTATCAGGACCGCGTGATCCACGCCATGTCGGGCGAAATACTTATCCATAAGACGGACATGCGACTATGCATCCTGGATGGACATCTTGATCACAAAGTGGAGTTTGGGTTCGGCATCCTCGGCGAGCTGAGTGGTCAGACCCGCCTGTTCCTGGCGCGCCAGGAGGTCTCTTCCGGCCAATGGACAACGACAAAAATCCGCGTGCATCTTGATGGAAGAATCCTGTTGTTGAAGAGCTTTTCGCGGGATGTCGACTCGGCGCGCAGCGGCTTCAGGCTGGTCCCTCAGGATTTGACAGCGGCGGGAGCAGCGGCCATTCTTCGTTCCGGTACTTTCTGAAAACGCGGAATGCCGGAGTTGCTATTCACCAGCCTGATGCATCCGGCTCTCTGAATCGATCAGAAACGTTCCTGAAGAAACGACCTTGTCCCCTTTTCGAAGGCCGCGCACTATCTGTACGCGATCACCCTCCGTCCAGCCCGTCTCAACCACCCGCGCCTGGAAGGTGTTCTCACCGATTTCGACGTACACGCGTTTGGAAAGGCCGGTGTTCACGATGGCATCGGAAGGAATCGTGAGCCCCTCGCGGGGGGCGGTAGAGACATCCACATCCACAAACATTCCTGGGCGAAGGTGAAAGCCTGGATTGGATAATTCAAGCCGAGGCTGGAGGGCTCGCGTGGTTGCGTTGAGCTCCGGCAAGACGTTGCTGACTCGAGCGACGAAGTGTTCGCCGGTGTCGGGCAAGGTGATCTGCGCGATGCTGCCGGAGCGGAAGGCAAGCGCATCCTTGCCGAAGGCGTCGGCGAGGATCCAGATGTGGTTCAGGTCGGCGATGGTGTAGAGCTCGGTGTGGCGCTCAAAGCGCATGCCGGGTGAGATCTCGCGAGCGATGATGAAGCCGTCGGTGGGGGACACCACATAGACGTCTTCCGGGATCTTCTGGTTTGCGCGTATCTCTTCGATCTGCACGTCACTCATGCCGGCATTTCTCAAACGATCGGCGCGAGCCTGGGCACCACTGGCATTCTGAGATTGCGTTGCCGTCACACTCGGAGATTGCCCCGCGGCATCATGGGAGTTGCCTGGGGTGGAGCGCTCGTTTGCGGAGAGGTAGCCGCCGGCAAGGGAGAGGAACTCCGGCGAATAGACAGTTGCGAGGTGCTGGTTCTTCGAGACGTGATCGCCGACGGCGTCTGCGTGGGTATCCTTGACGTAGCCTTCGGTGCCGAGGTCGACGTGGAAGACGCGGGACTCATCGGCTGCGACTCGCCCGTAGACACGCAGGTTTCCACGACCCGATGTCTGCTCGACGGTAGCGAGGGTAATGCCGTAGAGCTGGCGAGTGGCCGGATCGATGTGCACGAGGCCGGACTCCGTCGAGGCTGGCATCTGCTGGGTCGCTGCTACATCGCCTTCATAGACGGGAACCAGCTCCATTCCGCAGTCCGGAGCGATACCCGGCTTGGCGGAATGATAGCTGGGGTGCATGGGATCAACGTAATAAAGAATGGTTCGCGCCCTGGGCTTGACTGGGGTACGGGTGCGACCGAGATAGAAGCCGGCCGCGAGACCGGCTGCGCATACGAGAAGGACGCCGATGATTCTTCGCACTTCGCACCCCGCGACGTTCGTGTTCTGCCTGCGATTCCGATCGGCCGCTCCGGCGCGGCGGCAGATTCAACGCAGAGCCCGGTGGCGAAACGGATCTTCCAGGAATGAAGTACCGATGATCCGGGGAGTGGAAGCCGTGTGTCTTTGCGCAGGCGCAAAGAGGCGGCAGGTTCTGCAGCTGGGCTCTGTATAAGGAGGGCGGCGGCTTCTGCCCGTCGTGGAGCGATTCGCCGCCGCCTGTATGCAGATATTTGCATATGCGATGGAGTTTCATGTGCGCTCCGGCCGCCGCGAAAAAAATCTACGCTAGATTGCGCTTGAACAATGTCGATTACACACCGTTCATTCAAGCTTGTGCAACTTGCAATCAGGGAAGTTAGCGGAACTTGCAAGTGGGTTCCAAAACACCTTTGTGCGATTCGAATCGCTTGCGAAGGTGGAGGCGACCCAGGCGCCTCTGCGTGTCTATCGCATCGGCGCTCGCTGGCGAATCATAGGCGAAAACGACGGGGGAGCAGACTCAACAGTAAAAGCCCGGCGATCAAGCCGGGCTTTGTTCATTCAGGAAACTATCCCTTTCGTATCCATCTAGCATTTGTGGGTTCGAAGGGCGTTTGCCTGATGTACCGATAAGCCATTGATAAAGAGGTTTTTATGGTGAGCGGGCTGGGGCTCGAACCCAGGACCAACGCCTTAAAAGGGCGATGCTCTACCAACTGAGCTACCCGCTCGCTCCTTATTTAAGGTAGCACGAAGGCTGCTATTCGTTGCGGGGGCGGTGGAATTCGATGCGCACTTGCATGGCGGCCAGAAGCCACGTATAAATCAACCACTAAATCTCTTAGCGAGCGGGTCTCAAATGAAAATGCGAGGCGGGACACACAGAGCTGCCGCCATGCAGTCAAGCGTTGCAGTAGGGGGCGGCCGCGCGAGTGGCCGGCTGGCGATTCTGTTGGTGGGCGCGACGGTACTTTGGGGTGGTGCTGACGCGCGAGCCGGCAACCTGTTTGGGGCGCAGCCGATGCCGGACTGGGTGAGGACGGCGGCGCAACAGAAGCTGCCTGAGTTCCACGGAAATCCCAAGGCGGTGGTGCTGCTCGAGGAGACCACGTATACGGTCGACCAGAAGGGGCAGGCGGTTGAGCATGTGCGCCGGGTGGTGAAGATTCTGCGGCCGCAGGGGCGGGACTATGGATATCCGTGGGTGCGGTATGACAAGGACTCCAAGGTGCTTTCGCTACACGTGTGGAGCATTGATGCGGCGGGGCATGAGTACACCGTGAAGGACAGCGAGATTGTGGACATGGGGGAGCCGGGCGGGAGCGGTGAGCTGTACTCGGATGACCGGGCAAAGGCTGCGGATCCGCCGGGACGCGATCCGGGCGGCGTGATCGCGTACGAGTATGAGAGGCGCGAACGGCCTTACCTCGCTGAGACGAACTGGGAGTTTCAGGATGGCCTGCCGCGCATGCAGCAGAGCTTCACACTGGCACTACCGCCCGGCTACACGTATACAACGACGTGGGCGCGGCATGCAAACGTGGCCGGGATTGATCTTGAGAATCACTCCTATCGCTGGGAGATGAATAACGAACCGGCGATCGATCTGGACCAGGTACCCATGGCGCCGAGTGAGGGGTCACAGGCGGGGCGGATGACGGTGCACTATGCGGGCCCTGGGCTTACGGAACCGCAGGATGGGACATGGCAGGGAATTGGCGAATGGTATGAGGGACTCGCGAGCGGCCGGGTAGTATCGACGCCGGACATTGCGGCGAAGGCTGCGGAGTTGACGGCAGGAAAGACGGATTTCTACGACAAGGCCGAGGCTATCGGAGAGTTTGTCCAACAGAAGATCCGGTACGTCGAGATCAAGATGGGGGTTGGCGGATATCAACCTCATGCGGCGGAGGATATCTTTCGCGGACGCTACGGGGATTGCAAGGACAAGGCGACACTGCTCTCGGCGATGCTGTCCAGCGTTGGCATACATGGCGCGCTATTGATGGTGGATACGGAACGCGGCGTGATCAATCCAGATGCGCCGTCGATCTGGGGCGACCACATGATTGAGGCGATCGAACTTCCGAAGGGGTATGAGTCGGCGAAGTTGCACAGCGTGGTGACGGGAAAGACTGGTAAGCGGTATCTGATTTTTGATCCGACGTGGGATCTGACGCCGTTCGGACAGCTCGAGGACAATCTGCAGGGGAGCTACGGAGTGCTGATGGTGGGGAAGGATAGCCAGGTGATCGAGCTGCCGGTGATGGATCCTACGTTGAATACGATTCGACGCTCAGGGAAGTTTGAGCTGAGCGCGGATGGAACGCTGAAGGGATCGGTTACTGATCTGCGGTTTGGGGATCTGGCGGAGAGGCGGCGGCACGTTTTCTCAAGCGAAGATGAAAAGAAGCAGACGGAATACATGAACCGGGTCATCGCGCAGGATTTTACGGGGGCGTCGATGACAGGGTTGAAGGTGGTGAACGTGGATGCCCTCAACAAAGATTTGACGACCACGTTTGATCTGCAGGCGAGCCACTTTGCGAGTTTTACCGGGCCACTGCTGATGATTCGGCCGCGAGTGCTGGGGAGCTATGGGCTGGACGTAGATCGCAAGCCGCGAGCCGTGGAGATCGATCTCGAACAGACCATGCAAGGCAGCGACGAGTATGACATCGAGCTGCCACAGGGTTACGTCGTGGACGAGCTGCCGGATCCAGTCAAGATCGATGTCGGATTTGCGAGCTATGTGAGCTCGACGGAGTTGCGTGGGCGGGTGTTGCACTACAGCCGGACGTACACGGTGAGACAGGTGACGGTGCCTGCGACAAAGTATGAGGCGGTGCAGCAGCTGGCGGCAGCCATCGCTGCGGATGAAAGCAGTCAGGCGATTTTGAAACGCGGAAACTAAAGGCACCACAAACTAAAAGGGAGCGAGCGGCTGCGATGACGATACGACGGATGGGTGCATGGGTAGGGATGGCCGTGGCGGTGAGCGGGGTGGCGTGCGCGCAGCAGGCGAGTTTCATAGCGCCGACGCCGGAAGAGCTTTCGATGACTGCGTTGCCGGGATACCCGGGCGCAGCGGCGGTGGTACTGAATCGTGAGGAGACGACCAAGGACGATCTGCATGCAGCGTTTCATTACGAACGCATCAAGATCCTGACCAAAGACGGGGAGAAGTATGCGAATGTGGAGCTCCCTTTTGTGAGCGTCGCGCAGAACTCCTACTCGAACACTGGCGATGACAAGACGCTAGGAGAGATCGCGGGACGGACGATCCACGCGGATGGCACGATCATTCCTTTTACGGGGAAGCCCTATCTGAAAGTGCTTGAGAAGGACAAGGACGTGAAGGTGCAGGAGAGAGTGTTCACGCTGCCGGATGTTGAGGTGGGAAGCATTATCGAGTACCGCTACGCGACGCAGATCGCCGATAACATCTACGAGGCGCCCGACTGGTATATCCAGGGAGAGTTGTATGTGAAGCAGGCGCATTACGTTTGGTACCCGACATCCCAGGAACTTGAGACTGGCCGGGGGACGGCTACGACGATTACCTGGTTCCCGATTCTTCCTGCAGGTGTGAAGATCGAGCGTCGTGATATCCCGCATACCCAATTTACGACACAGCCTATTCAGGTCTTCGAGTTGACGATCAAGGATGTTCCGCCCGAGGTGAAGGAGGCCTATATGCCCCCTATCGCGAGTTTCAGCTACCGGGTTCTGTTCAACTACACGGCGGAGCATAGTGCGGCCGATTGGTGGAAGGATGAAGGCAAGGATTGGTCGAAGGGAATGGATTCCTTCGCTGATCCGAACTCGGAGTTG
>JBEKFF010000167.1:0-8125 GCA_050013455.1 Acidobacteriaceae bacterium | reverse complement strand
TTGTACGCTGCGGCGATCCGGCTGAAGGACTGGTTGCGGCGCGCGGGGCTTGCACGCACGCGTACGCTGAAGTGGCCGGTGATCAGCGTTGGGAGCCTGTCTGCGGGAGGCGCGGGGAAGACGCCGGTGGTGATTGCGCTGGCAAAACTTTTGCGGGATGGGGGATGGACAGTCGATGTGCTTTCGCGGGGGTATGGTCGCGAGGGGTGGGGCATGGAGTTGGTGGAGCCGGAGTTAGCTTACGCTGCACGGCGATTTGGAGATGAGCCGGTGTTGATCGCCGAGCGGACGGGCGTGCCGGTGTGGGTCGGCGCCGATCGATATGTTGCGGGGAAGCGCGCAGAGGAACAGACTGAAGGCACAGTGCGCGGCGTGCCTTGAGGATACGTTGTTGCCAGCGGGCAATCTGCGCGAGGGCTTGTCTGCGCTGCAGCGCGCGGACGTTCTGGTGGTGCGACAGAACGAGGTTGACGCCGATATCGATGCGGGAGTTATGTCGGTGAATAAGCGCGCGTGGGGGATGCTTCGCGAGCGTGGGCAGATGTGGATCGTGCGCAGGAAGCTGGTCTTCCCTGCTCCGCTGCGGGTGTTTGGAGCGGGGTTGCGGCCGGTTGCATTTTGCGCGATTGCGCGGCCGGAGGACTTTGCCGCGATGTTGCAGAACGCGGGATGCGGAGTGGTGGAGACGGTTGCGTTTGCGGATCATCATCGGTATACCGCTTCCGATATGGAGCGGGTGATTGAGGTGGCAAAGAGTTTGAATGGATCGGGCTTCATTACTACGGAGAAAGATGCGGTGAAGCTGACGGAGGCGATGCGACGGCGGCTGGAAGAGCACGGACCGCTGATGGTGGTCGCGCTGGAGGCAGAGTTTGCGGAGCCCGCGGCTGTGTTGCGCGCACTGGAAGCGAAGCTGCTGCACGTGGAGGCGAAGGCCTGATGAAGATCCTGATTATCCGCGTCGGTGCGATGGGCGACGTGCTGCATGCGTTGCCGGCGGTCTCGGCGTTGCGGAGAGTGCGGCCGGGTTGGGAGATTGATTGGGTGGTGGATCCGCGGTGGGCACCGCTGCTGGTCGATGGTGAGGGGAAGGGACCGGTCGTTGGGCGGGTTTATCTGGCGGAGACGAAGCTATGGAAGAAGGCTCCGGCGTCGCCTGCAACGTTGCGCTCGATATACGAGTTGCGGCGTGCGTTGCGGAGTGAGAGTTATGATCTTGCGGTTGATATGCAGGGGACGTTGCGGTCCGCGGTGATTGGGCGGATGTCGGGCTCGGGGCAGCTTGCGGGGTACAGCGATCCGCGCGAGGCTATGGCTGCGAAGTTTTACAAGACGAAACTCGAACGCAAGGGCAGACACGTGATCGAGCAAGGGGCCGCGCTGCTGGGTGAGGCGTGCGGGATAACGCTGGAGCCGAGTGGGGTGGAGTTGCCGCATGAGGAGTGGGCGGATGCTTGGGCTGCGGAGGTGGTGGGTGATCGGCGGACGTGCCTGCTGGCTGCGGGTGGGGGATGGGGTGCAAAGTGTTGGGCGATGGAGAAATACGGTGCGCTGGCTGTCGAACTGAAGGCAATGGGGATGGATGTGGTGGTGAATGCCGCGCGCAAGGACGATGCGTTGGCGGCGGCAGTGGTGGAGGCTAGTGGCGGCGCGGCGCGGGTTGTCGTCTGCAATGTGGCTGGGCTGATTGCGTTGATGCGACGAATGACGCTGCTGGTGGGCGGTGATTCTGGGCCAACGCATTTGGCGGCGGCGCTGGGTGTTCCGCTGGTGGCCCTGTTCGGGCCGACCGATCCGGAGAGGAATGGGCCTCGAGGACCGGGTGCGATGGTGGTGTTGCGGGATTCTGCGTCGGTGACCAGTTATAAGCGTGCGAACACGGAAGATGCGGGACTGGCGAAGATCTCGGTGGGCGCGGTTGTGGACGCGGTCCGCAGTCTGTTGTGAGGCTGGGGGCGACCTTTGAGAGAATGGTGGGATGGGTTCGGGGACAGTGACTAAAGCTGGTGGCAACACGGGTTGGCAGAAGATCGCGCGCAGGGTGCGGGTGCCGCTGGGATTCGTCGTGGCGGCGGTCTTCCTAGTGTTCGCCAGGCCCAGCTGGCATTCGATGGCGTGGGGCCTGTTGCTCGTCCTGCCGGGATTATGGCTGCGCGGGTATGCAGCCGGATATGTGAAGAAGAATGCGGAGCTTACGCGGACCGGGCCGTATGCGCATACGCGCAATCCGCTGTACCTGGGGTCGATGGGGATTGCGGCTGGGTTTGCCGTGGCGGCTGGGCGCTGGTGGCTGGTCGTCTTCCTGGTAGGAATGTTTCTGGCGATTTATGTGCCGACAATTTTGTCCGAAGAGAACTTTCTACGCGGCGAGTTTGCGGGCTTTGAGGAGTATTGCCGCAAGGTGCCGCGGCTTTGGTGGCGGTGGTCGGCGGCGCGCTTTGACGGCGTGGACGCGGGCGGCGGGCGGTTCTCTGCGGAGCGCTACCGGCATCATCGCGAGTACAATGCCAGTATGGGCGCAGTCGCAATTTATGCGGCCTTGACGCTGCGGATGGTACTGTGGCACTGACACTTCGCAGGTGCGTCTAACCCGTGGGAGATGCTGATTTGAAGGTTGTTTTGATGGCCCGTTTGCGGGTCTGGAGAGACTCGTCGGCGGTGGTCCTGGGGAGAACAGCCTGTGCGCTGGCCATCGTGATGGGCTTTGGACAGCCGGCGCGGGTGAAGGCACAGCTGTTCTCGAAGGCGGAGACGCCGGCTGTGCAGAAGCCGATTCCGGTACTACAGCCGCCGGCTGCCGGGTTTGACTATCCTCAGCACCAAACCCTAACGTACAGCGTGGATTGGCGGGTTTTTACGGGGGGAACGGCGGTGTTTCACCTCGACCAGGTGGGGAATCTGCTGAAGATCTCGGCAACGGCCAATACGGTGGGCGCGGTGAATATGCTGTTTCCGGTGGTGGATGGCTTCCAGTCCGGCATTGATCTGAAGACTGGTTGCTCAACAGGATTCAATAAGCAGACGCAGGAGGGCCGGCGCAAGATCGCGAGCGACCTCAGCTTCGATTATGTCCACGGAAAGCAGACGCGAGACGAACGCAACCTGGTAAAAGGCACGGCAACGCACAGCGTCACCAATATCCCGGCTTGCGTGACGGACTCGTTGTCGGCCATGTTTTACACGCAGTCGCAGCCGATGGCGCCCGGACAGACGGTGGAATTCCCGTTGGCCGATGCCATGCGGACGGTAAGCGTGGGCATGAAAGTGGAGGGTCGCGAGGAGATCAAGACACCCGCTGGGACCTTTCAGACCATCAAAGTGCAAGCGACCGCAGATGAAGGGATCGTGAAAAATCGCGGCAGCATCTGGATCTGGTACACAGACGATGCTCGGCATCTACCCGTGCAGATGCAGGCTCGGCTGTTCTGGGGCACGATCACTTTCCACCTGCAATCGGTTGAATTCAAGTAGCCGAAGCGCCGAGAATAAGGGCAACCGCGAAAGCGGAGACAGAGAGATGAAGATGAGCGACGAGAACCTGGATCAGAACAACACGGATGAGCAGGACGAGTTGGTGACCATCGCGACCTTTCCGGAGCCGATGGAGGCCAACATGGCGAGATCAGCGCTGGAGGCCGCGGGCATCTCCGTATTCATCGTGGGCGAGACCGCAAACAGTATGATCCCGGTGGCGTTCGAGTCGCAGCTGCAGGTGCAGGCAAAGGACGAGGCGGCGGCGCGCAGTCTACTGGAGGCGATGAATGATGCGCCTGAATCGTTGGAGTCGGTAACCGCGGCAGAGATTGCTGCGGAGGGATCGTCAAAATGAGTCGGGCAAAGGCCGTGGTCTGCCTCTCAGGGGGTATGGATTCCACTGTCTGCGCGACGCTGGCGGCTCGAGATTACGACAGCTTCGGTCTGCACTTCAGTTATGGTCAGCGCACGCAGAAGCGCGAACTGCAGGCGGCGCGCGAGGTAGCGAAAGCGGTTGGGCTGCGGGAGTTGATGGAGCTGGATACGGACCTTTTCCGGCGCATCGGCGGATCGGCCCTGACAGACTCGAGGATTGCGGTACCGGAAGCGGGTGTCGAGGGGATAGACGGTGCCTCGGCGAGAGCAGGAGAGGATGTGCCGGTGACCTACGTTCCGTTCCGCAATGCGCATTTCCTGAGCGCGGCGGTGAGTTGGGCGGAGGTTCTGGGAGCGACGACGGTGTTCATGGGCGCGGTCGAACAGGATAGTTCGGGGTATCCTGACTGCCGGCCAGCGTATTACGAGGCGTTCAACGAGCTGATCCGTCGAGGGACGAAAGAGGGCGAGATCAAGGTGGTGACGCCGCTGATCAAGCTAAGAAAGCATGAGATTGTGACGCTGGGAGTTGAATTGGGCGCGCCGTTGCATGTAAGTTGGTCGTGCTACTCAGGTGAAACCGAGGCCTGCGGAGTGTGCGAAAGTTGCAATTTGCGGTTGCGAGCTTTTTCCGCAGCCGGTTTAGCCGACCCAATCCGCTATGCAACGAGCGGTGCGGCACAAGATTATACGAACGTCCGTTAGCAGATCGAGGCTCCGGGCTGACTCGAAAGAAGGCGACGAAATGATGAAGACGTATAGAGGTTCCCTTTTTGCCAAGCTTGCAAGCATTGTGGGCGTGGCAATTTTCGCGATGGCTCCAGCGTTTGCTCAGAAACCTGGAGCGACGGTGCATGGTCACGTCACGAACCCGGCGGGCCAGGACTTTACCCCCGGCGACGTGAAGTTCACCACCGATAAGTCCTCGGCCTACAAAGACGCTAAGTTTGTCGCCACAGTGCCGATCGACGGCCAGGGAAATTACAAGGCGACTGGAGTCACGCCGGGCGATTACTTTGTTTACGTTGTGCAGGCCGACAAGATTGTGGATCGGGTTGAGTTGAAGGTGAAGGCGGAAGACACCGATCTGACGCTGAACGATGACATGTCGCGGGCTGAGTACATCAAGCAGATGACTCCCGAGCAGCAGAAGGCGCTGGAAGAGTACAAGAAGAAGAATGCTGCGGTTAACTCGGCTAACCAGGTCATCGCGAAGTTGAATGCGACGTTGAAGACAGTGCGTGCGGACCTTGCGGCAGCGGCGGCGAACCATGACGACGTGAGCAAGGACGTGGCCAGCATGAAGGAGGCCGTGGGCGCCAAGCCGGATGAAGGCTTGCTCTGGCTGACGTACGGCGACACGCTGCTGGCCCAGGGACGGCACCTGGCAGATGCAGACAAGAAGGCCGGCAAATCGCCCAGCAGCGATGACGCGGTAAACCAGGCGTACGGCGATGCGGTGGATGCGTACAAGAAGGCTGTGGCGCTGGATGCAGCGGCAGCCAAGCCCAATATTGGGGGTCTGGCAGCTGACTATAACCAGCTTGGCAATGCACTGACCGCGCAGGGCAAGACCGATGATGCGATTGCCGCGTTCGACAGTGCAGCGAAGACAGATCCAACCAAGGCTGGCGTCTATTACAAGAATGCAGCGGCTGTCCTGTACAACGCTGGACAGATGGATGCAGCGCTGGATGCAGCGAACAAGGCGATTGCGGCTGATCCGAACCAGGCGGATGCCTATTTCATCAAGGGTCAGGCGTTGGTGACGAAGTCGGCTGTGGACCCGAAGACGAACAAGTTGACGGCACCTCCGGGATGCGTTGAGGCGTACGACAAGTTCCTGGCGATTGCGCCGAACGATCCAAAGGTGCCGCAGGTGAAGGCGGTGCTGGCAAGCCTTGGAGAGACGATCGACACGACGTACAAGGCTCCTAAGAAACACTAGGGAGCAGGCAGCGTGCGAAGCCCCGGTCAGGAGGATTTGGCCGGGGCCTTCGCGTCTCTGAACCAGGGATGCGGGCAGGGAGATTGACGATGAGCGAAAGGGTGCTGGCGTTCGATCAGGCGTTGGAGGAGGTGCTGGCGCAGGCGCGTTCGGCTGCTGGTGCGCGCGGGGTGGAAGCGGTGGAGCTGCTGGCGGGAGCGGGACGGGTGCTCGCTGCGGCGGTTGTCGCGGACCGGGATCAGCCGGCGTTCGATCGGGCTACGCGGGATGGGTATGCGGTTCGCGCGGACGATGTGGGTAAGGCGCTGCGGGTGGTGGGTTCGGTGCGGGCGGGCGAGAGCTGGTCGGGCGCGGTGATGGCTGAGGGTGAAGCGATCGAGATCATGACGGGAGCTCCTTTGCCTGCTGGGGCCGATGCGGTGGTGATGGTCGAGCATGTTTCGGTTGAGGCTGACGTGCTGCGCGTGGAGGCTGGGCGATCGTTACGGGTTGGGGAGAATGTGGTTCCACGCGGCGCGGAGACTCACGCGGGGAATGTGGTGTTGCCTGCGGGGCGCGTGCTGCGTGCGGCGGAGATCAGTGTCGCGGCCAGTTGCGGGCTGGCGAAGGTGCAGGTGTTCGCGCGGCCGACGGTGGCGATTATTGCTACGGGCGATGAGTTGGTGGAGTTGGATGAGCCGATGGAGGCTTGGCAGATTCGGAACTCGAATAGTTATACGCTGACTGCGCTGGTGAGCGCTGCTGGAGGCGTTGGCAAGCGGCTCGCGATTGCGCGGGACACGCTGGGCGAGTTGCGGGCGCAGGTTGCGGAGGGTCGTGAGGCGGATTTGCTGCTGCTGTCGGGCGGGGTTTCGATGGGAAAGTATGATCTCGTCGAGCAGGTGCTTCGGGAGTTTCGCGCGGAGTTCTTCTTTACGGGTGCGCTGATTCAGCCGGGAAAGCCGATTGTGTTTGGGCGATTGCCCAGGGCTAAAGCCCGAGACTTGGGCGACCGGAAACAGGGGCCTGAAGGCCCCTTCTACTCCGGAAGTGCGGAGTGGACTTATTTCTTTGGGTTGCCGGGAAATCCGGTGTCGACGCAGGTCTGCTTTGCTTTGTTTGTGGCGCCGATGCTGCGGGCGCTGGCGGGTCGGACGGAGATTGTGCCGGTGTTTGTGGAGGCTCGGCTGGCCGAGGAGGTGAAGGGTGGGGCACGGGTGACTCGGTTTCTGCCGGCGGAGTTGAGCGGCGGTTGGGATGGGGTTGAGGTTAGGGTTGTGGGTTGGCAGGGTTCGGGGGATGTGGTGGCGAATGCTCGCGGGAATGGGTATGTGGTGCTTCCTGCAGGCGTTGAGCACTTCCCTGCTGGGCTGACGGTGCGCGTGTTGCTGCGATAGGATAGGCGCATGTTGGACACGACCGAACAGTCCGCGGTGCAGCAAAAACGTCGCAAGAATCTTTTTTCGCTAGCGCAATGGGTGGCGCTGTTTGCCGTGTCTCTTTATGGTTTATGCCGAGTGACAATCCACTGGCACAATCCTGGAATCGATCACCGATCAGGCTTAGCTCTTTTTTCTTTCTTAGCAGCGTTGAGCGCGATCTGCATTTTCAACGGGCTAAAAGTCCGGCGGGAATTGCACCCATGAGCGAGAAGCTGTCGCACTTTGATGAGGCTGGGTCGGCCCGGATGGTGGATGTTGGGGCCAAGGTGGAGACTCGGCGGGAGGCTGTGGCTTCCGCGTTCGTTGAGTTGAATGAGGCGGTGCTGGCTGCCTTGCCGCAGAATCCTAAGGGGAATCCGCTGGAGGTGGCTCGGTTTGCCGGGATCCAGGCGGCTAAGCGGACTTCGGAGTTGATCCCAATGTGTCATCCGCTTTCTTTGAGCTATGTTGATGTGCAGGCTACTGTCGTTGCCGGTGGGGTGGAGATTCGGGCTACCGCTGCTACCGTGGCCGGGACTGGCGTGGAGATGGAGGCTATGACTGCGGCGGCGGTTGCGGCGCTTACTGTCTATGACATGACCAAGGCGCTGGATAAGGGGATTCGGATTCGGGAGATTGTTTTGTTGTCGAAGACCGGTGGGAAGAGTGGGACGTATACGCGGCCGGTGTAGGGTACCCCCCTCCCCCTCCCCCCTCCCCCTGGGTTTTGGTCCTAAACTATTGTCATCAAATGGGTTGCATGCTGCAGCATCCTCTGGTCCAGGAGGGATTTTGGGGTGTAACTCGTTGTGTCTAAGGACGTTAAGTGCCGCAATACCCCGATCTAAAGACTTTACGGGTCGCGGGTTGACCTGGGCTTTGCCCCAGGCTGGTATCTGTCGGGCCGTTGGGCCTTTTGTTGGGAATG
>JBEKFF010000166.1:0-7927 GCA_050013455.1 Acidobacteriaceae bacterium | reverse complement strand
CATAGCAGATAGACGCAAGTGGCTGACCTTTGCGAGCAAGTGTGCTCCAGAGCTATTGAATCATCTGTAGCTCAAATCACCAAACGACCGAAAACTTCCGCGTTACGCACATCGCACAGACCACCTCTGCCCCGGGGGAATGCTATCCTCCAAGCGAAGGAAAGTCGAAATGATTCCAGCTCTCATCGTCCTCCAACTCCTCACGCTCGTGGCCGTGATTGTGTTGATCGTCCGCCGCAATACTGCCGTGCCTGCGGCCGCTCCCCCGGTTGAAGACCCGCGCCTGGCCCAGTTGCTCGCCGCCGATCTCCCTGCCCAGTTCACGCGCCTTGACGCCCGCTCCCAGGGCCTCGACCAACACCTGCGCGCCGAACTATCCCAGCTTCGCACCGACACCGCGTCGTCCAGCGCCTCGCTCCGTACCGAAGTCCTCACCAATATCGGCACCCTGGGCAACACGCTCAGCTCCACTCTCGAAACCTCGCGCACGGCTGCCGCCAATCAAGCTACCGAGAGCCGCGAAGCCCTCCACTCTCGCCTCAGCGAACTCCGCACCGGCCAGAGCGAGCACCTCGAAACCCTGCGCAAGACTGTCGAGGACCGGCTCGACAAGCTCAACCTCACCAACGCCGCCAAGCTCGAGGAGATGCGCATCACGGTGGACGAAAAACTCCACGCCACCCTCCAGACACGGCTCACCGAAAGCTTCGGCCAGGTCACCGACCAGCTCACCAAGGTCCACGCCGGGCTGGGCGAAATGACCAAGCTCTCCGCCGGCGTCGACGATCTCTCGCGCATCTTCACCAACGTCAAATCCCGCGGCACCATTGGCGAAGTCATGCTCGAGACATTGCTCAAGCAGATGCTCGCGCCCAGCCAGTTCGAGAAGAACGCGAAGCCCAAGGTTGGCTCCAACGAGGTGGTTGAGTTCGTCGTCAAGCTCCCCACGCCCAACGGCGAAGCACTGCTTCCCATCGACTCCAAGTTCCCGCGCGAAGCCTGGGAGCGCCTCGAAACCGCCTATCAGACTGGCGCGGATCTCGTCAGTGCCGGCAAAGCCTTCGAGACGGCCATTCGCAATGAAGGCAAGAAGATCTGCGAAAAGTACATCGCTCCGCCACGCACCACATCCTTCGCCATCATGTTTCTGCCTACCGAAGGCCTCTACGCCGAAGTCATGCGCCGCGACGGCCTGCAGACCGACATCCAGCAGAATTGCCATGTCACCATCGCGGGACCCAGCACCCTCTCTGCCATTCTGAACAGCTTTCAAATGGGATTCCACATGCTCCAGATGCAGGAGAAGGGCGACGAGGTCTGGAAGGTGCTCGCCAGCGCGCGCAAGGAGTTTGGCACCTTTGAGACGCTGATGGACAAGATGACGGACGATGTAGGCAAGGTACAGGGAACCATCGACAAGCTCGGCGTTCGCACCCGCGCTATCAATCGGACCCTGCGCGACGTCAGCGTCGAGACCACACAGCCATCGCTGCCCTCCGCCTCCAACTCCGGCTTCGACGGCCTTCTTCCGATGCTCGCGGCCAGCGACGATGAATAATCCGGCCCGCCCAGAAACGCTAGCTTTCTTTATGCCTTAATGTCTTGCGGCGACAAATAGCGCACTCCCACGGATACCACCCAAATGCGGTCAGAATGTATCGCTGAAACATTCCACGCCGATTTACCCGGCGGAACTTGGTCGCTCCGCACCAGAAACACACACGTACTGCCATCGTTGCGCTGATCCTTATACCGTCCAGGCCATATCTCTGGCCCGGAGATTCACGCTAGAATATACAGGAGTTTGGTACGCCGATCATGTTGGGGCTTGCCTGTCGAGGCGTTACCCCGTTCACCGTGCCTCCGCTTTACACCGTCCAACCACGTCGGTATGCTTTCACACTGGGGCAGTCAATCGGGCAGCTCGCTCTAGAAGGTCAATGTCCGCGCCCAACCCAGGACTTCATAGGAGATCGTACGATGGCAGCAGTTGATGAGAAGGTTAAGCAGATTATTGTCGAGCAACTTCAGGTGGATGAAGCCGAAGTCACTCCCGGCGCCAGCTTCCAGGAAGATCTCGGTGCCGACTCGCTCGACGTCGTCGAGCTCGTGATGCAGTTCGAGGAGGCCTTCGACATCCAGATCCCGGATGAGGACGCGGAGAAGATCAAAACCGTCAAGGACGCGACCGAGTATATCGAGAAGCACCAGAAAGTTAAGTAGTTCGATCCCCAGTTCTGCAGCAGCGGGATAGCTGTTTCTGCAGTCGAAGGACAACCAGGAATGAGAGTAAGATGTCGCATCGTCGCGTCGTTGTAACGGGCATGGGCCTCCTGTGCGGGGTCGGGAATACCGCTCCGCAAATTTGGGAAGGCCTGCTCTCCGGTAAGAGTGGCATGGCTGAGATCACAGCATTCGATCTCACCGGTCACTCTGTCCGCATTGCCGCCGAAGTCAAAGACTTCGATCCGCACGTGTTCGTGGAGAAGAAGGAGGCCCGCAAGATGGGCCGCTTCATCCACTTCGCCATGGCTGCCGCGCAGGAGGCCATGCAGCACTCCGGCCTCAAGGTCACCGATGAGACTGCCGAGAATGTCGGCGTCCATATCGGTTCAGGCATCGGCGGATTTGACGTCATCGAGCGCGAACACACCGCGCTGATGAACGGCGGCCCCCGCAAGATCTCTCCCTTCTTCATTCCCGCCACCATCATCAACCTGGCCGCCGGGCATGTGTCTATCAAGTACGGCGCCAAGGGACCCAACGAAGCCACCGCCACCGCCTGCACCAGCTCTGCGCACAGCATTGGCGACGCCTTCCGCATCATCCAGCGCGGCGATGCCGACGCCATGATCGCCGGCGGCGCCGAAGCTGCCATTACCCCACTCTCCGTTGGCGGATTCGCCGCCATGAAGGCTCTGTCCACCCGTAACGACGACCCCACCCACGCCTGCCGCCCCTTCGACAAGGATCGCGACGGCTTTGTGTGCGGGGAAGGCGCGGGCATCCTGATCCTTGAGGAGTTGGAGTTCGCCAAGGCCCGCGGGGCCAACATCCTCGCCGAGGTCATCGGCTACGGCATGAGCGGCGACGCCTACCATATGACCGGCATGGCCCCGGAAGGCGATGGCTGCCGCCGTGCTATGCAAGCTGCATTGCGCGTCGCCGGCATCTCCGCCGACAAGATCGACTACGTCAATGCCCACGCCACCTCCACCCCCGTAGGCGACTCCCTCGAATCCAAGGCCATTGAAAACGTCTTTGGCGAGAAGGCCATGAGCCACGAGCTGCTGGTCAGCTCCACCAAGTCCATGACCGGCCACCTGCTCGGCGGCGCAGGCGGACTGGAAGCTGGCATCACCATCATGGCCATGATGAACCAGATCGCCCCGCCGACCATGAACCTGGACAACGTTGACCCGGCCTGCCGCCTGAACTACGTCCCCAACAAGCCGCAGCCAGCGAAAATTGACTATGCTCTCTCCAACAGCTTCGGCTTTGGCGGCACGAACGGCTCGCTGGTCTTCAAGCGCTGGGGCGCCGAATAGCGTAGTCCACCCCCGACTCCACGAAAAGGCCCGGCACCCCGCCGGGCTTTTTCTATCTTCCTCTCTCAACCCGCCACGTATCCCCTCTCTGCAGCATCAAACCACAAGGAGAAAGACACCATGGCATACCTCAAGGTTGGCAAAGAAAACAACACAGACATCGAGCTTTATTACGAAGATCACGGCACCGGCAAACCCGTCCTGCTCATCCACGGATGGCCGCTCAGCGGAGCCGCGTGGGAGCGCCAGACTGCGGCTCTGCTAGCCTCCGGACACCGCGTCATCACCTACGACCGCCGCGGCTTTGGCCGCTCCTCGCAGCCCACCATCGGCTACGATTACGACACCCTCGCCAGCGACACCTACAAGCTCATCGAGGCGCTCGACCTCCGCGGCGTAACCCTCGTCGGCTTCAGCATGGGCGGCGGTGAAGTCGCGCGCTACCTCGGTAAGTACGCCGAGCCCGGCCGCGTCACCAAGGCCGTCTTCATGGCCTCCATCGCGCCCGCTCTGCGCCACTCCGCCGACAACCCCGAGGGCGTCGACCCCAAGGTCTTCGAAGGCATCAAGCAAGCCATCGAGGCCGACCGCTTCGCCTTCCTCGAGGCCTTCCTCAAGAACTTCTACAACAAGAAGCCGGTCGGCGGCACCAACATCTCCGATGAGGCAATCCACGCCAGCTTCAATGTCGGCACCACCTCCAGCTATTACGCCATGCTTAACTGCGTGGACGCCTGGCTCGAAGACTTCCGCGCCGACATCGCCCAGATCAAAATTCCTACCCTGGTCATCCACGGCGACGCCGACCAGATCCTCCCCATCGACGCCACCGGCAAGCGGACAGCTGCTTTGATCCCCGGCGCTCAACTCCACATCGTTAAAGGAGGTCCCCACGGCCTCAACTGGACGCACGCCACCGAAGTCAACAAGGTGCTGCTCGAGTTCATCGCGAAGTAGCCCCCTCCAAACAAGCAAAGAGGCCCGGCCATGAGCCGGGCCTCTTCCTTTGTCCTTCGCCGACCCTACCCGCGCGCCGCCGTGATGCCGGTAAGCACCAGCAGCCCGACCAGCCACCAACCCACGGCTACAATCGCCGCCTGCCCCTTGCTCTTCTTCGAAATAATCGCCAGCCCAATCACCGACAGCGCCAGCGTCCACAGCCCGAAGATATCGAAGAAGCTTCCCGCCACCTGCACCCAGTGCGGCGAGCTCGTCATGTAATACCCGATGTTCGTTCCCACCGGATTATTCAGATCGAAGTTCTCCGTATTTACGCCCGCATAGACGAACACGATATTCAGCAAGCCGACAAATATCTTTGGCAGCCCTGCATACATGCACACCGCAAAGTTCTGCCCGAAGGTAGTCTTCGCTCCCATGCCAAAGTTCAAGGTCGCCCAATTGAGCAGCGCGACAATCGCCACAAAGATCAAAATAATTACTGCGGCAGCATAGGATCCATACTTCTGCCCCACCGCGATTCGATGGATGGTCGCCGCCCGCTGGTCGGCCGGCATCGACGCCATCTGCTCTTCAGTCGTAGCGCTTTGCGTGATCGACTGTTCCGCTACCCGGTCGAATCCAATCTTTTGATCAATCGCATACGTCGACCCCATCGTCACGATCACCAGCAGCACAAACGGTAGCCACCAACTCGTGCTGCGAAGAATATCGGTGAACGTTTTGCTCGGCGCCACGAACGTATCTACAACGCGCTCGACCTGCGAAAGCCCACCATCCCCTGGAACAGTTGCTCCAGCTACAACGACGTCTGCC
Organism: Acidobacteriaceae bacterium; assembly: GCA_050013455.1. Taxonomy (GTDB): domain Bacteria; phylum Acidobacteriota; class Terriglobia; order Terriglobales; family Acidobacteriaceae; genus Granulicella. Next base: position 2,603 of record JBEKFF010000166.1, on the reverse strand, counting down.
ATATCAAGCTCCTTCATTTGAACTGAATCGGATTTACGGAAGTGTACCCCGCGCAGCGCGCCGCGCAAATAAATTTCCTCGCCGTATCAACGGGCACTCTTCGTAATCTTCTGCTGCGGTACCGTTCCCGCCACGCGAAGCTCCCCGCCGTCCGCGCAGGACCTACCCCGGAAACATCTCCTTTACCAGCCGCAGCGCCTGCTTCCTGGTCTTCACAGACCCCTCCAGCTGGGCGTCCTCGGCGGCCTCCAGCATCGTCTTGAATCCCGGCCCCGGCTTGTACCCTGCCGCAATTAAATCGCCGCCCGTCAACAACAGCGCGGGCCGAATCTGCTCCTCGCCCATCTCCTCCAGGTGCTTCTTCGCGTAGTCGTACATGTCGAGCTTGCCATGAGAGCTCAGGCAATCCGCGCGGTGCAGCGCCAGGTGTTCCTCAAACTTCGGCATCCGCAGAAAGCGCTTCAGCGTCGACTGCTTCATCTGCATCACATCGCCAAACTGCATGTGGTGCTTGATCAGCGCCAGGATCTGCTCGCACTCCTCATTGCTGAAGTGCAACCGCGTCAGAATCGTTCGCGCGACCGCGACGCCTACATCCACATGCCCATTGAACCGGATCCGATCCCCCCGCCGCGCTGGATCCGGGGGGGTAAACGTAGCCGGTTTGCCGACATCGTGTAGCAGCATCCCCCAAGCCAAGGTCGGGCTCGGCCCCGCGGGAAGTTGTTCCAAAAGCATCAGCGTATGCACCCACACATCGCCCTCCGGGTGATACTCCGGCGGCTGCTCGACGCCCTGCATCCGCTTCACCTCGGGCAGTACCTCAACGAGTAACCGCGTCTCGTCCAGCAGCTCGAACCCTCGCCGCGCCCCGCCCTCGGTAAGAATTCTCGTGAGCTCGTCGCGCACGCGTTCAGCGGACACCACGTGGATCGAGGGCGCCTCCTGCCAGATCGCATCCATCGTTCGCCGCTCGATCGCGAACCCACGCGACGCATACCGTGCCGCAAATCGCACGGCCCGCAGCATACGCAGCTTGTCCTCCGCAAACCGCAGCTTCGGCTCGCCAATCGCGCGCACCAGGCGGGCGTGCAGATCGCCGCGTCCGCCCACATAATCCAGGACGCAGTCCTCCAACCGGTCGCCGGCCTCATAGGCAATCGCATCCAGCAGCAGTCCGTTGATGGTGAAGTCGCGCCGCAGCACATCCTCGCGCGGATCCATCGAGAATTGAACCGCGTCCGGCCGCCGCCCGTCCGTATAAGCACCGTCATGCCGAAACGTCGCCACCTCGGTCGTCACCCGCACCTGCGCCAGGTGATCGATCACCAGCACCACGCCAAAGTGCGCCCCCACGGACTCAGTCCGCGGAAACGCCGCCAACACCATCTTGGGCGTCGCCGAAGTTGCCACGTCGAAGTCCTTTGGGACCTCGCCGAGCAGCAGATCGCGGACGCAGCCGCCGGCGAAGTACGCCCTATGCCCCAGCGCACGCAGCCGCCGCACAATCCGAAACGCCGCAACGTAGTGCTCGCTCTTCAGTCTCGACATAGCCGGGTGTTTCTCTCCCCTCCCTAGTACGATAGACCTGGTGCCCGGCACACTCATTCTCGGTATTGAAAGCTCCTGCGACGAGACCTCCGCAGCCGTCGTCCGCGATGGCCACGAGGTGCTTTCCAATGTCGTCGCCTCGCAGCTGATCCACAGCAACTATGGCGGCGTCGTCCCCGAGCTCGCGTCGCGCGAGCACCTCCGCGCCATCGTCCCCATTGTCCGCGAAGCTATGCAGCGGGCAGGTGTCCAATATTCGGATCTCGCCGCCGTAGCGGTTACAGAAGGCCCGGGCCTCGCCGGCGCTCTGCTGGTCGGGATCAGCTTCGCCAAGGCCCTCGCCTTCGGCGCCGACCTCCCGCTGATTGCCGTCAACCACCTCGAAGGCCACATCCACGCTGTCCTGATGAACAATGCGTTCGACGAGGCATCGCCGCTCCTCGCCCTGGTCGTCAGCGGCGGCCACACGCATCTCTATCTCGCCACTCGCACGCCTGAGGCCACCTGGCACTATCGCAACGCCGGCAAGACGCTCGACGACGCGGCCGGCGAAGCCTACGACAAGGTAGCCAAGCTGCTCGGCCTGCCCTACCCTGGTGGCCCCTGGATGGACGCCCTCGCCGCGCACGGCACCGCCGACACCACACTCTTCCCCTTCGCGCAGATTAAACAAAAGGCCACTGGCAACACCGCGCCGAAGCTAGCCCGCGAAGCCGCTCTCTCGCCCGAAGAGGACGCCACGCGTTTCGACATGTCGTTCTCCGGCATCAAGACAGCAGCGCGCCGCTACGTCGATCTGCACGGGATGCAGCCCGCCATTGCCGCCCGCGAGCAGGCCCTCCGCGACCTCGGCCTGCACAAAGCAAAGCCTGACCAGGCCAATCTCGCCCGCGCGCTGCCTCACCTCGACGCCGAGACTCTCAACCTCATCGCCAGCTTCCAGAACGCAGTCGTCAAGAATCTCGCTCGCGCCACCTTCAACGCCGCAGAGCATTACGGAGCGCGCGGCATCCTGGTCAGCGGCGGCGTCGCAGCCAACAGCCACTTGCGCC
>JBEKFF010000165.1:0-7931 GCA_050013455.1 Acidobacteriaceae bacterium | reverse complement strand
GATGATGGTTTGGATTGCGTGGCCGGAGTTGCGGGCGTTGCGACTAGGGCGAGGGACGGTGGTGGGGGCGGTGCTTACGTGCTTGGCGTTTGCGGCGGTGCTGGCTCCGTGGGTGATGCGGAATGTGCGGGTGATGCATGCTCCGGTTTTGACGCGGGATAATTTTGGCGTGGAGTTGTATAACTCTTCGCTCGAGTCGAATGATGGATTGCCATGGGGCACGGCGATGCCGCTGTGGGAGGGTGATCCCGTCTTCCGGCAGTATGAGCGAATGGGTGAGTTGAAGTTTGCGCAGATGCGGCAGCAGCAGGCGATGGTGAATCTGCGGTCGGAGCCGGGCAAGTTTGCGAAGTGGACGATGGACCGGTTTTTCTTCTTCTGGGATGGGACGCCGCATGCGGCCAATGGACACTTGGCGAATGAGTATCTTCGGCAGTTGAGCTATTCCTTTTTGAGTGTGTGTGGATTACTGGGGCTGGGACTGATGTTGCGCCGCCGGGTGGAGGGCGCTGGTTTGTTTGCGCTGGTGTTTGCGCTGGTTCCGATCGTGTATTACGTGGTGACGGTGCAGCCGCGGTTTCGGCATCCGATTGAACCGCTGATCGCGATCCTAGCGGTGTATTTGTTTAGGTCGACGGAGAAGAGTAGAGGCTTATCGCAGAGGGTGTAGAGTTCTGCGGGATAGCTCGCAAGGTCATGGGCGGCGACTTCTTGGGCGTTTAAGTTGGCGCTGTAGAGGCCTTGAAGAGCTACATCCTAAGGTCACCGCACTATTTCTCGCTGAACCATTACACTTTCGTCTGTCCCCCCCATTTGACGTTCTGAACTACGTAATTCTCTCAGGTCAACCTTCAACGCAGAGCAACCCTAATTTGGAGAAGATTATGCGCCTGTCCGCAAATGGACCGTTCCGGTCGATTCTTTGTTTTGTCGTGTTTATATCCTTGTCATTTTTCAAGATGTCCGCTCAGATTTTTCCTGCTTTCACCGCCCCCTCATCCCAGCAAAATTCGATCCAAATGGATGCCGGGGTGTCTGCGGCTCAGGCCCCGAACGGGGAATACCAAACTGCACTTGTATCGGTTTATTCTTCAAACGGTGTTCTTAATTATTCCGTAGCATCAGCCGGACTAAACTCTAACTACAGTTCTCCCGTTGGTGGAAACAGTCCGAATGTAAACTGCAATTCTGCTTATCCGGGGCTGTGTTCTGCAGCTATCGCGGTATATAACGGTAACATTTATGTTGCGTACCCAGATCAAGAAACGGGGGGTCTGGATGTGCTTGAAGGAACGGTCCTTGCAGGAGAAGCCGGCTATTCATTCCAGCTAGTGCATCAAGATACATCTGTTTATTTAACGACCACGCCGTCCATGGTCGTTTTTAACGGTCAGCTTATCATCATCTTTGGTGCTACGAGGCCATTCAAGAATGCTTTCTACTCTGTCAACTACACGGCAGGAGGTACATGGCCAACAGCGACGGACGCAAATCTTGGAGGGTCGACGAATGAAATCTCGAGTGGAGTTAAGCCAGGCCTTGCAGTACTCAATGCGGGATCTGAATCGCAAACGCTGTGGATGACGTCACAACAGAATAACCAATACCACTATTTGTATGTCTATTACTCGACCGATGGAATACACTGGGCACCCAATACGGCAGTTGGCACGGGCGGAAAATCTCCTACCTATGCAATAGGCGGCGGTATTTCAATGGTCACAATCGACGACGAACTCGTTCTTGCGAACCAGCAAGATGCCTCGCCCTATGGGTTGATTGTCTTGAGCAGTCCGGATGGCACCAACTGGAGTATTCGTAATTACCCTACATCCGGTGAAGATCTTTATTTGGGCAATGCGCCGGCGTTGGCTCTATTCAACGACGATGTTGCATTGCAATATCGCTCAAATACCTCCGCGTATATGGAGGCAAATCTAGTCATTCAATAATTGGTTCGTTCGATTTGAGGACGAAGGAGGAGCCCGCCGCTATTGGTTGTCTCCTCCTTCGTCCTGTTTAGATTATGAGCTTGTGAGCCAGTGTCAATGTTGCGGCTGCTGCACCACGGCGATGAAAGTGGACAGGTCAATCCTCTACAATCCTTCTTATGAGTCCAACGATATTGGTGCAGAGATTGTTGCCGGCGGCGCAGATGCCGCGGTATGCGCATGCGGGTGCTTATGGGGATCTGGCGGCGGACTTGTTTGCTGCGGAGGCGGCGGTGCTGGCTCCGGTGGGGGAGGCTGGGTCGACGGTGGCGGTGAGGACGGGGCTGGCGATGGAGCTGCCGTCGACGCATGGAGCGCTGGTGGAGGATCGGTCGGGCCTGGCGGTTAGGGGGATTACTACGCTGGCGGGCGTGATCGATCCGGGGTATCGCGGGGAGCTGAAGATTGTGCTGACGAATCTTACGAGCGAGCCGCAAATGGTGGCGCCGGGACATCGGATTGCGCAGTTGAGGATTGTGGAGAGAATCCAGGCGACGTTTGAAGAGACGGACATGCTGGCGGAGGCGCCGCGAGGGGTTGCGGGGTTTGGTTCGACGGGCGCGTAGGGGAAGATTGGCGCGGTAATTGCAGAGGAATCGCGCGGAAATTATCTTTCGCGGATTCACGGAATATCAATAAAAATGCGGAACCGCTGTGATGGCGCTCACGTATCCCTGAACACTAAGAGCTTCTCTGAACCATGGCAGAGACCCTCTCACAATTCAGCGACACGGAGAGACTCACATGCGTTCTTTAATTCTTGCACTTGCCCTTGCTGCGCCGGTCAGCGCAGTTGCGTCCACCCCGATGTATAGCAATCCGATGAGCCGCATGCACCACCAGAAGGTGCAGGAAGTGTTCCTCACGTTTGAGAACAAAACGGTGCAGGACCGTGAGGTGGTGATTGACGGCCTGGAGTACCGGGTCCCCTGCCTCTCGACGGTTCATCTGCATGCGCCCGTTGGCAGCCCAGTGTTTGTGTTCAGCCAGACGAACTCGAAGGTGCACGGCCAGGAGTTGATGCGCGTTTCGCCGAACGATGCGGACAAGAACATCCCTCTGACCTAGACCGGTGTGACACGTAGAGCGGCGGGTGCAGAAGTTCCCGCCGCTGGCGGGCGGAGCATGGGTGTCACAACGCTTGCTGCTGCGGCATCCTATACTTAGTGCAGATGCCTGATGAGGAAACCCTTAACGTACCGGATGCTGAGCGGGAGGCAAGTCTCTCCCCTGCAGCGGTAGCGGCGGGAACATCGGGTCTGGTCCCGGCCCTTACGGCGGGCGGCAAAGGTCGGCGATCGTTTCGCAGTGACCAGGTGTGGAGCTATTTTGGGCCGGCGTTTGTGGCGTCGGTTGCCTACATCGATCCGGGAAATTTTTCGACCAACATTCTTGGCGGCAGCCAGTTTGGGTATCGGCTGCTGTGGGTGCTGTTGTGGTCGAATGTGATGGCGATCATCATCCAGTACCTGGCCGCGAAGCTGGGGATTGTTACCGGGAAGACGCTGCCGCAGAACTGCAGGAAACATTTTTCGCGACGGGCATCGATGTTTTTGTGGGTGTGCGCGGAGGTGTCGGCGGTGGCGACCGACCTGGCGGAGTTTCTGGGCGCGGCGCTGGGGCTGGATCTGCTGATTGGGCCGGCGCTGATGGCGCATGGGATCTCGCTGACGGGCGGGCTGTTTATTTCTGCGCTGATTGCGACGGTGGCGGTGGTTGGAATCCTGGCGCTGGACTTGATGGGATTCCAGTGGCTGGAGCGCGGCATCATGGCGTTCGTTGGGGTGATCGGGCTGTGCTACGGGTTTGAGGTTTTCCTGGTGCATCCGGACTGGCATCGCGCGTTTGTAGCGACGATCTTGCCGACGTTTGATGTGCATGGCGGCTCGTTGGCGCTGCGCGGGAGCGTGTTTGCGGCAGTGGGGATGCTGGGTGCGACGGTGATGCCGCACGTGATTTATCTGCACTCGGCGCTGGTGCAGCCCAGGTTGGATGAGCTGAACGGGTTGCAGCCGGCTGGCAAGAAGGCGCGGCCCGGGATGCTGCGGAAGTATCTGCGATTTGAGCTGGTGGATGTGTTTGTGGCGATGAACGGGGCGTGGCTGATCAACTCCGCGATGATCATTATGGCGGCGGTGGTGATGTACAAGGGGCCGACGTATTACCCGACGATTCAGGACGCGTTTCACACGCTGGGGCCGATGATGGGGCGGGGAGCGGCGGTGGTGTTTGCGGTGGCGCTGCTGTGCTCGGGGCTGTCGAGCTCGACGGTGGGGGTGATGGCGGGGCAGGTGATTATCGAGGGATTTCTGAATATCAAGTTCCCGATCTTTCTGCGGCGGTTTATCACGGTGATTCCGGCGCTGATCGTGATTGGGATTGGCTTCGATCCGCTGAGGATTTTGAATGACTCGCAGGTGCTGCTGAGCTTTACGCTGCCGGCAGCGCTGATTCCTCTGCTGATGCTGACGAATAAGGCGGGGGTGATGGGAGAGTTTCGGAGCGCGCTGCGGATGAAGGTTGCGGGGTGGACGGTGGCGGGGATTATCGTGGCGCTGAATGCGGTGCTGCTGGTGGAGATGGCGATGGGATGAGGGATGTTGGGGGTGAAATGAGAAGGGCTCGCCTTGGTGGCGAGCCCTTCTGGTTTGGTTGGGACTGGTGGATTAGTGCGGTTTGTTGTCCTGCTTCGGGGCTGCCTGCTGATGCTGCTGCGGTGGGGGCGCGGGCCTCGATTGTTGCTGTGGTGCGGGCCGTGATTGTTGCTGGGGTTGAGGTGCGGGACGGGACTGTTGCTGGGGTGCGGGGCGTGATTGCTGCTGGGGTTGAGGTGCTGGCCGCGACTGCTGTTGGGGTTGAGGTGCTGGGCGGGATTGTTGCTGGGGTTGAGGTGCTGGCCGCGACTGTTGCTGGGGTTGAGGTGCTGGGCGTGATTGCTGCTGTGGCGCTGGTGACGGACGCGATTGTTGCTGTGGCGCCGGTGACGGACGCGATTGCTGCTGCGGTGCGGGCGACGGGCGCGACTGTTGCTGGGGCGCTGGCCGGTTCTGTTGCTGTTGCTGGGGTGCAGGCCGGGTTTGTGGCTGTGCAGGCTGGGTTTGGGGGCGCGCGTTCGGGTTGCCCTGACCGGGGCGTTCCTGCGGGGTTCCCGGTGCGGGGCGCTGCTGATTTACGGGTTGACCGGTTGCCGGCCTGCCGGGTTGGGTTGCGGGTTGCGTTGCGGGTTGGCCGGGGCGCTGCTGGCCGCCGTTGACGGGACGGGCCATGTTCTGACGCGTCGCCTGGGCCTGCTGCTGTTCGCGTGCGACGGCTGGGGGTGTCGCCGCGATGGGACGGGTGGCGGCGATTGGACGGGCCATAGCTACCTCAGCCGGTCTGCCGCGATTGGCGGAGTAGAACTGCTGCTTGTTCTGGGCGGCCGACTGAGCCACTTGACGCTGCTCGGGCAGAGGCGCGGTGCGGAATTGTTGGCGGGCGGCCAGCTCAGAGGGACGTGGCTGGACGTTGATGCCGCCGCGTCCGCCGTTGTAGCTTACGTTGTTCTGGATGCGGCCATTGTAGGTGCGGTTGTTATAGACGACGGTGCGGTTGTAGGTGTAGCTGACTCGGCCAACGTTGGTGACGCTGCGGTTGTAGTAGAAGTTATTGTGGTTCCAATAGCCGCCGAAGTAGCCGATGCCGATGTAGCCGAAGCCGTAGTCGACACCACCGTAGTAGCCGATGTGGGCGCCCCAGTAACCGTGGTGGAAGCCATAGCGGCCGCCGTAGTAGCCCCAGTAGGGAGGGGTCCAGAGAGCGCCGTAATAGGGTGGCGGGCACCACACGCCGGGAACCCAGTAGTAGCCTCCAGGGCCCCAGGCCCAGTAGCCGGGTGTCCACATGTAATTGGGTTCAGGGGCGGGTGGCTGGTCGTACTGGGGAAGAGGGGGTGGGGGCTGGTCGGCGTATTCGGCGACGGCATCTTCGCCAGCGTATTCAGCGGACTGATCCTGATCGTTGTAGCCCTGGACGACGGGGGCGGGCTGCTGCTGCTGGTAGTTATCGGGCTGCTGCTGCTGGTAGCTCTCGCCCTGCTGTTGCGGGGTGTAGGAGGAGTTGGCGCCGAGAACCTGGGTGTTGCCGGAGGCGGGGGCTGTGCTGGAGGCAGGGGCGAGGTTGGCATCGGCGGGGTCGGCGTCGCCGCCGGTGGGAGCGGTGCCGTTGTCGACGGCGGCAGTGTTGGCCGCATTGTCGGAACTGCTCTTGCAGCCTACGAAGCAGAGGGCGAGGAAGGCGGATGCGCTTATCAGGCCAAACGTGCGTACAAGCGAGCGGTTTTTCATATGTTCGTTCAAACTCCGGCGCGGCCCAAAAGTTGCTGTGGGCTCCCGCGCATGTCCTTGAGATGCCGGGAGTTGGGCTGGAGGGTGTTTAGTGGCAACATTTTGCGGGGAAATGGGCAGGAGGACGATGCCAAAGGTGAGGCTATGAGCGTAAAATCCAACCCATGCACGATTGCGTCCCCCAGATGCGCGCATACGACGTGACCCGGTCACGCAAGGTGAAGCGGTTTCTACGGGGCCGACGCGATCGCGGCCGTTGCTGCTAAGACCGCGCGCGGACGTTCCCTCTCGACGAGCGCGTAGCTCTCCCGCCAAGTAGGATTCCAGCCGCGCGCACGATTGCGGTGCGGGGACTCGCAACGTGCTTTCCATCACAACGTGCTTTCCATCACAACGTGTTTTCCATCACATCCAGGGTCCACTTTCAGCACCTAGGATTCATTCATTGCTCGCAGGACTTAATAGGAGAAGATACGCAATGCCGAACAAAACGCATCCGAACAGCTTTGCCGCGGCCGCCACGCTGGAGAGCGGCGCGAAGAAGGTGAACTACTACAAACTCAGCGCGCTTGAAGGAGTCAACCTCGCGCGCTTGCCATACTCGCTGCGGATTCTGCTGGAGAACCTGTTGCGCTGCGAGGACGGGAAGACTGTGACCGCGGATGATATTCGGTTCCTGGCGAACTGGGATCCGAAGGCGGAGCCGTCGCGCGAGATTGCGTACATGCCGGCGCGCGTGCTGATGCAGGATTTTACGGGCGTGCCCGCGGTGGTGGATCTGGCGGCGATGCGCGATGCGATGAAGGCGCTGGGCGGCGGGCAGGCGGAGATCGAGAAGATCAATCCGCTGGTGCCGGCAGAGTTGGTGATCGATCACAGCGTGCAGGTGGATGAGTACGGCAGCGCGTACTCGTATGACTTGAATGCGGCGCTGGAGTTTACGCGCAACCGCGAGCGCTATGCGTTTCTGAAGTGGGGGCAGACGGCGTTCCATAATTTTTCGGCCGTGCCGCCGGGGATGGGGATTTGTCACCAGGTGAATTTGGAGTACCTGGCGCGCGTTACGTTTACGAAGACCGAGGCGGACGGCAGCGTGACGGCGTATCCGGACACGCTGGTGGGAACGGACTCGCACACCACGATGATCAATGGGCTGGGCGTGCTGGGATGGGGCGTCGGCGGCATTGAGGCAGAGGCCGCGATGCTGGGTCAGCCGGTAAGCATGCTGGTGCCGCAGGTGGTTGGGTTCCGGCTGGAAGGCAAGTTGAAAGAAGGAACTACCGCGACCGACCTGGTGCTGACGGTGGTTGAGATGCTGCGCAAGCTGGGCGTTGTCGGCAAGTTCGTGGAGTTCTACGGGCCTGGCATCAGCGAGCTGCCGCTGGCGGATCGCGCGACGATTGCGAACATGGCGCCGGAGTATGGAGCGACTTGCGGGATCTTCCCGGTGGATGCGGAGACGTTGAAGTATCTGCGGCTGACGGGACGTACGGATGAGCAGATTGCGCTGGTCGAGACGTATTACAAGGCGCAAGGGCTCTTCCACACGGCGGGTGCGCCGGAGGCCGAGTACAGCGCTACGCTGTCGCTGGATTTGAGCACGGTGGAGCCGAGCGTG
>JBEKFF010000164.1:0-8027 GCA_050013455.1 Acidobacteriaceae bacterium | reverse complement strand
TACCAGACGTATGACGTGACTTCCCTGCTGCAGCAAGGGGAAAACACGATGGGGGTAGTGCTGGGTGGCGGCTGGTATAGCTCGCCGATGACGTGGGCGGGATATCGGGACTATCCCGGGCCGAATCTTTTGCGGGCGCAGTTGGATGTGACACTAAAGGACGGCAGCCATCAGACGGTGGTCACAGATCCGTCGTGGCTGACTGCGTCGGCGCCGATTACGTTCGCGGAGATATATGGCGGCGAATCGTACGATGCGCGGCTTGAGCAAGCGGGATGGAGCGCGCCGAATTTCGATGGTTCGCACTGGACGCGTGCAGTGACTGCGACGCCGCCGGATAGCGGCATGATGCTTACGGCACAGCCGGATCTTCCGATACGTACTACGGTCACGGTTCATCCGGTTGCGCTCAACCCGGCGAATGCGGCGCATCCTGCTGTGTTCGATATGGGGCAGAACATGGTGGGGAACGTGCGGCTGCATGTTCGCGGGCCGCGTGGATTGGTGGTGAAGCTGCGTTATGCGGAACGGCTTAATCCGGATGGAAGCATTTACACGACGAATCTCCGCAACGCCGATGCGACGGATACGTATGTGCTCTCGGGGAACGGTGAAGAGGCATGGACGCCTGTATTTACGTTTCATGGATTCCGATATGTGGAGATTTCAACCCCTGGCGGAGAGCCGGCGGAAGCACCTACGCTCTCGACGATTGATGGCCTGGTCTACAACAGTTTGCAAGAGCCGCCTACGGTTCGCCTCACAAGTTCCAGCGCGATTCTGAACAAGATGAATCAGCTTGGAGCGTGGGGGCAGCGCGGGAATTTTGTGTCAATTCCCACCGACTGCCCGCAGCGGGATGAGCGGCTGGGTTGGATGGGCGACGCGGGCGTGTTCTGGCGGACGGGGTCGTACAACTTCGACATTGATGCGTTCACGCATAAGTTCATGGACGACGTGGTGGATGCGCAGACTGCGGAGGGAGCATTCACGGATGTTTCGCCGAACCTGCTTGGGCCGGGGCCGGGCGCTCCGGGTTGGGGCGATGCGGGAATCTTTATTCCGTATGCTGCGTGGCTGCAGTATGGGGACATCGGGGTTGTGGAGCACTCGTGGCCAGCGATGGAGCGCTGGATGGACTTTATTGCCAACAACAATCCGGACTACGTTCGACGCAAGGCGGTTGGTAGCAATTATGCGGATTGGCTCGCGCCGGATCAGGGTACACCGAAGGCTCTGATTGATACGGCTTACTGGGCGCTGGTCGCGCGAGAGATGGCGGAGATGGCAACGGCGCTGCATCGTCTGGAGGACGCGGAGAAGTATCGGCAACAGTATGAACACATTGCTGCGGCGTATCGAGCGGCGTTTGTAAAGGACGATGGAAGCGTTGCGGGCGATACGCAGACCGGGTATTTGGCGACCTTGTTTACTGGTATTGCGCCGGATTCCCTGCGTGCGAGCATGATGGATCGGCTAACAAAGAATATCCACGCGCATGGCGATCATTTGACGACAGGATTTCTGGGAACGCCGTTTCTTCTGTTTGTACTGGATGAGAATCAGCAGACGGATCTGGCGTTTAAATTATTGCTGTCGGACACCTATCCCTCGTGGGGCTACATGGTGAAGAAGGATGCGACGACGTGGTGGGAGCGGTGGAATGGCGACACCGGCGATCCTAGTATGAACTCGTATAACCACTATGCGTTTGGTTCGGTGATGGCGTGGGTGTATCGGCGGGCAGCAGGAATTGATACGGATGCGAGCGGGCCGGGATTCCATCACCTTACGATTCGTCCGCACTTCGATGCCGCGCTGCCAGCGCTGCATGTGGAGTATGACGCGGCGTATGGCACGGTTGTGTCGGACTGGAAGCAGAGCGAGCAACGCTTCACGGTGACGATTCCGGCGAACACTACGGCGACGGTCGAACTTCCTGGGCGGGAGAAGGAGACGATCGGGAGCGGCACGCATACGTACACGGTTCGGTAGGGTCGCGGCTCGTGTGTGCAGATCGTTGCGTCGGATTTTCCCTGGCCAGTGGCGGGCGCTACAAGGTAATCCAGCCTGCTCGGATTGCGAGGAGCGAGAGTACGGCAATCACTGCCCAGAGGGAGATGCCCTGAATGAACGGACGAGCTCCCACACGTTTGACGGTCTCCTTGGAAAGCCCTGTGCCGATGAGGAAGAGGACTACCGTTAGCCCAGTCCGCCCAAGCCTGCTTAAGACCGGGTACAGCGCTCTGCCGGCGGGAACGTAGGTGTACGCGACCGCTGCGAGGCAGAAGAACAGGATGAACCACGGCAATTGAATCTTCGCCTTGCTCTTGGTGAAGTACGCGGTGAGCATTGCCAGAGGAACGATCCAGAGAGCCCTGGTGAGCTTTACGGTCGTAGCGATTTGCAGGGACTGAGTTCCGTACTTTGCCGCGGCGCCTACGACAGAACTTGTGTCGTGAATGGCTAGCGCCGCCCACAGGCCGAACTGTGTCTGGGTAAGGTGCAACGCAAAACCGACGAACGGAAATAGCAGCAGCGCAACGGAGTTCAGAACGAACACCGTTCCGAGCGACATGGCCATCTCTTCATCATTCGGGGTTGTGATGGGTGCGATGGCAGCGATTGCACTGCCGCCACAGATGGCAGTTCCCACGGTGATGAGATAGGACGCCTTCTTGCTCACATGAAGCAGGCGGCCGAACAGCCATCCCAGCAGCAGCACTCCGGAAATGCTGATGGCCGTGTAGAGGAACCCAGCTTTTCCCGCGTGGATGACCTGGCGCAGATTCATTCCAAACCCGAGAGCGACGACCGCCAGCTTCAACAGGAGACGGGAGAGGTTCCGGCTTTCGAGGTGATAGGGATGGACAAAAGTGAAGCCATAGCAGAGCCCGACAATCAGTGCCAAAGGAGGCGATACAATCCCGGATGCAATCAGTATTAGCGCAAGGAAGAACACCGTCTTCGAATTGATATTGGACAAGAGATTCATGTTTCCTCTTGTTGCAGTCTCGCCAGTTAGCGAGCGCGCGTCCAAGCGGAAGTTCTTATCGCGGATTGTGTTTGCTTATCGCTCGTGGCGGCAGTGCCTGAGTCTCATCGCCGCGCAGGTCTGCGACAATGAATCTCACGGTGCAATCCATGCTCACGAGGCAATCGATGCTTTAGCGAGCAAAGGCACGAGGCGATCTCAACCATGGAAAACTTTCGGCTCAAAGTCTTTCGAGTGGTGGCTCGGCACATGAACTTCACCAGGGCTGCCGAGGAGTTGTTCCTGACCCAGCCGGCCGTCACCCAACAGATCAAGGCGCTGGAGGACGAGTATGGCGTCCCACTGTTCGATCGGAGCGGGGGACGCATCACACTTACCGCCGCAGGGACGGCGCTACTTCCCTACACCGAGCAACTCAAGACCCTCTCCGACGAGGCGTTCGAAGCGGTCACCAGCACATCAGGAAGTCATGCAGGCGCGTTGGCGCTGGGTGCATCGCAAACCATCGGGCAATACCTTCTTCCGAACTTCGTCGCCGCATTTCTGCGCGAATATCCGCGCGTGGCCGTGACCGCGATCAGCGGGAATACAGACGAAATGCTGGAAGCGGTTGCGGACCACCGCGTTCAACTCGCGCTCATTGAAGGCCCAGGTTTACGCAAGGATCTCCACATTGAGCCTTTCATGGAGGACCAGATGGTGCTGGTCGTTCCCGCCAGCCATGAATGGTCGGGGCAGGAGATTGGTGCTGAAGACCTGAGACAGGCGCCGCTACTGATGCGCGAATTCGGTTCGGGTTCCCGCAGGGTGGTCGAAAATGCGCTGGCAAAGATAGGGCTGCGGAAGAAGGACCTCAGGACCGTGATGGAGCTCGATTCGACCGAAGGCTTGTTGAGTGCCGTGGAGGCGGGACTGGGAGCTACCTTCGTCTCACGGTGGGCCGTGCGCAATCAACTTTCGCTGCACACGCTGGGCATTGCGCATGTGAAGGACCTGAGGCTGTCGCGGAAGTTCTCGTTTGCCTACCCCTCCGGCCCGGAACCGCGGGGAAATGCAGGGGCATTTCGCGGCTTCGTCCTAAGCCACACTTTCCGAGCCAAAACTTGGGTCCGCTGAACTGCGTTTGCGGCTTGCTGGAGGGTTTGGAAAGGGTCTGGCGGTCTGTCTGAGCACTTACAAGCTGCTGATTTTGAGGAATTTGGATGGTAGCGTTACCGGGGCTCGAACCCGGACCCTTCGCCTTGAGAGGGCGAAAATAGGGGTTTGCAGGGACTTGCACCGAGCCGCAACAAACTCTCTAAGCTATTCATTTATCAACACTTATTTGATCTGAAGTCTTGCAGTGTGTCGCACGCGATTGCAGGATTACCGGTACAAAAGTGCCACCAAAGTGCCACCAAGAATTTTGTGATGGTGGTGGAGGTGCGCGATGGCGAGGAAGCCGAAAGAGGTTCGAGGCATCAAATTCCGCCCTGAGCGAGGTACGTGGGAAGCCCAATACAAGGCAGGCGGAAGTCGTGTTCGAAAGAACTTCCCAGATCATGATTCTGCGGTGGTATGGCTGGAGACATCCGGTTCTTAGGAGAAGTGAGGAGCAGATGCTCCTCATACCGTGCCTACTCCCGTAGCGAAGGCGGCAGTCAGGGCTGTGCATAGCACGCCGCACAGCGGGCGCAGCGCCTTGACGGACGACACAGCGACGGGTACTCCTGCAAACGAGCTGTAATCGGTTCGGCAGAAGGGTGTTGCACCCAGTGCTACACTATTTCCAGTGAGAACTCCGGTCACCAATTCCATACGGACTTTCAAGACCTCGTGGTTTGCGAAAGCGGCTCGAAAGGCGCACATCGGGGACGAAGAGCTTTGCGCTGCGATCTTGCAGGTCATGCAGGGGCAGGCGGACGATCTGGGCGGTGGCGTCTACAAGAAGCGTCTGCGAAAGAACCAGTACCGCTCGATCATTCTCGCCAAGGCCGGAACATTCTGGATCTACGAGTATCTATTCGCTAAGCAAGACCGGGCGAACATTGACGACGATGAATTGGCCGAGTTTCGCAAGCTCACGAAGGCCTACGGAAGCCTCACGCCGAAACAAGTGAATCGGCTTCTACAAGATCATGACTGGATGGAGATTTGTAATGGCAACCAAGCATAAGTTCAAGAGCGATGCCTTTGAGGCGATCCATTCTTCCGCTACGGCCCTGCATAAGGTTGGAGCGATCGACAAGACCACGATGAAGGGCTTCGACGAAGCCTGCCTCACGGCACCTCCAGCCCTGAAGCCCGCGCAAATCAAGAAGCTGCGGCTGCGCCATCGCGTCAGCCAGCCGGTCTTTGCCCGTTATCTGAACACCAGTGAGTCCACCGTTGAAAAATGGGAGACGGGGGCCAAGCAGCCGAGCGGGATGGCCCTGAAACTTTTGTTTGTGGTCGAGAAGCACGGGCTCGAAGCACTGGTATAGCAGAACTCTAACCCAAGGTGCGAACAAGCTCACCCTGTGCGGTCGGGTGAATAGGCCACGATGTTCTCAGGATGGTCATAACGGGCATACTTACGCAGCTCTGCTACCGGAATCAGAACCCGACCACCAATCCGCCTCGTCGGCAGACGTTTCGAGGCAACAAGGTAGTCCAGACCGCGCTGGCCAATAGACAGCAGTTGAGCGGCCTCTTCGCGGCTTACCAGAAGTTTGTCTTCCGGAGCCACAGTGACCCTTTGTGGGGGCTTTCTGCGCTGAGGCTTGAACGATAGCTCCTTATTCTCCTGCTGCGACGACTTCAATCCGCCTCTGTCGAAATCGATGACTCTCTCTGCCGCCATAATCCCATCCCCTGTACCAAAATTGTCGTGCTCGTCCGAAGCTGCCCTGGCCTCTCTATGACCCACTTGCAATAACGCCTTCATCTCTCCTCGACTACTGCGTTCAAAGGCTCAACCCGAACCCCAAACTCAACTCCACGTCGTGCTTCGGCGTCACGATCTTCGGCTGAGGTAAGGCGATAGCCCGCTCCGGCTTGTAGACACTCTGCTGCGAAACATCATGTCCTAATGCCTTTGGCAACTTCTCCAGACTGTCGGTAAATATCTGCGCGTCAAATTGACCGCGCGAGATCGACACATAGGCCATGCGGCTGTTGAGCAGAAAGCACCCCGAATACGCGATAGTTTCATGACGCGTTACCCGGCTCTTGGCACTCGTTCGGCGACGCCTTTCGGCCAGAGATTCCCCAGCTTTTTGGTCTTTGATTGCGTCCGCGTGGGCCGACATCTTTTGCAAATCTTCTGAACTGATGGGCCCCTGCGAAGCCTTGCCAAACAGGTTCAGCATCAGGGATCTCATCCCGACGATTTCGGCTAGCAAGACCTGATCAGTCGGGTCTTCCTGCGTTGCGCGCGCCTGAATAAGGGCAGCTTCGCGGAGCCATTCAGCCACCTTTTTGCCTGCACTGGAAGCAGCGGATTTCACCTCACGAAGCTCCGCCCCCGTGAGGCGCGTAGCTACAAACAGTGTCCGGTAGACCTCGTTCGCCGCTGTCGCAGAGGACGATAGCGGAGTCGGGGCGGGCGACTTGTCGTCAGAGGCGGCCATGCGCAATGCCCTGCCTTGAAACTGACTACTTGAACCGCTTGGATGCGTCTACCCAGCGACCGGTTTCTATAAATGCTTTCATTACAGCGTGTTTACGCACGAAAACATCTGGCGCCATCCGAGAAACGTCGCGTTTACGCGTGGAAACACCGCGGCTCAATTCATTGAAAAACAAGACGTTACCAAGCCTGTACTCAGGTGTACCTTGCAGCAACCCGTTGGGGATGACGTGTCAGCCCTACAACCGCTGCGCAGCAGCGTAGAGGCTCTCCCGTTAGCAAATCTACCTTCGACGGAAGATGAGAATACCAACGAACCGCGTGCGTAATGCCGGGTCGAATACGATCCCATCATCTGGTACTGCTAGTTGGGAGATCTCGGACATGAGCATGACGATCCTATCCACGGCATTGTCCGTGCGGCCAAGAAGGTCAATGTCCATCGTTGGCCGAGAGATAGGTGCTTGCCACGCGGCCAGGAGCAAGGCGCCCTTCAACGTAAAAGTCTCGACGTGCTGAGATACCGAAAGACGATAGAGAAAACGGTCCATCGCGTAATACTGCAATACCTCCGCAAAGGGCCTGCCGCCAGCTTTCGCATGATTGAGCAGTCGCTGTCGGACAGACGCGCCCATATTCTTCACAATGTCGACGGTCACAGAATGGCCTCCATGTAGGGCCTCATCACTCGTTCGACGCGGCACAGCTTGGCGTAGTGTTCCCGTGCAAACTTTGACGACCTTGAGCCTCTCAAAGGCGACCTACTATTTCGTTTGTCCGACCCTGGAGAGAACGCTGTGGCAAATCGCGGTAATCGAATCATTCGCAAGATTGCGAAACAGTTCCGCAATCCGTGAAAAATCCTGAAGACGCGGCATCGATCTAACTAAATGTGGCGGATGGATTGAACAGCCGGCAAACGCGTCGCCTCAATGCGCTACGCATGCTGTTCTACCAACACTTGACCGCCTGAGGAGGGTTCATGTCTGTCGCTACGGTTGCAGGAAAGAAGCCAGCGTGGCTTGTCGAATCACTCGGTTCGCGCGGTGTCCCTTATACGAACATCGAGGATTATTTACCTCCACCGGAGTCATCCCACGGCGCTCTGTTTCTGGAGGACCGCCTGCAGAAGGGTTATCACGCAGAAGAGATCTCCGACGGTGTGTATTGGGTGACATCCGGCTGGTATGACTGCATGTTCATTCGCACGGGCTCCGGCGTCATCGCTGTCGACGCACCGCCCGCGTTGGGCGAACTTCTGCTAACCGCAATTGAAGAGGTCACGGATGAGCCGGTGACACATTTCATTTACAGCCATTGGCATGCCGATCACGTTGGCGCAGCCGCCATATTCGGCCCTAACGTCAAGCGTTACGGACATGAGAAAACTAGAGAACTCTTGTTACGTTTTCCCGACCCGAATCGTCCACCGCCCACTGAGAC
>JBEKFF010000163.1:0-15474 GCA_050013455.1 Acidobacteriaceae bacterium | reverse complement strand
ATCTCCACAGCCACATCGGCTTCTGGCTTCGCTACGTCTCCAACCACGTCTCGCACGCGTTCGCGCAGAAGTTGCTCGATAGCGGTGTAACCGTCGCCGAGTGGGTCATCCTCCGCGAGATGTTCGACCACGACGGCATCACCCCAAGCGACCTAGCGGAGCGAACCGGCCTCACCCGCGGCGCCATCTCCAAACTCGCCGACCGCCTCATAACCAAGCAGCTTCTCACCCGCACCTACGCCAGGGACGACCGCCGTTATCAAACTCTCGCGCTCACCACCGCTGGCCGCACCCTCGTCCCCACACTCGCAAAACTCGCCGACGAAAACGATGAGCAGTTCTTCGCCGCGCTCAGCCCCAAGCAGCGCAAGCGCCTCTTGAACACCCTCAAGAAACTGGTGCACGCGAATCACCTCAGCACCCTGCCCACGGAATAGCTGCATCCAACCCAAGGAGAAACTCATGAACACCAACGTCATGCGTTCCACGCTGCACGAATCGGAGGCGGGCACCATCACCTTCCCCGCCGTGGTCGCCGCTCTTGCTGCAGAAAACATCGAGGGCTATTACAAAGACCTGCTCCGCCACGAGGTGACCTACTATCTTGCTGACGGCCGCACCCATACAGAGCCGTTGACGCTAGCGGCGCCTCCTGTGCCAGAAGCCTTCTCGCAAGACGCCCTGGTCCAGGCGATTCGCGCAGCGCAGCGCGATGAGGTGCGCTATCCAGAGTTCATCGTCCGCGCCATCGAGGCCGGCACCGCAGCCTACCGTGTCTTCATCGACGGTCGCCGTGCCATCTACTTCGGCCAGAATGGCGACATCCACGTCGAACATTTCCCGGCTGCCAAATAATTTGTGCCCAGCACGTTGATGCCACGCATGCAACCGCGCCTCCACGGGAAGTTGACCTGCATACTGTTGTAACCATGTTCACCGTCCGCGAGAGTGTCCTCATCCACGCGCCCATCGAACGCCTCTTCCAGCTCTCCACGAACCTTGCGCTGGTGAGCGAGACATTGGCCATGAAGGCAATCGACACCGGCGTCTCCGGCGGCATCACCTCCGGCCACGTCGTCGCAAACAGCCGCGTAGTATGGCGCGGCTGGAAATTCGGCCTCCCGACGCAGCACCATACCCTCATCACCGCCTTCATCCCGCCCCACGAAGCTCTCAACCGCATCGGCCATCACGACGTCACGGCCAGCGCCTTCTTCCAGGACACCCAGGAGCGCGGCCGTTTCGCCTTCTTCCAACACGACCACCATTTCACCGAGTTCTCAACCGGACCCACCCGCGCGCCGATCACGGAACTCCGGGACGAGGTTAGCTTTGAGCTACCCTTCGGGCTCCTCGGCCGAATAACCGCGCGACTACTGCTCCAGCCAACCATCCACCGCCTTTGCCGCCAGCGGTTTGCGCTCCTGAAGGAACTCGCTGAAGGCGAGGGCTGGCGGAAGTTTGTCAGCGCATAGCCTCTCCATCTCCACGCTCGCTCACCCCTCAGAGCCATTTTCGCGGCACCCTGCATCTCACCTCAACAGAGGTGCCGTCATGAAAGCAGTTGTACTTCACGAATATGGTCCCCCGTCCAAGCTTCTGTATGAAGATTTCGACGATCCCGTTCCCGCTCCCGGTGAAGTTCTGGTCCGCGTTCATGCAGTGAGCCTGAACCCCATCGACTGGAAGATGCGTTCGGGCGCCGCGAAGGAGCGTTTCCCTGTCACCTTTCCCGCGATCCTTGGCCGCGACGTTGCAGGGATTGTCGCAAAGCTAGGCGAAGACGTTGACGGCTTCAAGGTAGGCGACCGCGTCTTCGCGCTGTCCCATGCCACGTATGCAGAATTTTGTGTCGTCAAGGCCGCAGATCTCGCGCTCATTCCAGAAGGTCTTGAGATCACAACGGCCGGCGCGGTGCCATTGGTGTCGGTCACTGGCGATCAACTCATTCGCCGCGGAGCGAAGGTACAGGCTGGCCAGACTATCCTCCTCACCGGCGCTCTCGGCTCGGTTGGCCGCTGCGCTCTCTTCGCAGCGCTCGAGATTGGGGCGAAGGTCATCGCCGGTGTCCGCAAGAAGCAGATCGACGAAGCGCTCGCACTGGGCGCAACCGCCGCGATCGACACGGAGGACGACAAATCCATCGCGTCCGTTGGCATCGTCGACGCTGTTGCGGACACCATCAATCACGAGGTGGCTGCGAAGCTCATCGCCAAGGTGAAGCCCGGCGGCATCTTCGCCAGCGTGCTCGGTCCGCCGTCGAATGCCGCACTGCACCCGACCGTCCAGGTCAACCCCGTCGGGGCCGTGCCTGATCCGAAAACGTTCGTTCACTATGGAAAAGCCATTCGCGACGGCAAACTCAAGCTGCCCATCGACAGCCTGATGCCGCTGTCCGAAGCCGCAGCAGCGCAGGCGCTCGGAGAAAAAGGCGGCACAGGCAAGATTGTCTTGACGGCCTAGGCAACGGCTCACCCACCCACTGCGACGCTTCGGGGATAATAGGACGTCCCTCCACGATGCGGTACACGCCGCGATAGCCGATGCGGCCCTGGGTGAACCTTGCATGACTGAAACGCCAACAGCGTCCATCCAGAAACCCCGCCACATTCCCAGTCTCGACGGACTGCGCGCGCTGTCGGTCTTGCTGGTGATTGCGCTGCACACCCTGCTGCGCCATTCGCTCTACAAATTCATTCCCTTTCCCTTGCGCCTGCTGGGCAACGGCGCTCTCGGCGTCTTCATCTTTTTCGTTATCTCCGGATATCTCATCACCACCCTGCTGCTGCGCGAACAGGACAAGACGGGCGCCATCAGCCTGCGAAGTTTTTACGTGCGGCGCGCATTTCGCATCCTTCCGCCGCTGTACGCTTATGTGCTTTTCCTAGCCGTGCTCGGCGCGACGGGCCACCTGCCGGGGATGAACCCTCACGAGCTGATCGCGGCGCTCACCCTGACCCGCAATTACGCTCGAGACGTCGACCTGTGGGCGATGGAGCACCTCTGGTCGCTCTGCATCGAGGAGCAGTTCTACGTCCTCTGGCCGACCACGCTGGTGCTCTGCCTCCTGCATCGCAGCGACGCGGTCGGCCGCCGCCGCGCATCGCAGATCGCCCTCGCCCTTCTCATCGCCGAACCCTTCGTCCGCGTGATCTGTTTCCGCCATCTACCCGCATACCGCAACACGGGCATGTTCCACATGCAGGCGGACGGCCTGATGTTTGGCGCGCTCGGCGCCCTGCAGCAGGGCCACATCCGCTTTGAGAAAATCTATACCCGCGCGACACGCTGGCCGTGGCTTCTGCCCGTACTGATCTTCCTCGTTCTCAATGCCCTCACTGTGAAATTTCAGAACTACTGGGACCTTCCGCTGGGCATGACGCTCAACGGGTTCCTGATCCTGATGTGGCTGTTATGGCTGGTGCGAAATCCGGCCAGCCTGCAAGGCCGCATCCTCAATCAACCCATCGTCGCGTGGGTTGGCCGCCTCTCCTACTCGCTGTACATCTGGCAAACATTCTTCACCCACCCCCTCAACGTCGAGGTCTTCGGCACCGACGCCTGGTGGATCAACTTCCCCATCAGTTGGCTCTGGATACTCGGCGCGGCAGTCGTCTCGTTCTACGCGATCGAGCGCCCAGCACTACGCCTGCGCGACGTCTGCCTCCGCCGCATGCACTGGCACGAAATCTAACTCCCGCACCAACACGAAGGCCGCCATCCCTGGCGGCCCTCGTTTTCTCTACGCTCTACCCTCTACGCTCTACGCTCTGCCCTACCCAAGCGTCTCCATCAGCTTGTTGACGGTGCGATTGAGGTCCTTGTCCGTCCGCCGCTGGGCATCAATCTTGGCGATCGAGTGCATCACGGTAGTGTGGTGCTTGCCCCCGAACTGCCGCCCAATCTCAGGCAGGCTGGCCTCGGTCAACTGCTTGGCAAGGTACATGGCAATCTGCCGCGGAACCACGATCTGCCGCGAGTTATTCTTTTGCTTCAGCTCGGCCACGCGCATGCCAAAGGATTCGGCTACAGCCCGCTGAATCGCCTCAATCGTGATCTTGCGAACCTGCGTGTCGATGAACTGCTTCAGGCATTGCTGCGCTGTTGGCAGCGTGATCTCCACGCCGTGCAGCGAGCACCACGCGATCAACCGCACCAGCGCACCCTCAAGCTCACGAACATTGGTCCGCACGTTGCCCGCAATGAACAGCGCCACATCCGTCGGAAGCGTAGTCTGCTCCAGCTCTGCCTTGCGCTGCAGGATGGCAACCTTGGTCTCGAGATCCGGCGGCTGAATGTCGACCACCAGGCCCCACTCAAAGCGCGAGCGCAGCCGGTCTTCGAAGTCATTGAGTTCCTTGGGAGGACGATCGCTCGCCACCACAATCTGCTTGCTCTGCTCATGCAGCGCGTTGAACGTGTGGAAGAACTCCTCCTGCGTACGCTCCTTGCCGGCAAGGAACTGGATGTCGTCGATCAGCAGCACGTCCACCGTGCGGTACTTGTCGCGGAAGCCGGTCATCTTGTCGTAGCGAACCGAGTTGATCATCTCGTTGGTGAACTTCTCGCCCGAAACATAGCTGACCGCCGCGAGCGGATTGCGCGCCTTCACCAGGTGTCCGATCGCCTGCATCAAATGCGTCTTCCCGAGCCCCACGCCGCCGTACAAGAACAGCGGGTTGTAGGCCTTCGAGGGACGCTCGGCGACGGCCTGCGCAGCTGCCTGCGCGAACTGGTTGCCGCTGCCAATCACGAAGGAATCGAACTGGTAGCGCGGGTTGAGCTGCGCGGCGGTGTTCCAGTCGAAGCGCGACTGCTCAGGGCCTGCGGGCATGCTACTGCCATTGCCGCGGCGCGGAGCATTCTGGCTGTGGCTCGGCTGCGGCGCAAAGCCGCCATCCTCACGCACCCGCACGGGAGCTTCCTGCGGAGGCACCTGGAACACGACCTGGTCAATCTCGAGGCCAAGGTTATCGATCGCCTCGCCAATCAGATCGCCATACCGGTCGCCGATATGCTGAAACTCTTCGGAGGGAATTCGTACATGCAGGGTGCGTCCGCTGATGTGGGAGAAGCGCGTCGGTTTCAACCATGTCTCAAAGCTCTGCCGGTTGATTTTTTTCTCGAGCGCACCCAGAATCCGAACCCACTGGTTCAAAACCGCTGCCGGGACTGGAACAAATGACATCGCTTAAGTCTTCCTTACTTTCCTGTAGTCGTCCACTATTGCGAGCTCGGTAAGGCGATATTCGTAAAAAAGAGGCGAAAAAGTCCATCTTCGCGGTCCACTCGCGAAGCGTGCCTTTCTTGGAATGCCATTGAAACCCAGCGCCCTACTCCGCGTTGGAGGAGTGTAGCAATAACCAGACCCGTTGGATATTTTTAGCCGTGAGCTAATCACACATCACGGGAACGGAATCGATACTAGCATGCCAAGCGGTCCTCTCTGGCAAGCGAAATTAACCAAAATGATAAACTTTTTTTGAGTTGCACCATACCTTGTGAAGAATCCATGAACGGCTTTCGGTAACCGGATCGGTCAACTCTTCCACGACCGCCCGCGCGATATTTCGTTGCCGGTTTTCCTCAAGTCAGATATACTCAAGACTTGCTGTCGAGTGGGCCGTTAAGGCCTCTCCAGTGTCTTACGCCAGGTATATCGGCAATTCGCGAATGCGATTCAAGACCAGCAGACATCTTAGAAATTTGATACAGGACAAACATCATGCCCAAGCGTACCTTCCAACCCAACCGCCGTCGTCGCAGCAAGGTTCACGGCTTCCTCGTTCGCATGGCCACCAAGGCCGGTGCCGCTGTCCTCAACCGCCGCCGCGCCAAGGGCCGTCACAAGATCGCCGTCTCCGCAGGCTTCCGCGACTAGTCGCGCTGCTACGCGCAACGTCCAACAGCGCGCTCACGGGAGCACTCCCTCTGAGCGCGTTTCTGTGTTCGGCCCGCGTTTGTCTCGTCAGCACTTCGTTGAATTCGCGGTTACCCTTCCATGACCTCCTCGACCGCGCATCGCCTCTGCAAACACGCCGACTACCAGATCGTCTACAAGGCCGGTCGCAAGCAGTTCGGCAAGCAGCTCGCCTACTTCCATGCAGCTCGTCCGGCAGATCGACGCTCAGCGACGGCGGGTCCAAGGATTGGTCTGACCGTACCGAAAGCTTTGGGTAAGGCTGTCGATCGCAACCGGATCAAGCGCCGTATGCGCGAGGCCGTCCGTGCCGCGCTCCCCCTCCTCACCGCGCCAGTCGACGTCATCCTGCACCCGCGCCGTTCCGTCATCGATCTCGACTTCACTCAACTCAAGCGCGAGGTCGCCACCATCTTCCGCAGCGTCCAGGCGGCCTACGACAAGAGCGTCCAAGCCCAGAGCGGTCAAGCCCGCAGCAGCGCACCCGCCGAGCCCGCCTGCCTTCCCGTCCCCGCGGCCTCCACCCCTTCATGACCGAAGCTGCCCACCCTTCGCGCCGGGAACGGTCTGCCGCCGCCCTCCTCGCGTTCTACAAGCGTGGCGTGTCTCCCCTGTTGCACGTCTT
Source organism: Acidobacteriaceae bacterium (assembly GCA_050013455.1). GTDB lineage: Bacteria > Acidobacteriota > Terriglobia > Terriglobales > Acidobacteriaceae > Granulicella. The sequence continues at coordinate 8,929 of JBEKFF010000163.1, read as the reverse complement.
TGCCGTCACCCAGTGCAAGTACCTCCCCACCTGCAGCGAGTACGCGTACGTCGCCGTCGTCCGCCACGGCTGGCTTCGCGGAAGCTGGCTTGCCCTGCGCCGCATCGCCCGCTGCCATCCCTTCGCCGCCGGCGGCCACGACCCAGTCCCTTAACCCCCGAATACGCGCCCCGATTGACCAAATCGCCACTCTCACCATTTACCATTAGAAGTTGACTGGCCGTGAACCCATACCGGCCTTGGAAAGCGTAGGAACCCTTTGCCAGAGATTCGTAATCCCAATCAGGGCGGTGGCGGAAGCCAGGACAACCGCTCCTTTCTCCTCATGATGATCGTCGCGCTCGGCGTCATCTTCGGTCTGCAATATTGGCGTGCCCAGAAGAACCCCGCGCTCGAGTCCCCTGACCATCCCGCGGCCGTCTCCACCCCCGCCGCCACTCCGTCTTCCGCCGCGACCCAGGCCTCCGCCACCGCGGCCACGTCCACCCCTGCCGTAGTCGCCGCCGCCCAGACCTCCACCACGGTCGAGAACACCCTCTACAAGATCACCTTCTCCAACCAGGGCGGCCAGGTCACCTCCTGGATCCTGAAGAAGTACAAGGACAACGCGGGAAATCCGCTGGACATGGTGCATCAGGGCGCGGCCAACCTCTACGGCTACCCGCTCTCGCTCTACACCTACGACGACAGCCTGACCAAACAGCTCGCGACCGCGCTCTACGTCCCGTCAGCGACCGGAACCCTGCAGGCGCCGGCCACCCTCACCTTCAAGTACTCCCAGGGCAATCTGTCGGTCACCAAGACCTTCACCTTCACCGACACCTACGTGATCCATGCCGACACCCAGGTCCTGCGCGACGGCCCCAGATCGATACCAACTCCAGCGGCAAGACCGAGCACCTCTCCTTCAAGAAGATCTCCGGCGGCGCCACCCTCAACGGCCCCTTCGACTTCGCCGCCCTCAGCGATCAATACTTCGGCGCCGTCTTCATGCCCGACCAGCCCGACGACGCCTCGATCGTCACCTTTCAGCACAAAATCGACATCGCCAAGGTGAAGGCAGGCACCGCCAAGGGTACAGCGCCTGCCTCCAAGGAACTCCCCATCCTCGGCACCGCCGTTGGCTCAACCTCCGGCAACACCCGCACCAGCCTCTTCGTCGGTCCCAAGGCAGTCGAGGTCCTCAAGAACGTCCACACCGCCGACGGTGGCAACCTCGAGCCGCTCCTCGACTTCGGCTTCTTCGGCCCCATCGGCAAATACCTGTTCCTGGGCCTGCGCGCGGTGCACTCCTGGATCGCCCCGCATGACCCCGGCGTGCGCAACTACTCCTGGGGATGGGCCATCATCATCTTCACCGTCATGATCAACGTGGTGCTTCTGCCCCTGCGCATCCAGGGCATGAAGTCCGCGCTCAAGATGCAGCGCATCCAGCCGCAGGTCGACGCCATCAAGGCCAAGTTCAAGAACCCCAAGCCCACCGACCCCAAGGCAGCCGAGATGAATGCCGAGGTCATGGCGCTGCAAAAGGCCAACGGCGTCAGCATGCTGGGCGGCTGCATCCCGTCGCTCATCCAGCTCCCACTGCTCTTCGCCTTCTTCACCATGATGACCAAGGTCGTCGAGCTCCGCCAGGCCCACTTCTTCTGGCTGCCCGACCTCTCCGCCGCCGACCCCTACCATATCCTTCCCGTCCTCATGGTGCTCACGTCCTTCCTGGCGCAGTTCTACACGCCCTCTCCGGGTGTCGATCCGCAGCAGCAGAAGATGATGGCCTTCGTCATGCCCCTCTTCTCCGGCTACCTCACCTGGCAATACGCCTCGGGTCTGGCCCTCTACTGGAACGTCGGAAACCTGGTGATGATTGCCACGCAGTTGGTGATGAACCAGACCTCCCTCGGTCGCGAGATGAAGGAGATCGCCGCCAAGCGCGCCCGCCGCAAGGTAGCCGCTCCCAAACCAGGACAGCGTGCCGTAACCGCCAAAACCATACAGGGTCGAAAGTAGCCCTATCCGATTGAAAATCGCGTCCCACCACCTTGCGCAGGTGCCCGTCCTCTCACCGGGTCTTGGCTGCCGGTGTTCATCGCATCAACAAATGTCTTTTAAATGTCATAATGTCGTAAGACAAAAGCTCGACCTGAACACTGCTTCACTTTTCTCGGTTTGTCGATCTTGTTCTCCCTCTGAAGGACTCATAGAGTATGGATGACTTAGCGGTAGCGGCTGAAAAGGTTAATAGCCTCATGAGACTGTTAACTACGACGGGGAGCTTGCGCCTTAAGTACCGCATCACGGCTGGAGCCGGCGCAGTGGATCCTGACGGCTTCGAACGCCGCGACATCTACGTCGAGTGCAAGGGCCCTGACAGCGATCTTCTTCTCAGCAGCGAAGGCGAATTGCTCCGCGCCCTCGAACACATCTCCGCGAAGATACTCCGCCTGGAGCCTGAGGATCACGACCGCGTCTCCTTCGACGCCAACGGCTACAAGGCAGAGCGCGCCCGCATCCTCCGCGACGCCGCAGACGCTGCCATCGACGAGGTCGAGGACACCGGCGAGCCCTTCCGTTTCCAGCCCATGAACTCCCGCGAGCGCCGCATGCTGCATCTCTTTCTCCGCGACTCCGGCCTCCAGACCGCCAGTTCCGGTGAAGGTCCCCGCCGCTTCGTCGTCCTCTACCCCGAGGGCTACCGCATTCCTCCAGAGCAACCCCGTGATGCTCAGGACCGCCGCGGCCGTCCCCGCCCGCGCCCGCGCAGCTCCTCGAACCGCTACTAGCGCAATCCCACCGCGCCTAGGCCTTTGCTTTTCTTTCTGTCATTCCCCCTGGGAATGGCTGTTAGCGTGTTGCGCCACCAGTGTTCCGCACTCGTCCCATCACCCCTTCCCCAACGGAATGCGTCCGCTATTCCCTCTAGCGCAAACCCACCGCGCCCGCACCGCCCGGGCCTTTGCCTTTCTTTCTGTCATTCCCCCTGGGAATCTGCTGTTAGCGTGTTGCGCCACCAGTGTGTTCCGCACTCGTCCCACTCCCCGCTCCCCAACGGAATGCGTCCGCTATTTCCTCGCGGCCGCGGATCCCTGTACAAAAACGGGCCACACGATTCCCCACGATCCACGCGGTTTCGGACGCCGTCCCCACATTCCTCCCCGGTTTCTCTCGCAGCCGATCCTCAGCCACTGTGTGTAGATTGGAAAACCCCGCCCCCAATCGACGCCGCCTGTCCCCTCTTCCTTGGTACGGTCTTCCCTCCACCCCATTTTTGGAAACCATGTACCACCTCTCCACCCAGCAGGCATGGGGATTTACCCCCCTTATCCACTCTTCCACCCACAACGACTACTACTACTAGAAATATCTATCCTTTCACTCTGTTTCTTAGAAGCATTCTCCCGCCAGGCATTTCTCCTTCCCACAGCACTCCCCGCCACCACGCGAAGCCCCTCGCCATGCGCGCAGCATCTCACAAGATGCCCCCTGAAATTCACAGGGGGAATGCCTCGCACGCACCCCCCTGCACAACCTAGAATCAGGGTGTTGCTCGAAGTAAATCCGAGGGGAGACCCACCCATGTCCACCACCGCCCTCACACCGGCAGAGCAATCCGCCGCAGCGCAAGAGCAAGGGAGAGCCACCATCGTGTCTACCGCCGCCATCACCCCCGAAGCCGTCCCCACTGGCAACCTCGAGATCACGGTCTCCCGCGCCGAACTCCTCCGCGAGCTCACGGCAGCGCAATCGGTAGTCGAGCGCAAGACCACCATCCCCATCCTCTCGAACTTCCTCTTCGAGGCCACCGTCGACGAACTCGGCGCGGGTAAGCTCACCATCACCGCCACCGATCTCGACCAGTCGCTCCGTACGTCATGCGCTGCGAAAGTAAAGAAGCCCGGCGCCTGCACCATCCCTGCACGCAAGCTCTACGACTACATCAAGCTCCTCGGCGACGGCGACATCTCGCTCAAGCTCATGGACAACCACTGGGTCCAGATCAAGTCCGGCCGCTCGAACACCAAGATGGTCGGCATGGCCCGCGCCAACTTCCCCCAGGTCCCCGAGTTCCCTTCCGCCGGCGCCTACAAAATCTCCTCGCCCGCGCTGGCCAACATGATCGCGAAAACCATCTTCGCGATCTCGAACGAAGAGTCCCGCTACACCCTCAACGGCGCCCTCCTGGTCCTCAAGGCCGAGTCCATGGCCATGGTCGCCACCGACGGTCACCGCCTCTCCCACATCGAGACCCTCGGCCAGACCCTCGAAGGCATCTCCGGCGAGAAGAAGACCCTCATCCCCCGCAAGGCCCTCGCCGAGCTCTCCAGCCTCCTCTCCTCCTCCGACGCCACCACGCTCGAGTTCGGCGACGACGACCAGACCCTCTTCTTCAAAGTCGGCGGCCGCGTTTTGACAAGCCGTAAGCTCACCGGCCAGTTCCCCAACTACGAAGCCGTCCTCCCGCGCGACAACAACAAATTCGTCATCGTGCGCAGCGAAGATCTGATGGCCAGCATCCAGCGCGTAGCCCAGTTCGCCGACGAGCGTAGCGGAGCCATCAAGATCCGCCTCGAGCAGAACGAACTCAAGCTCAGCGCCCAGTCCACCGACGCCGGCGAGTCCGAAGACATCATCGAAACCCCCTACAACTACGACCCGCTCGTCGTAGGCTTCAACAGCTCCTACCTGGTCGACTTCCTCCGCGCGACAGGTGTCCAGGGAGAAGTCCGCCTCGAGTTCAAGGACGCCCAATCCGCCGGCCAGATGCGCCCCGAAGACGCCAACGAAGACGTAAAGTACCGCTACATCCTAATGCCCATGCGTATCTGAGTCCTGCGCGGACGGCGAGTGAAAAATAACCCATAATTTGTCCAAATGGACAGCTTATGGGTATAAAGCCTCGACCTTCCTGCTTCCCAATCCAAGACCGTCAAGCCGGGTGTCGCCCCGGATACAAGCCGTGAATTGATCCCCATCTGCAAGAACGTATCGCACGCGTAGCGTCGGGCCGCTCCAGCGGTTTGGGTTCAAAAGCTGCAGTGTTCGATTGTTCTGGCCCTTCTCCATCAAAATTCCGATACACTTGCCGACTTGTCACGACTTGATTGAGCGAGACTTCGCCCCTCACCTCAACATCGAAAGGTCATCAAACAGCCTTAGCCCTCGGGCCGATCGGTATTCCATTGCGGGTCTAGAGCACTAATCTCGAAGAACAGTTGAAGCTATTGCTTGTAGGTAAACAAATACGAGATAGTGATTTATCTGGCCATCACCGGGGTAAACGCCACGTGGCGACCCGGTGCAATCGATGGACGATGTACACATCGCGCACTTTGCTGCTCTGCTGAGAACGCATTCGAAGGAGAAAGATCGCCAGGTCATTAACGCGGTCCACGACCGTCAGCTTTTCGAGTATCTCAAACTGGAGCTAAGCCCAGCGTTTCCGGACGATAGCCTGGTGACTCTGGAGCTTGTTCGCGGACCGAATCGCGATACAAGCTGTATCCCGGACCGGCCGCCATTCCGCGAGGAGAAAGAGCTGCTCGCAACCGCTTATGCGTCACTTGCTTTGAGCCCTTCTGCTAGTCGATCTGCGCCGCGGTGCGGGCGCAGTAAGAATACTGTCGAGCGATTTCCCCACAAGAGCATGCCGGGTATGCCTGCGCCAATACTCAAGGTTTCGGCCAATACCTTCGTCGAAATAATTAATGGTCAGCTCGCAGATTTCCTGCACTCTAGGTTTATACTTTGTGCGTTCGGCTTCCCGTGCTCCTAGTTTAAAATCACCCACGAACTGCAGACCCCAGGTAGCGAGAGATTGGCGAACCCCGATTCCCTCGATTTGCTTCCAAGCCAGATGTTTTCCCACCCAAGCGCCGCTCAACGATAGGCATGATACGGGGCTTAAGCGTCGAGAACATCAACAACAAAACGTGTGAATTGTGAATTCAGGAATGTGATTCGCGGCTCCGTTAAGGGCGAAGCGAATGGACTTCCTGATCAAGCCGAGGCATTCCGTGGGAGCTCCTCCAAGCTGCCTGTGAACCCCGTTTAGAGGCTCACGATCGGCAGGACAGGCTTCCTCCGCAAGAGGTATCGAACGTCACGCCTTCGAGAGCATGTGGTTCTGTTGGCTGACGCTCGCATTCAACAAATTATGACCTTCGATTCAGTTGAACGCAAAGGAGAAAGAACATGGCAAACGCGACGCATGAAGTCCAAGCTAACGACGCCGCCAGCGCGGCGGGCGTCGCGACGGTCGACATGAAGTTCGAAATCGTCGTCATCCCCGTCTCGGATGTCGACCGCGCCAAGGAGTTCTACATGAGGCTCGGGTGGCGCCTCGACGCCGACTACGACAACGGTAAGGACTTTCGCGTGATTCAGTTCACGCCGCCTGGCTCCGGGTGCTCGGTCATCTTCGGCAAGAACGTTACCGCCGCTGCTCCCGGCTCGGCTAAGGGCCTTTATCTGATCGTCGATGACATCGAGGCCGCCCACAAGAATCTGCTCCGTCGCGGCGTTGAAGTCGGCGAAGTGTTCCATGGCGCCAACGACGTGTACGCTGGCCCGGATGAACCCTACCTGTTTGGGCGGATCCGGGTCAGCGGACCTGATCCCGAGCATCGCAGCTACCGCTCGTTCGCCTCGTTCCATGATCCGGACGGTAACGGCTGGCTGTTCCAGGAGATCACGACGCGGCTGCCCGGTCGTATCGACTCCACGGCAACGACGTTTGCGTCGGCGAATGATCTGGCGAGCGCGTTTCGACGTGCAGCGGCCGCCCACGGCGAGCACGAGAAGCGCATCGGGCAGCGTGACGCCAACTGGCCAGACTGGTACGCCGCTTACATGGTGGCAGAGCAATCCGGCAAAGAACTGCCGCAATGAGCGACTGCGACGGGGCCGACATCGCTCCCGGCGCGGAGTGACAGGAGGCCTTTGATCTTCCGAGCTCTCCTGTTTTGACTAAACAAAATTGGGCACACACCATGTCCCATGTATGACGGTCATCCTAGTTGATGGGCCAGTCATTAAGGAGGAGTCATGAAACTCACAGGCAAGAAGGCTCTCATCACTGGCGGAAACAGCGGCATCGGCCTGTCCACTGCCCGCCTTTTCGTTGCAGAAGGCGCTGAAGTCGCGATTACGGGCCGGGATCAGAAGACGCTGGATGAAGCAGTCGCCGAACTGGGACCCAACGCGCGCGGCTATCGCGCCGACCTTACCGTGGCGGACGACCGGAAGCGGCTCTTCGCGGATTTCGCCAAGGATTTCGGCAAGCTGGACATCGTCTTCGCCAATGCCGGCATCTCCGGCAGGACACCGACTGGCAGTACCGACGAAGCTGTCTTTGAGAACGTCATTCGCACGAACCTCAACGGCGCATTCTTTACCGTCAATTCAGCCGCTCCTCTGTTGAACGACAACGCCAGCATCATCTTCAACGGGTCAGTCCACAATTATCTCGGTCAACCAGGCGTGGCTGCCTACGCTGCCACGAAAGGCGGGCTCGTCTCGATGGCAGGATCTATCGCAGCAGACCTTGCGCCGCGCAAGATTCGCGTGAACGTGGTGGCCCCGGGAGCGACGGAGACTCCCATCTGGAAGCGTGGGCCGCGCGCCAATGCCACCATAGAGGAATCCACAAAACTCTCCAACTTCATGTCTTCCACGATTCCACTTGGCCGTTGGGGCGAGCCAGAGGACGTGGCCAAGGCGGTGCTCTTCCTTGCCTCGGACGATTCGTCATACATCAATGCGGTCGAGCTGATGGTTGACGGCGGAATGACGGGTGCTCCCTTCGGAGCTCCTATTCTTCGCGGCTAAGCGCAATGAATTAATAACGCATTGGCAAAGAGAAAAACCTATGTCCCATCATTTCGATACCCAGCTTGCGAAAGAGGATCCAAGCCTGAACGTGTGTGATCTCTATCTATTTCAGGGTGCTCCCGACACAACGGTGATGGCGATGACCGTCAATCCTGATGTTGTCCTCTCTGCACCGGATACCCTTCACATCGAGGGTTTGTATGCCTTCCGCCTGGACCTGACGGGTGACGCTCGCGAAGACGTCGTCTTCAAGTTCAGGTTCAACGAACCGAGACACGTGAACGAGGACGAGCATGTCCATGTTCAGAAGTTTCAGGTCCGTAGAGCCACGGGCGAAGCTATCGGCGGGGACAAGGGCGAGCTTCTGATAGAAGGCGATACGGGCAAAGTCCATAGCAAGTCTGGTATTCGCGCCTTCGTCGGAATCGCTCCCGATCTGTTCGCCGCCGCCGCTGTCGCAATGCAAAGTCTTCAGATGGCCTTCTACAACGAACACAGGTATGACGGCGATGCGTTCCTGCGCAGTGGTCGGAACTTCTTCAACAATCGCAATATCACTGCGATTGTCCTCGAAGTCCCAAACCATCTGATCGGCGAGGGAATGGTTCATGCCTGGGCCACGGTGTCACTTTACGGTCATGCTCCCGAGATGCAGGTGTCACGCTTTGGCCTGCCGATGATCACGCACCTCTTTCTCAACGATCCCGGCAACCAAGAGGTGAAAGAGATCTTCAACAAATCGGTGCCATCAGATGACATTGCTTTATTCTCGGGATACATCGCAGACTATACCCAGAAGATGACCACCTACGCAGGATCTGTCACGAACCCGGAAGAATACGGAAAGCAAATGGTCTCTCGACTATGCCCGAACACCTTGCCCTATGAATTAGGAACAGCAGCTGCATTTGATCTGGCGGGATTCAACGGGAGGCCACTGGGCGATGATGTTCAGGATGTGATGCTTACATTGGCGACAAACAGACCCCTCCAGGATGGCGCTGCCCCTGATCGCAATCGCATCCGTACCGAGTTCCCATATTTTGGTGAACCCTACTCGAAGGAAGAACAGAAGGATGTCGTACCATGGCACCCAAGAAAG
>JBEKFF010000162.1:0-8109 GCA_050013455.1 Acidobacteriaceae bacterium | reverse complement strand
TCTCCAACATTCGAGGACCTGCCATGACCTGCAAGCTTTTCCGGTTCGTTTTGATCTCCTCTCTCTTTACCCTGACGATGTTTGGGCTCGCGGCAAGGTCGCAGACGAGCGAGGTTCCAGCGGCAGCACTGTCGGGGCTGGAGTGGCGCGATGTCGGGCCGATGCGCGGCGGTCGGACCTATGCGGTTGCGGGCGTGCCGAGTGCGCCCGACACGTTCTACATGGGATCGGTCGGCGGCGGGGTTTGGAAGACGGAGAACGCCGGGCGGACGTGGAAGCCGATTGCGGACCAGGGGATTCCTATTGGATCGATTGGCGCGATTGCGGTCGCGCCTTCGGATCCGAACGTGCTGTATGTCGGGACGGGCGAGCCGGATATTCGCAATCAACATTCGTACGGCAACGGGATGTACAAGTCAGTGGATGCGGGCAAGACATGGACGCACATTGGCCTCGAGGACAGCGAACACATTGGGCGCATCATCGTAGACCCGAAGAATCCCGAGCGCGTGTATGTGGCAGTGCTGGGCCACATCTACGACGCGAACATGGAGCGCGGTGTGTATCGGTCGACCGACGGCGGCGGGCACTGGAAGAAGGTGCTGATGAATGCGTCGGATCCAAAGGATGTGGGCGCGATTGAACTTGCCATCGACCCCAAAGACTCGCGCGTGCTGTATGCGTCCTTGTGGGCGACGCGCCGTCCACCCTGGGCGGTCTATGCGCCATCCTACATGCCGGGGAGCGGGCTATATAAGTCAACCGATGGCGGCGATCACTGGACGCAGTTGCATGGCGGATTCCCGGACGATCCGTATGTCGGCAAGATTGGGATAGCAGTCGCGCCAAGTAATTCGAATCGGCTGTGGGCCGTGGTGGACGATATTGGCGCAGCGGTGGCGCCGTCGTTCCGCGCAGCAGCGAAAGCCCCTGACGCCAACGCACCGAAGGCGACGGGCGGCGTGTATGTCTCCGATGACGCAGGCAAGACCTGGCGGCTCGTCAATGCCGAAAAGCGCCTGTGGGGACGCGGTTGGTACTTCGAGTCGGTCACCGTGGACCCCACGAATCCTGACGAAGCGTATGTGATTAATACAGCGACCTATCGCACAACAGACGCGGGCAAGACCTTTGTGCCGGTGAAGGCGGCACCGGGAGGCGATGACTATCACCAGCTGTGGATCAATCCAACAGACGCAAAGCGGATGGTGCTTTCGAGCGACCAGGGCACGGTAGTGAGCGTGGATGGCGCGAAGACGTGGAGCACCTGGTACAACCAGCCGACGGCGGAGATCTATCGCATAGCGGCGGATACGCGCTTTCCGTATTGGCTGGAGGGTGCACAGCAGGATTCAGGCGCGGTAGGCGTTGCGACGTGGTCGCGCTTTGGCGTCCTGGACTATCGCAGCTGGGAGCCACTCTGCCAGGCCGGAGAGAGCGATACAGTCGTTCCGGATCCTAAGGACCCAACTGAGCTGTACGGCGCCGGCGCGGGCCGCTGCAACCAGACGTTGAATGTGCAGCAGCCGCTGGGCAAGCTGCCCGCTGATGATCCGAAAGATCCGGCGCGCAAGACATGGACCTTGCCGGAAGTGTTCTCGCCCATTGACCAGGCGTTGTATTACTCCAACCAGTTTGTGTTTCGTACGCGCGATCATGGAGCGACGTGGGAGAAGATCAGCGGTGATCTTTCGCGTGTAAACCCGGAGGTCCCAAAGACGCTGGATGCGGTGACAGCAAAGAATATCGACCAGCCGATGACCGACCGGTTTGGCGTGGTGTACACCATCAGCCCGTCGCCGCTGGATGCGAAGACGGTGTGGGTGGGTACCGATGATGGGTTGATCTGGAACACCACCGACGACGGAACGCACTGGAACAACCTGACACCGCCGGCGCTGACGGCGTGGAGCAAGATCTCGCAGATTGAGGCGGGACACTTCGATCCGAACACGGCGTACGCGTCGGTAGACCGGCATCGGCTGGCAGACTACGGCGCCTATATCTATCGCACCCATGATGGTGGGAAGACGTGGACGAAGATTGCGAATGGGATTCTCGACGGTGCGTTCGTCAACTCGGTCAAGGAAGATCCCAAGGTCAAGGGGCTGCTCTTTGCGGCGACGGAGCTGCGCGTGTACGTGTCGTTCAATGACGGGGACCACTGGCAGCCGCTGCAGTTGAATATGCCTGTGACGTCCGTGCGCGATTTAGTCGTGCATGGCGACGACCTGGATATCGCGACGCATGGACGCGGGTTCTGGGTTCTGGACCAAATGACAGCGCTGCGACAACTGGCGGCGAAGGGCGCGGAGATTGTTTCGGCGCCGGTGTATCTGTTCCAGCCGGGAACGGCGCTCGCGCTGGTGCCGGGGGTGGAAGATGGAACGCCGCTGCCGCCAGAGGAGCCGCAGGAGAAGAATCCTCCGGGAGGCGTGCTGGCGTACTACTGGCTGAAGTCTGCGCCAACCACGCCACTGAAGCTCGAGCTGCTGGACAGCAAAGGCGAGGTGCGCGCGTGCGCTGCCAGTGACACTCCCGTGAAGCCGGTGGATACAGAGAAGATTGATGTGCAGGCGATCTGGCGGGAGCCGGCGCCGCCTCCAGTCGCGACGCCGGGGATGCATCGCTTCGCGCTGAATGTAGTACAGCGCCGCGGCGAGGAGTTTGGCGGAGGAGCCAGCGAGCCGGCACCGCAGGATGCCTGCACGGGAAGCATGCCACCCAAGCCAGCCGCCGCGCGTGGAGAAGGCCGGCGAGGCCTGGTTGCGCTAGAGCCGGGAGACTACACGGTGCGGCTCAGCGTTGAGGGCAAGACGTATACGCAACCTGCGGTGGTGGCTCCCGATCCGCGGGGCGCGCATCCGTATGATGCGGCCGACGACGCTGATAATGATGATGACAACTAGCGGGACGCATCCTTCCCCGGATTGGGGAAGGATGCGTCCGCCGGGTCGCCGTTACGGTGCTACGGTGAAGTTGGCGACCTCGGGGGTTTGAGCGCTGTTGCCGCCGGCGTAAGCCTTGAACGCGCCGGGATCGATCTTCCAGTTGTGGTCGTCGACGCTGTAGTACGAGAGATCGCGCGGCGTGAGCTTGAACTGCACGCGCTGGGTAGCGCCGGCTGCAAGACTTACACGCTCGAAGCCCTTCAACTCCTTCGCAGGACGCTTGACCTTGGCCGAAGGATCGCCGACATAAAGCTGCACAACGTCGGAGCCTGCGCGCTTGCCGGTGTTGGTCACGTCAACCGAGACGTTTACCGTGGTCGCATCGCCTTTGCCTTCGACCACGGCCTTGATGTGGCTGTAGCGGAACGTGGTGTAGGTGAGACCAAAGCCGAAGGGGAAGAGCGGCTGCTGATCGGGCGCGAGCTGCTCGCTCGTGTAGTAGCGATAGCCGTTGAAGAGACCCTCGCTGTAGTTCACGGTAATGATGTCCTCAGGCTTCTCGGGCATCTCGGCTGGGTAGTACGTGTTGTGGACGGGATCGGTAGCCCAGGAGCGATCGAAGCTGAAGGGCAGGCGGCCCTCGGGCGAGCGTTCGCCGAAAAGCACTTCCGCGAGAGCGGTGCCGCCCGCCTGGCCGGGATAGTAGTTGTGGAGCACCGCGGGAACACCGTTGATCCAGGGCATGGCGTCTACGGCGCCACCAGCGGTGATCACCACGATGGTGTGCTTGTTGACAGCAGAGACGGCGCGGATCAGCGCGTCCTGTCCCCACGGAAGTTCGAAGGTGCGATCAAAGCCTTCGCTCTCGGTCGAGCCGCTGAAGCCGACGCTGAGGACGACGGCGTCGGCCTCGGAAGCGATCTTGAGCGTAGCCGCGTCGATCAGGTCCTGCTCACGGCGAATGCCAAAGGCGATGCTCTGGCCCGCGGAGAATGGATGATAGAGAAGCGTGAAGTGAATGGGCTGGCCAGCGTGCAGCGCAAGCGTGGCCGTCTTCGGTGCGTGGCCTTCGCGATGCGGCTGATCGAGTAGCTGCTTGCCGTCGACCTGCAATTCGAACCGATCCTCGCCGGGCGCCGCGGCAACAAAGAGATACGGACCATCTTCTTTCGGCGTGAACAAGCCGGTGTAGCGGACGGTCTGCGGAGTCTTGGCGGGCGGCCTGAACATCTCGCCCGTCCAGCTCGCGATGCGATGCGGTGAGCTGACGACGGACTTGCCCTTCGCCTCGTCTCCCTCGAAGACTTCCTCCTTGAGCTCGGTGAACTCGGTGTTGCGGAAGATGTCCTGGATGGACGGAATGCCGCGCGCGAAGAGAACATTCACTTTGCCGGCGAGGGAGTTGCTGAGGCCATTGAGAATGCTAATGGCCTGGAAGGGCTCGACCGTTGAGCTGCCGCCGCCGCCCGATACAGCAGGCGATGCGTCAGGACCGATGACCGCGATCGTGTGGATATGCGCCGCGTTGAGCGGGAGCAGGTCGCCTTCGTTCTTCAGCAGCGTGAGGCTCTCGCGCGCACCTTCAAGCGAGACCTGGGCACCGTGCTGATTGTCCTGCGAGATGCTGGTATCGAGCTGAGGGCGATCGAGGAAACCGAACATCAGGGTGACGCGGAGCAGGCGCCGAACCTTGTCGTCGAGTGTGGCTTCCGAAACGGCGCCACTCTTAACTGCAGCGCCGATGGTGTCGGCGGTCATCAATTTCGCATAAGGCATCTCGAGATCGAGCCCGCCGTTGGCTGCGGCCACACCGTCGTAGGTGGCATCCCAGTCGGACATAAGCAGGCCGTTGAAGCCCCAGTCCTTCTTGAGAATGTCGATGTTGAGGACCTTATTCTGTGTGGAGTGCTCGCCGTTAACCAGGTTGTAGCTGTCCATCACGGCACAGACATGGGCCTGCTGCACGGCGGCTTTGAACGCGGGCAGGTAGAGCTCGTGCAGGGTGCGCTCGTCGACGACGCTGTTGATGTTGTGACGATCGTATTCAGAATTGTTCGCGGCGTAATGCTTGACCGTGGCGCACACGCCCTGGCTCTGCACGCCGTCAATATAGCCGACGTCCATGTGCGCGGCGAGGTAGGGATCTTCGCCGAGGTACTCGAAGTTGCGACCGTTCATCGGAGCGCGGTAGATGTTCACGCCAGGGGCAAGGAGGAAGTGAACGCCCCGCGCGCGTGCGTCCTGGCCGAGTGCCACGCCTTCACGCTCGGCGAGCTTTGGATCCCACGTCGCGGCCAGCGCAACGCCCGCGGGATACGCAATGCTCGGTCCCCAGGTGCGCACGCCGAGCGGGCCGTCGGACATCTTGAGCTGCGGCAAACCGATGCTCGGCGCCGGGAAGGTGTAGAAGTTTTCGGTGCCCCCGATAAGCTGAATCTTTTCCGCGGTGGTGAGCTTTCCGAGCATGGCGTCGATGCGCTGCTCTATCGCTGGGGAGTCGGGGACGGGACCCTTGGGAATGGGAGCCTGCGCGAAGCTGATTGGAGCGAGCGAAAGGGCGAGGACGACGGCGAAGCACAGCGAAATCCTACGGGTCATTGGACAACTTTCCTGAGGGCTTACGAAGTTGGCGGCAAGAAGACGCACTCGCCGGCACCGAAGAAAAGCCTACATCAAGGTTAAAGATTTTGCGCGAGCGACACCTTCTCGCCTTTCGCTGCCAGGGAATGGCGCTCTGGCGGCGCGGCGTTGCGGGACCAGAGCATAGCATCGGAGTAGGCTGTGGCTGGGAAGCGTAAAGGGTGGCCGCCGATGATCTTTGAGGATCGCGTGGACGCGGGGCGGCAGTTGGCGAAGCGATTGGGGGGCTTCGCGCATCGAGCGGACGTGGTGGTCCTCGGAGTGCCGCGGGGTGGCGTGGTGGTCGCGTTTGAGGTAGCGGCCGCGCTGGGAGCTCCGCTGGACGTATTTCTTTCGCGGAAACTGGGAGTGCCCGGGCAGACAGAGTTGGCGTTCGGTGCTGTATCCGCAAGCGGCGGACGCTATCTCGATGAATACATGTTGCGCACCACCGGGATTACGAACGCACAGGTGGAGTGGATCACCGCCGAGGTGCGCAAAGAGCTGGATCGGCGAGCCAGTGTGTATCGCGGAGACCGCCCGCAGCTGGATGTTTTGGGTAGGACAGTAATCCTCATCGACGACGGCGTGGCGACCGGAGCCAGCGTGTATGCGGCGATCCAGGCGCTTCGGCAGATGCAGCCGGCGAGGCTGGTGCTGGCCGTGCCGGTAGCGCCGGCGTCCGCCTGGGAGTGGTTGCGGACGGTTGTCGACGAGATTGTTTGCCTGGATCTGCCGCAGCCGTTTGCGGCGGTCGGAGGGTTCTACCGAAATTTCACCCAGGTGGAAGACGCGGAGGTGGTTAGCCTGCTGGAACGCGCCTGGGCCATCGAGAAGAACGGCCGATCGAGCTGCTAGGGCAACGCGATTGGCCGTTCTTGGTCTCGTGCGCTTCGAGATTTCTGATTCACGGTCGTTCTACTTCGAGGCCTGGCGGGCACCGGCGGCCTTCGCGTCGGCCTCGGTCATAAACTTGCCGTTCTTGGTGGTGCCGTACTCCTTGTCACCCGAGCCGTGGTAGACCTTCGTGTTGAGGTTCACCCAGACAAGACCCTTGGACTTCGCGGCAACGATTTCGCTGGCGTTTGCCGGGGTGGGTGACGCAGCTTTGGGTGCGGCCGCCTTGGCAGCCGGCAACGCTGCAGGTGTTCCCTTCGAATAGGGCGCCATCGCCGCGGGTGGCGCGCTCTTACTCGCCATCGTCGGTGCCGGCGTAGGCGCTGGTTTCGCCGCCGTCATGGGCCCGGGCGCTGGAGTGGCGTCGGCTGCTTTGGCCGCGGTTTTCTTTTGCGCCTTGGTTTCCGTGCCGGTGGTGGTAGCCGTTGTCGCTGCCGTCGCCGTGGCTGGCGGCGCCGCTGGCTTGGCAGCCGGAATTGCTACAGGCTTGCCCTTGGAATAGGGTGCCATCGCCGCGGGTGGCGCGCTCTTGGCCGCCTTCGTCGGCGCCGGCGTAGGAGCCGGTTTCGTCGCCGTGGTTGGTGTCGCCGCAGCTGCCTTGGCTGCCTTGGCGGCTGCCTTCTTCTGCGCCTTCGTTTCCGCGGTGGTGGACGTGGTCGTAGGCGTCGTGGTGGTGGTCTGCGCCTTCACTGGCTGCGCGAAGGAGAGGCTGGCCGAGAGTACTGAGCCCAGGGTGATGATCTTAATGAGCTTGATCTTCATGGTGATTGGACCTCCTAAGGAATTTCTTTCGTGAGGGGCTAGCGAAGTCTTCCGCTCGCCGGGATCGCCGAACGCTGAGCTCGGCGGCGAGGAGTGATGGCCGCCTGGCCTACTTGCCCTGGCCGGCGATCACGAGCTTGCTGATCTTGTTGTAAGTGGCAGAAGGCACGATGCCCCTGGTCTTGAGCTGCGTCTTATTGGCGTACGGACGGCCCGCGATGATCTTGGAGGCATACACGTCGCCGACCCCGGGAAGCGCCCTGAGTTGCGCGGTCGTGGCCGTGTTCAGGTCGACAAGCCCCATGGAGGCGGAAGCGGTAGGAGGTGTCCCTCCCTTAGACTGCTGGGCAACCGCCGGCAGCGCAGCGAACAAGATCGAGGAGGCGAGGACCAGGAGCGAAGAGGTGAGGCGATTGAATTTCATACGTTTCTCCGGAGATGAAATGAGGGCAGTCGGGCTCTTGCGAATCCGGTGATAGAGGTTGAGCACAAACACCGAACGACTCTGCGGAAAAGCGGCATCCGTACAGGGAAAGCGGCGGCGGTTTAGCTCTTCTTGCCAAACAAGCTGCTGGCTTCGCCGATCAGGCTGCCAATTCCACCGGACTCGGCAGGCTGGCCTGCTGCTGCTGCTTCGGGAGCCGCACAGCCAATTGCGGAGCTGAGCATTCCCTGGAATTCCGGCGGAACGCACGAGATGACGTGCGAAACAACGACCTGTTCGACTTCCACTGCCTTATCAGGGCTGAGACCCGTTTTCTGTACCAACAAATCAGTGATCTGGCTCATAGCAGTTCTCCCTTTCCAGGCGTTCGGTTGATCCTGCAGTTAACGCGGAATGGAGGAAGGAACGTTCCCCCACCAGGTGGAGATAGATTTCTGCATACCCGGTGAACAGTTGTTGCTGGACGGTCTCGGAGGGAGGAAGGCCAGCCTGGTA
>JBEKFF010000161.1:0-8155 GCA_050013455.1 Acidobacteriaceae bacterium | reverse complement strand
TGGCAGGAGTTGCATCCCATGCTCGCAAACAAACGTTCGCCATTCTGCGCCAGGCTCTGACCGGAATTCGACTGCTCCAGCCACTTCTTGTAATCTCCCGGCGTCATCACTGTGACTTCGCCGATCATGCCGGAGTGCTGCGTGCCGCAATACTGCGTGCAGAATAGGTGATAGGTTCCCACCTGCGTCGCCTCAAACCACACCGTCGAATAACGTCCAGGAATCACTTCGCGCTTGATGCGAAAGTCGGGAATCGAGAAGCTGTGGAACACATCTTGCGAAATCATCGTCAGCTGAATCGGCTTGCCCGTTGGTACATGCAGCGCATTAATCTCATGCTGACCGCCTGGATGCTCCGCTTTCCACATCCACTGCTTGCCCACGATATAGATGTTCATCGCGTTCGTTGGTGGATCATAGATGCGGAAGTAAAGCAGCGCACCCCAGACGAACGTGACTAGAAATATCGCCAACGGAATGATCGTCCACGTTGCTTCTAGCAACGTGGATCCTTCAATCTGTGTCGCAACGGGATTCTTCTCGCGCCGATAGCGAACCGAGAAGACGAGCAGCAGAATCGCCACAAACGTCGTCCCGAAAATCGTCATCGCCACCAGAAAGAAGTACAACGCGTCGACATATGGTGCGATGCCGCTTGCCTCCGCCGGAAACAGCGCCGAAGCGTGCAGCCAATGCACTAGAAATTGCCACAGTACTGGACTAAGTCCCATCGTTTAGCCTTTATCCATTTCACCAGACTTTTTTTTGCCTGGCTGAGGTATGTCTTGTTCGCGCGCAAGCTGGATATCGCGTCGAAACATTAGAAAGATGAAGCCGCCCAGCGAAGCTACCGTTACGATACCGCCTAGCTGTACAACACGCACAACCATCAGGGAATGTTTGTCGGTCTGCGGATCGTAGCGGTAGCAGTAGGTCAGGATGTTCGCTACAGGCGATCCGATGCGATTCCCGGAGGCGTCCACCAGGCCCAGCAGTACGTCCTTCGGCGAGTACTCCACGCCCAGGTAATACTGCGCCAGCTTGCCCTGGGGGGTTGCTATCTCAATCGAGCTCGCATGCGCATACTGTGTCAGCCTGCCATCCGGTCCCGGCACCCGCACATAACCAAAGCCCACCGTCTTCGTGACTGCATTAATTGCCGGCTCCTGACCGGTTAGATAGTGCCAGCCAGCGGCTGTCTCCGTATGACCATAGCGGCGCAGGTAAAAGGCCTTCTTCTCCGCAGCCAGCTTCGGTGTCTCGGTTGGATCGATGCTGATGATGACAATCTGAAAATCTTTGCCAGGCACCAGGTGCACCATCTCGAGCGCACTCGTGAGCCCATCCATCTCTTCCGAACACAACATCGGGCAGTTGTAATAAACCGTCGTCAGCACTACGGGATGCTTGCCGTCGAAGTACTTCGCCAGCGTCACCGGCTTGCCTTCGTCGTCGACGAACGGCGCATCGAGCGGCAGTTGCGCATTCAGATGTTGCGTGACCTGCACCTTGCTCAACACCGTGGGAAGCTGATCATTCAGATTTTCACCCTCGGTCTTCTCACCGGTGGCTGAGACCTGCGCACGCCCCTGCAGCGGCGCGGCCATCAGGCCAAGCGCGAGCGTCAACCCCATCAGGGCTGTCATGCTGCGAGTTTTGCGTCCTGCGATCACGCTGTCCTTCTCTCCTCAGTCAAGCCTTACTGCTTGCCCTCGGCATGGTTGTACTCGTTCTTCTCTTCGCGAGCTTCGATGGTCTGAAGCTCATAGCCTGTCCGCGCAAAGCCGTTGGTCAGCGGAGCCGTCACCGTGGGCGCGCTCTCGCCAGCCATCAAAGCCGTTGCCTGCTGCTGCGAAGGCGCCTGCGGCAGCCCGCGCTGCAGGATCAATTGCATAGCGCGATCGATCGGGATGCGAATCGCTCCCGCAGGCAGATCCTGCGCGCTACTGTAATAGTTCAGCAGCAGATCTTCGCGTGCGTGCAAATCGGCAAGGTCCTGGTTGCCGTCGTCGGTCTCAAGGCGCGGCGTCGGAAATACCTGTGTCATCTGCGACAACTCGCGCTGCTCCATAACGGCATTCGATGTCAGGTCTTCGCGCTTGTCGCCACGCGGCGTTGCTCCCAAGGTCACCGGCTGGGAATGCCATTTATCCGGTGCGCCGTCGTGTTTCACCAGCGCGTAGTTAATCGCCTTGCCCATTGCGAAGCAGAAAAAGAAGAAGATGATGACGAAACCCGACAGCCCCGCGAGAAACGTGATGATGCCGCCGATCGCGACGTCCTGCGTCTCGTAGCCCGGGTGTTCGCTGTCGTGCTTGGGCGAAGGGTGCGCCTGCACTCCTTCTGGCTGGCCCATGTCGTGTCCCTCAGTGTGCATGTTCAGGCTCCAAAAGCTCTTCGGTGTGCGGATCGTTCACGTTGATCAGCGGCCGCTTCTTCAACTCGGTCAGGTAGAACCACATCCAGACGGCAACCACCGAGATCGGCACGGTCACGTACGCCAAAATTCCAAAGTTGCCGGTAATGTGCAGGTTGCTCGCAGCGTCCTTGAAGTTCGGCTCGATCAGCCAGAACATATCGATCAACCGCGCGACCAGCATGAACGCGCAAAGCCAGATCATCTTGTGCTTCGAGCGCTTGATGTCGCGCGACAGGAGCAGGCAGAACGGAATGATCCAGTGGCAGATCACGTCCAGCGAGCAAATCACCCACCATCCGCCATGAATGCGGTGCAGGTACCAGGGAATCTCGTCGGGCACATTGCCGGACCAGATAATCAGGAACTCGGCAAAAGTCAGGTAGATGTTCAGCATCGTGAAGGCGAATGCCAGCTTGCCCAGATCGTGCTGCTCGGTGATCCGGAACATTGTCTTCATCGGCTCATAGCGAGAGAGCAGCACCAGCGTCATAATGCTGAGCGCCAGTACGCCATACCCCTGCGCCACCAGAAACTGCAGACCATATACCGATGAGTACCAGGTCACGTCCAGCGACTTCACAAAAAGAATGACGAAGTCCGTCATCAGAATCACGTAGAGCAGAATCGACGGTCCCGAAAGATTCTCAAACCGCGTCCGCCACTTGTCGAAACTCGCCAGCGTGCCTGCCGCCGGATCCTGATCGCGCTGCACCGACCAGCGATTCAAAATGGTGATGACCAGCGCCATAAAACCCAGCACGATCACCGCCTGCACCACGGCGCCCGTCGGGTTGAGCATCGTGTGCTTGGAGTTCGCCGTCAACTGCTGTTCCTGCGTCATGAAGCCGTTCTTGTACGCCTGTAATGTCGCGGCCGCATTCGGGTACGCCGCCCACTGATACAAATGCTTCATCAGCAGCAGCACCGGCAGCAGCATCACGATGACCACCCAAATGGTGCGCGTCATTGCCTCCAGCGGGCGCCGCAGAATCTGTCCCCACTTACCGCCCGACACATACTGCACCATCAGGAATGCCAGCGCTCCGCCAACAAAGTTGAAGCACGTCATGAAGCCCATCAGGTACGCGCGCAACAGGTGCTCGCGGCCGCCCGGAACGAATAAGAATATCAGCGAGATCAAGCCGAAGGCGACCGCCACAATCGCCGCGCGCGTGCGCCACGTCAAGACGACGTCGGGTGCTGCCAGGACAGCAGGCAGCGTGCGCGGACCGTGGTGTGCGTGTCCCAGCGTCAAATCCGCTCCGTGATGTTCGTTTGCCATTTCCATGCGTCAGTCGCCTTCAATCCTGTAGTTGCGAATCCCTGTTCCTGAAACCAAGCCCTGCCTTAGTACGGCTTGCCATACGGCGTGCCGTTGGAGACTGGAGCGGTTGGTTCACCGCCAGAGTCCCGCTGGCCTGAATTTTGTGTCGCGCCTTGCCCGTAGTGCGCGCCCGCACCGGATGGAGGCGTCCCCATCGGCTGTCCGGGAATCCCGTTATCCTGGTTGTTTGGCGTGCCGTAAATTGCGGTCGAAGGCTGCGCCCATGGATCCGCAAAGCCGTTCGGCATTCCAATGTCATGCGCGATCGCGTGCAGATCCTCGACATGCGCGCCGCCTGCAACATCACCCGGCTTCGCATCCTGGCTCAACTGCAGCGCCCGAACGTACGCAGCCACAGCCCAGCGATCGGCCGGCGTTAGCTGTGCCGAGTAGTCCGGCATTGCTCCATATCCATTCGTCATCACCGCAAAGAAATGTCCTAGCGGCGCATTGCGCAGACGGTCCGTGTGGAAGTTGCCTGCCGGACGGTAACCGCGCTGCACAATCATGCCTTCGCCATTGCCCACCCGCGAGTGGCACGGCGTGCAATAAATGTTGTATCGCTCCTGCCCGCGCTCGAGCGTCGCCGCATTCAGCGGAATCGGCAAGCCGTCGCCCTCTTTGCCGCTCTCAATGCCGGTATAGAAGTACGAATCCTCATCCATCTGATTCCGCGCCACGGTGTTCTCCACCTGCGGACGCGCCGACCGGCCATCCGCGAAAAACGAGGTTCCGCGCTGGGGAATAAACTTCGGCTGATTGTGCATATCCTGCCGGCAACCCGCCAGCACAAGCGTCGCCGCCATCGCACTCGCAGCAACACCTGCACGCACAACCCGCCCGCATCTCATATCTCGCATCTCGTATCTCACTAGTGGTCGACCTCCACAACGGAGACCGGCGAAAACTGCTCTAGAAACACCCGTGTCGCAACCGGCTCAAAACGCGGGTCGTTCGACTCCAGACAGAGAAAGAACTTGTCCGTCGTCGCTCCACTCGCAAAGTTCGGAGCATTGAACAGCGGATGATACAGCTGCGGCAATCCATTCAACGCAATCATGCCAAACGCCGCCGACAAACCTGCAAACAGAATCGTCATCTCGTACGCCGGAACCACGAACGCTGGCCAGCTGAACAGCGGCATCGCGCGAATATTTAGCGGATAGCCCCACACGTTCACCCAGATCTCCAGCAGCGCGCCCGTCGTCAATCCACACAGTCCGCCCAGCAGACATAGCAGCGGAACTCGCGTTTTGTGGAACCGCAGCGCCTCCGCAGCTTGCTCTACCGGATACGGCGTGTAGCACTCCATGCGGCGATAGCCCGCACGGTGCGCCATCTCGGTCGCGTGCACCAACTCACTCGGCGTATTGAACTCGGCCAGCAGGCCGTACACTCCCTCGCGTGGCGGCATTAGAGCGCCTCCTCAACAACAACATCGGCCTTGGCACCACCCGGGCGCACCTTCGTCTGCGGCAGCATCATCCGGATCTCTGACATCGGAATCATCGGTGCGAGGCGCGCAAACAGGAGGAATAGCGTGGTGAACAATCCCCACGTTCCAATGAACAGCATGTAATCCCACTTGGTCGCGCGGTAGGTGCCCCAGCTCGACGGCAGGTAGTCGCGGTAAAGGCTTGTCACAACAATCACGAACCGCTCGAACCACATACCGATATTCACCACGAAGGACAAGAAGAAGAGGTAGCCAACATTCACGCGCAGCTTCCGGCTCCATAGCGTCGTCAGCGGAATCGCGATGTTGGTCAGGACGAGGATCCAGTATGCCCAGCCCATCGGCCCGAACATGCGGTTCCACATCATGAAGAATTCCCAGTGGCTCGCCGAGTACCAACTCATGAACACTTCCATGCCGTATCCATAGGCCACAATCGACCCCGTCGCCAACATGACCTTGGCCATATTGTCCAGGTGCCGCAGCGTTACGAGATCTTCCAGGTGATAGAACTTGCGGATCGGAATTGCCAGCGTCAGCACCATCGCAAATCCCGAGTACACCGCGCCCGCGACGAAGTAAGGCGGGAAGATCGTCGTGTGCCAGCCAGCCATCGCCGCGACCGCAAAGTCGAAGCTGATCGTCGTATGCACCGAAAGCACCAGTGGCGTACTCAACCCCGCCAGCAGCAGCGATGCCGACTCATACCGAATCCAGTGCCGCGTCGATCCACGCCAGCCGAGCGACAGAATTCCATAGATGTACTTCGCGAGCGGTAGCTTCGCGCGATCGCGCAGCGTACCCAAATCCGGCACCATACCGATGTACCAGAACACCACCGAGATCGTCGCGTACGTCGATACCGCGAACACGTCCCACGCCAGGGGGCTGCGGAATTGCGGCCACACATTCATCGAGTTCGGATACGGCAGCAGCCAGTACCCCAGCCACGGACGCCCAATGTGCAGCAGTGGGAACATGCCCGCGCAGACAACGGCGAAGATCGTCATCGCCTCCGCAAATCGGTTAATCGAGTTGCGCCAGGTCTGCTTGAACAACAGCAGAATCGCCGAGATCAGCGTGCCGGCGTGGCCGATACCAATCCACCAGACGAAGTTGATGATCGCAAAACCCCACGCGCCCGGAATCGTGATGCCCCAGATTCCGACGCCCTTCAGCACCAGCCAGGTCACGGCAATCAAAACGCCCGTCGCCACCGTGCCCGCCAGGAAAAGGCCGCCCATCCATGCCACCGGCGTGTTGGACGTCAATACGATGCCCGCGATCTTCTGCGTCACACTCTTGAACGTGTGTCCCGGCGCGATGACCGCGTACTCACCGGTGCGCGGGTCAGTCATCGGATCAACGATTTCAGGTACGGGTCCCTTGGTAGCCATTAGGCAAGCTCCGCATTCGGGTTGATGACGCCAGCGGTATACGTCGTTCGCGGGCGGTAGTTCAGATCAGCAAGCACCTGGTAGTCGCGCTCTTCGGCCTTGCGCTGCACCACGCGCGACTTCGGATCATTCAGGTTGCCGAAGACGATCGCATCGGTCGGGCACGCCTGCTGGCACGCCGTCAGAATCTCTCCATCCTCAATCGCGCGATTGTTCTTATCGGCCTCAATCTTCACTGCCTCGATGCGCTGGATGCAGTAGCTGCACTTCTCCATCACACCGCGCGACCGCACTGTCACATCCGGATTGCGCATGAACTTCAAGCTCTCCGTGTCGTAATCGGAGTACAGCAGGAAGTTAAACCGCCGCACCTTATATGGGCAATTGTTCGAGCAATACCTGGTTCCAACGCAACGGTTATAAACCATCGTGTTGATGCCCTCGGGCGTGTGCACCGTCGCACCCACCGGGCAAACCTGCTCGCAGCCCGCGCTCTCGCAGTGCTGGCAGAGCATCGGCTGGAAGTGCGCCGTCGGCGCATGCAGATCGCCTTCGAAGTACGTATCGATGCGCATCCACTGCATGATGCGGCCAATCTTTACTTGCTCGCGTCCGACCACCGCAATGTTGTTCTCCGCATAGCAGCTCACCACGCATGCGTTGCAGCCTACGCAGGAGTTCAGGTCAATCGACATCCCCCACTTGTTCTGCAGCACCTTGCCCGCGCTGACCTCTTCAATGTGGTCATACCGCCAGTTGTCCGGCCAGAAGCTCTCCTCGTGAGGAACCGCTTCTCCTTGCGGGTTATATCCAACCTTGTTCACCAGCGTGCCATTCGAATCCTTCGTGCCCACGTGAGCAAAGTCAGGATTCTTCATCGCCTCTTCGTAGGTCGCGTAGCGGATGATCGACCGCTCCATCGCCTCGTGCCCCGCCAGCGAGTACGTGCCATCCTTATCCGACAACGGATGCTCGAGATCGCGCTGCGCATACGCACCCCGATGCTCGATGTTGTGCACCTTCGTGACGCAGAGATCGTACGTTCCGTGACCGCGCTCAATCGTCAAACCACTAGCCGAGAGAGGAGCATCCGCCGTCCGCAGCGCATACGCATTGAACCCGACACCGGCGCCCACACGCCCTGCTTCCGCGCGCCGCCCCAGTCCAAGATGCACCGTCACCGCGTCGTTCGGGTGTCCCGGCGACATCAGCACCGGTGTAATGATCTTGCGGCCGTTGAGCGTCAGCTCGATCGCTTCATTCTCCTCGATGCCCAGCTTGCCCATCAGATCCATATTCATGAGCGCGGCATTATCCCAGCTCATGCTTGTCACCTGCCGGGGCAACTCCTGCAGCCAGCCGTTGTTCGCATAGCGGCCGTCGTACACCGAAGCATCTGGCTTGAAGCTGATCTCAATCCCGCTGCCTGCCGTCGCTGGAGCTGTCGCTCCACCCTTCGGCGCGCCCAGCGTCTTCGGCGTGAAGGCCGTATTCGCAATCCAGCCATCATGCAGCGCCTTGCGCCATGCAAGCTCCAATGGAGTGCTAGCCGCCGCCAA
>JBEKFF010000160.1:0-9471 GCA_050013455.1 Acidobacteriaceae bacterium | reverse complement strand
GCCAATACCGGAGCGATAGCGGGCAGCGTGAGCGACGCCAGTGGAGCACTGGTAGCCGGTGCGGCAGTGGTCATCGTCAGTGGGGCCACCCGAGAAGAGCACACACTCACGACCGATGTCCAGGGAAGTTTTTCGATACCATTCCTGACGCCTGGAAGCTATGACCTAACGGTCCGCACGCCCGGATTCAAGCTCCTCGTCTTGAACGATATTCAGGTTCAAATTACCGAGGTGAACCGGCTGAAGATTCAGTTGACAATCAGCGGCGCAAAGGAACAGATCACGGTGAGCGCGAAGCCCCCACTGCTGCAAACGGAGAATGCGACGCTCGGGCGAGTGATCGATCAGGGAGCGATCGTCGAACTTCCGCTGGTCGATCGCAATTACACCGAGATTCTCGGTCTGACGGCTGGGACGAACACCAATGTCGTGGACGCAACCCAACTGGGGGCCGGAAGTCAAGAGATCCGCGCCAATGGTGCACGCAGCGGCGACAACAATTTCATGCTGAACGGAGTCGATGCGAACAGTTACAGCTCCAATATCACCGAGGTCACTCCTTTCGGTGGAGCGGGGATCGCGATCCCCGCTCCGGATACCATTCAGGAGTTCAAGGTCCAGACTTCCCTCTACGACGCGCAGTATGGGCGAGGAGCAGGCGCGAACGTAGACGTAGAAACCAGGTCGGGCACCGCATATTTTCATGGGAACGCGTATTACTTCGGCCGCAATGAAGCACTGGACGCGAATAATTTCTTTGCGAACGCAACCGGTGTGCCAAGAGGAGAGTTCCGGCGTTCCCAACCAGGGGGTACTTTGGGTGGGCCGATGCCGTGGTCAAAGAAGCGCGCGTTTTTCTTTATTTCGTATCAAGCCACAAGGGATGTGAATGCGGCATCCTTGAGCAGCAGCGTCAGCTCTCTGAGTCTTCCTCCTATACCGCAGGTCCGCACGCCAGCCACACTGGGAGCTGCATTCGGCAGTCAAACCGGGGTATTCGGAGGTGTCGCGATCGCCCCGGACGGCTCGAATATTAGTCCGGTAGCACTTAATCTGCTGAACGCGCAGAACTCCGATGGAACATTTGTTATCCCAAGTCCGCAGACATCGCGGAGTGGTGTGAACTATACCGCAGTGGTGCGTGGCCACTACAACGAAGACCAGTTCAATACGAACTTCGACCTGAATTTGCGCGCGCCAGATCGCCTGTCGGCGAAGTTCTTCTTCTCAAACTCCAACCAGGACGTTCCCTTTTTCGGCGCCAGCGTGCCTGGTTTTCCAGTGCTCCGATTCTTTGAGAACCGGAATTTGGCAATCGCGGAGACTCACGTTTTCTCACCGCAAGTAATCAACCAATTCCGGTTTGGATTCTCTCGTCTTGCAGGTCAAAGCGCTCCCGGAGGCACGCTCACAGATCAGGATGTGGGCATAAGCCGGTTCAGCGATCCACAGGAACGGATCATCCCACAGACTACGGTTCTTGGTGCGTTTCAATTAGGCAACTCGGCACAAGACCAAGGCGAAACAGCCGGAAATAACTTTTACACTTCCGACGTCATCTTCCTGGCTCGCGGGAAGCACAATCTTCGCTTCGGCACAGAAATCTACCGAAATCAGTTCAACCATCGAATCGATTACTCGGGCGGTACCATGACGCTCCTGTCGTTCCCGGATTTCCTGATCGGCTTGCCCGCCGGGCCTGCCAGCGCAGGAGGGAACGGCACATCGTTCTCAAACGTTTTCTTCTCAAGCGTGGCGGCTGGAATTCCCGATGCGGGGCAACGTGCAAGCGCTGCCGATTTTTTTGCGTTGGATGACTGGAATGTCACGCGAACAGTCACCATGAATCTCGGGGTTCGAGTTGAGGTCAACGGCCAATCAAGCGAAGTCGATGGCCGTATCTCGAATTTCTTCCCGCAATTCTACGTCCCGCCTCCCGCGGGTGGTTTCACGGCTCCCGCCACCTCCGGCTTTGTTCTGCCCAGTAACTTTTCCGGCTTCTCCCCCGAAGGATTTCCTCGCGAGAATCCAAGCCTCCTAAATCACCCCGTGCAAACGCACGTAGAACCGCGCGTCGGCTTTACGTGGCAGCCGCTTTCCCGGAGGGACATGGTTCTGCGAGGAGGATATGGTATCTATGCGAACCGCACCAGCTTCGCAGGGAACGGCTCGTTGTTGGCTCTCAATCCGCCGTTCGCGTTGAATGCTGTGCTGAATGGCGCCGCTAACGCGACCGCCAGCCTGGAGAGTCCCTTTCCAAATTTGCCGCCGAACTCTTCCTTCCCAAATTTCGTAGCCAACATGCTGCCGGGTCCACCGTTTACCGCGAGCAGCTTTCTCCGAAGCCCCATCATTACCGATCCTGATTTTATGGAGTCAACCGTCCAGCAATATGACTTCGATCTGCAGTATCAACACAAGAGCTACGTCTTCTCAATCGGGTATGCCGGCGCGACGAGCGCCCACCTGGCCGTGGGTCGGAGCAATAATCAGCCTCTCCTTGCCGATCCTTCCGGCCCTGTGAACGGACTCACAACTAACTCTCCGGCAAATGCGGCTGAGCGGACTCCTTTTGTCGGATTGTCTCCGTTGGTCTACCGTCTCGAGAGCAGTGGGAATTCGACCTACAACTCTCTACAGGCCACGCTAAAGAAAGATATGAGTCATGGTTTTCAATTCCTTGCGGCCTACACGTTTTCCAAATCAATTGACGATGCGGGGGATAGTCTCGGTGCTGCTATCGCTGGCACATTCGGATTACCGATCACTGGGCAGGTGGTGTATAACGATCAAAACAACGTCGCCGCTCAGCGCGGTGTGTCTGACTTTGATCGAACTCACCGATTAGTTATCAGTGGTACGTGGAATGTGCCCGGCCCCGACCATGCGAAAGGCGCATTTGTTCAAGAACTCGGGAATGGCTGGAGCACTTCAGGTGTCGTAACGCTGCAATCGGGACTACCGTTCAGCATTCTAGACAGTGCAGCGGGTACGTTATTTGGGCCGGCGACCCTGTACACCACAGCAAGCTTGGCTCCGGGTGCGACACTTGCCGATGCCGGCCAGAGTGGAAGTGTTAGCAGCCGTGTGAACGAATTCTTCAATACGAGCGCATTTGTTCCAGCGCCGTTTGTGCCAGATGGAGGCCTGATTGATGGCAAATATCCGGTTTCTGGTGGAGGGACTATCTTCGGCAATCTTGGAAGGAATATCCTGAGAGGGCCGGATCAACAAGACTTCGACATCGCTGCGATCAAGACCACTCCTCTGACGGACCGCGTAAATCTGATCTTTCGGTGGGAGATCTTCAATTTGCTGAACAGGCCGAATTTTGCAAATCCATCCAATGACGTTTCGACCCCGAGCACCTTTGGAGTGATTAGTTCCTTAACAGTGAATCCCCGAATCATGCAATATGCGCTAAAGCTGGAGTTCTAGGGCACTCAGTCCAGCACATTTGGCTCGCGGGACCGAAAGCTGTCAAATGATCGCTCAGAGGTGATGCTGCCGTGGCAGCGAACATGCCATCTATCACAAAACCTTTCGGGTACGTGCTGGAGCCGCTTCGGGAAGGCGCGGACTTCACTCTTTACCGCGGCCGGCAGCGCGGCAACGCAGAGCCGGTCCTGGTAGTTGCGCTCGCGGAAGAACAGCCCTCGCCCCAGAGTCTTCGCCGCCTCGAGCACGAATTCTCGCTCGCATCTGAACTCGATTCCGCATGGGCAGCCAAGCCGCTGACGCTGACTCGCCACGAAGGGCGAATGGTCCTGGTGCTCAAAGATCCTGGTGGCGAGCCACTGGATCAGATTCTTGCGCGGGAGGAGGGGCAACCGCTCGATCTGACCCGCATCCTTCGCATCGCTATTGGCTTGGCGACAGTACTCGGACAGGTTCATCGGCAGGGTTTCATACATAAGGACATCAAGCCTGCGAATGTCCTGGTCGACGACGCCAGCAACGTGTGGCTCACAGGTTTCGGGATTGCGTCGCAATTGCGGCACGAGCACCAGGTGCCAGCGCTGCCCGAGATCATTGCCGGCACTCTCGCCTACATGGCGCCCGAGCAGACTGGCCGCATGAACCGCTCGATGGATGCCCGCAGTGATCTCTACTCTTTAGGCGTCACCCTGTACGAGATGCTTACGGGCACGCTGCCCTTTGCTGCCGCCGATCCGCTGGAATGGGTCCACTGCCACATTGCGCGCCAGCCGACACCGCCAGCCAATCACGCCGAAGTTCCCGAGCCGCTGTCTGGCATCGTTATGAAGCTCCTCGCCAAGAATGCCGAGGAGCGATACCAGACCGCCTCCGGCCTGGAAGCCGATCTTCGACGGTGCCTGGAGGAATGGCAGTCCGATGGTCGCATCGATCCATTCCCTATGGGCGCGCACGACACGCCGGACCGATTGCTGATCCCAGAGAAGCTGTACGGGCGGCAACACGAGATCGATGCCCTGCTTGCGGCCCTTGACCGGGTCGTGGCTCAGGGCCGCCCCGAACTCGTGCTTGTATCCGGTTATTCCGGCGTGGGCAAATCCTCGGTGGTCAACGAGCTGCATAAGGCGCTTGTTCCGCCGCGGTGCCTCTTCGCATCCGGCAAATTCGACCAATACAAGCGCGACATCCCGTACACGACTCTGGCACAGGCTTTCCAGACCCTGATACGCCAGATCCTCGTCAAAAGCGACGCGGAGGTGGACCATTGGCGGCACGCTCTTCAGGAAGTACTGGGTGCGAATGGCCAGATCATCATCAATCTCATCCCAGAGGTGGAGTTCATCATCGGGAAACAGCCGCCCGTTGCGGAGCTGCCGCCTCAAGATGCGCGGAATCGCTTTCAGTTGGTATTCCGGCGGTTCCTCGGCGCGTTTGCCCGGAAGGAGCACCCGCTGGCGCTGTTCCTCGATGATTTGCAATGGATGGACTCGGCAAGCCTCGAGCTTGTTGAGTATCTGGTCACGCACTCTGAAATGCGGCATCTGCTACTGGTCGGCGCCTATCGGGACAACGAAGTCGGTGCTTCACATTCCCTCATGCGGAGGCTCGAGGCGATCCGCAAAGCTGGAGCGCGGGTCGAGGAGATCGTGCTTTTGCCTCTCGGAATTGACGACGTTGGCGCGCTCGTCGCCGATGCGCTGCATTGCACGCCGGAGCACGCACACTCCTTGGCGCAACTGGTGCACGACAAGACCGGCGGGAATCCATTCTTCGCGATCCAGTTCCTCACGGCGCTGGCTGAGGAAGGGCTGCTCAGGCGCGGACCGGATGCGGGAGCATGGATCTGGGATTCGACCCAGATTCGTGCGAACAGCTATACCGACAACATCGTGGATCTCATGGTCGAGAAGCTAAAGCGATTGTCCGGCACCACGCAGACCGCCCTGCAGCAACTCGCTTGTCTCGGGAACGTGGTCGAGACCGCTACGCTGAGTCTGGTTGTTGGGGAATCAGAAGAGGCGATCCACACTGCGCTGCTGGATGCCGTTCGCGCCGGACTAATTCTTCGCCTGGAGAGCTCCTACTCCTTCCTCCACGACCGCATTCAGGAGGCGGCCTACGGCCTCATCCCCGAAAGCGATCGCGCGGGGGTGCACCTTCAGATTGGTCGCGTGCTGTTGACGAGCATGACGGAGGACCAACTCGACGAGCATCTGTTCGATGTGGCGAATCAGCTCAATCGCGGCGTCAGACGGCTAGCAGATCTGAACGAGAAGGCGGAAGTTGCGACATTCAATCTGCGTGCCGGACTGCGGGCAAAGGCATCAGCGGCCTATGCGTCGGCGCGTTCGTATTTTGCAACAGGCGTCGCGTTGTTAGATGAGCAGGACTGGAGCATTCAGCACGAGTTGATCTTCGAACTGTTCCTCGAATTTGCGGGGTGCGAGCTGCTATGCGGTGGCATGGAAAAAGCCGCGCAACTGATTGAGGAGTTGATGCAGCGCGCAGCTTCAGATGTCGAGTTCGCGGACGCCTCCTGCCTGAAGATCAATTTGCATGTATTGACGGGCGAACACTCGCTAGCCATCGACAGTGCTCTTGCGTGCCTGCGCCGGTTCGACATTGACCTGCCGGCACACCCCACCCCCGAACGGGTCCGGGCCGAATACGAGACGGTACGACAGACCCTCGGGGGGCGCACGATCGAGAGTCTGATCGACCTGTCACCGATGACCGATCCGAATATACAGGCAGCCATGCAGGTGCTCTCAGTCCTTGCCGCCCCGGCTACATTTACTGACGTTCAGTTGTCCTGCCTGCTCGCGTGTCGCATGGTGAACGTCAGCATCCAGCATGGGATGAGCGGCGCTTCCGCGTATGCGTATGCTTGCCTGGGCGCTGTCCTTGGACCGTACTTTCACCATTACCGTGAAGGCTACCGCTTCGGCAGACTCGCCTGCGACCTGGTCGAGAAGCACGGCTTCACCGCCTACGATACGAAGGTCTACCACGCGATGGGACTAGCTGCCTTCTGGACGCAGCCGCTCACGAGCGTGATCGAATTACGACAGGCGACCACTCGCACCGCCACTGAGAGGGGCGATCTGACGTTTGCTTGCTATGGCATGCACCAATCCATCACCTATTTGTTTATGCGGAACGATCCGCTTGATGCGGTGTGGCGCGAGGCTGCGACGGCGCTGGACTTCGCTCGGACAGCCAAGTTCCGCGATGTCGTCGACCTCATCGTGAGCCAGCAACGATTCATCGCGAGCATGCAGGGTCTCGATGCGACCTTCTCTGCCTTCGGCGAAGAACGATTCGACGAGGCGGCGTTCGAAGCGCAACTGACGGCCGTAAGGATGCCGACCATGAGTTGCTTACACTGGATTCGCAAACTCAAGGCACGGTATCTATTCGGCGACTATGCCGAGGCCCACGCGGCAGCCGACAAGGCTAAGGCGCTGTTGTCGATCTCGTCCGTATCGTTGCAGCGGTTCGACTACTTTTACTACACGGCGCTGACGGTGGCGGCGCTCTATGAGGAGGCTTCTGCTGACGAGCAGACAGGTTGGCGCGAGCTCCTGGCGGCGCACCGGGAACAACTGCGCGAGTGGGCCGAAAACTATCCTCCGACCTTCGCCGACAAGCACCTGTTGGTGTCGGCCGAGATCGCCCGGCTCGAAGGCCGCGCTTTCGACGCGATGCAATTGTACGAACAAGCGATTCGGTCGGCTCGCGAGAACAGCTTCGTCCAGAACGAAGCGTTGGCCCATGAGGTGGCCGCGCGGTTCTATGCCGCGCACGGCTCTGGGACGAGCGCCCACGCCCATCTTTGCAAAGCGCGCAACTGCTACGAGCGCTGGGGCGCGTTCGGCAAGGTGAAACAATTAGACGAACAGTACCCACGCTTGCGGGAGGAACGCGTTCCCGCGTCTACGACCTCCACCATCGGCACACCTGTCGGGGAGTTAGACGTTGAGACTGTCATCAAGGCGTCGCAAGCGCTCTCCAGCGAGATTGTTCTTCCTAATCTGATCGAGAAGCTGATGCGAATCGCCGTGGAGCACGCCGGGGCAGAGCGCGGCCTGCTCATTCTGCTGCGCGGGGAAGAGCCACGGATCGAGGCGGATGCCGTCACCGGCGACGGCATGGTTAATGTCAGGGTTCAACAGAGGGTGATCACTCCACTGGATCTTCCCAGGTCAGCGCTTCAGTATGTCATCCGAACGCGGGCACGCGTGGTCCTCGATGACGCTTCAGTCACGAATTTGTATTCGGAGGACGAGTATGTGCAGCAAAAGCGTCCGAGATCCGTGCTATGCCTACCGATTGTCAAGCAGACGAAGCTGATTGGCGCACTCTATCTGGAGAACGATTTGACTCCGCGGGCATTCACGGATGAGCTCGTCACAGTGTTGGACACGCTGGCTTCGCAAGCCGCGAATTCGCTGCAGAATGCCCTTCTGTATTCCGATCTGCAACGCAGCGAGGCGTACTTGGCTCAAGGCCAGAGCATCAGCCACACAGGTAGCTTCGGTAGAGATGTGGTCAGCGGCGAAATCTACTGGTCGGAAGAAACATACAAGATCTTTGAACTTGATCGATCCGTGGATCGATCCGTGAAGCCCACGATGGAGTTTCTATTTCAGCGAATTCATCCCGACGACAGAGAACGTGTGCAGGAAGCTATTGCCCGCGCGACCAACGAAAAGGCAGATTTTGATTTTGAATATCGCACGCTGCGACTAGGCGGCAAAGTCAAGCACGTTCACGTGGCAGGTCGCGCGTTGAAGACTTTCTCAGGTGGCTTGGAATTTGTGGGCGCTGTGACAGACATTACCGACCGCAAACGCACCGAGGAGGCCCTGCGCTCCAGCGAAGCGTACTTGGCGGAAGGGCAAAAGCTAAGCCAGACGGGCACCTGGGCATGCAATATTGCCACGCGAGAGATGATCCATTCGTCCCAGGAACACCGTCACTTGTTTGGTCTCGCTCTAGATAAGGTCGAGATGCCGTCACTCGAGGAGTTCCTGCAGCGTATTCATCCGGATGATCAAGGCCCGACCGCGGAAAATCTCGGCAGAGCAATAAGCGCGCGAAGAGATGTGGAGGCATATTTCCGGATTGTTTTGCCGGAAGGGACCACGAGATATATGTACGGAATAGGTCGCCCTCTCGTGAATCCGTCAGGCGACATTGACGAGTTCGTGGGTGCCGTGACGGACGTCACTGCGGCGAAACAGGCGGGAGAAGCGTTGCGGCGGAGCGAGAGTTATCTGGCGGAGGCGCAGAGGCTCTCGCGTACAGGGAGTGGCGCCTGGAGCGTGCCAGGATGGGACGCCTTATATCTTTCCGAGGAGTGGTATCGCATTTATGGCTTTGACCCAAGACTGGGACTGGCGGCTTGGAAAGACCGGCTACAGCGCATACATCCCGAGGATCGTGCCAAAGTGCAAGCGGCAAAAGATCGAGCAACCCGTGAAAAGTCAGATTACGAAGTAGATCACCGCATCGTCCTTCCGGATGGAACTGTCAAATACACCCACACAATTGGCCACCCTGTTTTGAACGCATCAGGCGACGTGGAGCAATTCGTGTGCACCATGATGGATGTCACCGAGCGCAAGCTGGCAGAAGATAGCATCCGGCAAAGTGAAAACGAACTTCGTCATGTTCTGGATTTCGGGTCGCAGCAGATTGCTGTATTAGGGCCTGATCGCAGCCGTATTTATTCCAATAGGATCATGCTCGATTATTTCGGCCTTACCCAGGAGGAATTTCAGAGCGGCTCCGCTGAAAGGTTTGTGCATCCAGATGATTGGGAGCGCATGATGAGCGAGTCCCAACGTAATTTCGCAAGCGGCACCGCGCACGAAGTCGAATTGCGATTACTGGGAATTGACGCAAAGTATCGCTGGTTTCTCTTCCGCTACAGCCCGCTTCGGGATGAACAAGGACGCATCACACGTTGGTATCTAGCTGGGACCGATATCGAGGACCGGAAGCAGGCTGAGCAGCGGCTTCACAACG
>JBEKFF010000159.1:0-8183 GCA_050013455.1 Acidobacteriaceae bacterium | reverse complement strand
TCACACCCGGCGACTCCAGCAACGGAATGGCTTCCCCAGGCCGGCCAAGCCTGAAAAGTGTCAACCCGCGCATTTGCGTCGACTCGACATCCGTTGGATCCTCCTTGAGCGCCGCTGCAAATGCAACATCGGCCCCCTTCAGGTCAGACTCCGCATACAGTGCGAGACCTTCCGTGCGGTCGAGTCCACGCATCTCGGGATGCACCGCCCGAAGATCCGCAATGGTCTTCAACGCATCGGCTGCATGGCCCGTATCAATTGCGTGCCGTAAAGATTTGAACGTTGCCGCCGAATCAATCGATGTTGTTTGTGTCGCTGCCGAGCCGGCTGTTGCGGCGGTCCGTACACCCACAGAAGGACTCTGCGCCCGGGCACAGATGCACAGGCTGACAGCCACAAGGGCGCCGCCCCATCTGCACACTCCACTTAAAACCGTATTCATCCTTCACGGACCCCGGCATCACTGCGTGAACTAACGCTAATACAAAAAGATAGGTGGGAGGAAGTTTTTCCTCCCACCTAAGGCAGTCAAACCGCGTTTAGAACTCCACGCGAAGAGTGAACTGCAGCTGCCGTGGGTTAGCGGTACCGTTAGGACCAGGACCAGAGGTGATCGCTCCATAGTTCTGGATGTTTCCGCTCGGGTTGGCGAAGTTGATGTGATTGAATGCGTTGAACATATCCATTCGGAACTGGAACGTGAACCAGCGGAGCGGGAAGTTCTTGATCAGCGATATGTCGGAGTTGAAGATATGCGGTCCCCATGCATTGTTACGTCCGCCATTGCCAATGGTGTCCAGTCCCGGATCGGTGAAGGGAGAACTCCCGCCGATGGTCTGAGGCTTGAACCAGTACAGCCCGGGAATGGGGCCTACGCTACCCGCACCGGCGTAGCCGGTTTTTCCGGTCGGCAACTGAGACGAACTGCCATTCACGTAGCAAGGTGCAGAGCCCGGGACATCGTTTCCGCATCCATTGAAGGACAGCGTGAACGGCAATCCGCTCTCATAAATAATGGTCGGGCTGATCTCCCAGCCGCTGACAATCTGGTTGACAACACCGTGCGCATCGCTGAGGAACTGCTGTCCCTTGCCAAACGGCAGCTTGTACAACACATATCCCGTGAGTGCGTTGCGACGTATGAAGCTATCGTTGCCCCACACCGCCGAATGGCTCCAGGTTGCATAGCCACTCGCCGCGTCATATCCGCGCTGGTAGGCGTAGTTCAATGTCCCGGAAAGGTTATGCCACGTGGCCTGTTGCAGTGTCACCTGCAGTGCGTTGTAGTTGGTGTTCTGGTTGTCGCCGTAGTAGCTGATGCCCTGCGTCCAGCCGCATGGACCGGCGCAGGCAGGCAGTGTTCCGCCATAATAGCGCTGCAGAAGCGTCTGGTTTGCCACGGCGCCACTGGCTGGTATGACAAGTTGATCGCCCGGATGAGCAAGCGTTGGGCCAGTTGCATTGCACGTCGTCGTCGCCGGCCAGCATGTTCCGCCCTTCGGATCAAAGTGAAGCGCAGCTCCGGTGACGCTGTAGTTTGCCGGCAGATTGATCGCCGCTTCGTTCGGGTTGGTGGTGTTGCCATCTCCATCGCTCAGGGTGTGCGTTCCCTTGTTGCCAACATAGGCCACCGTCAGGGAAAGTGTTGGGGTTAGCGAACGCTGTACCGCGGCATTCCATGCATCCAGCGTCGGCAGCCGCTCCGTGAACGGACGCGCCTTGGTGTTTACCGACGCGCCCGGATTCACAATCTGACCATTCGCATTCGGTGCTTCTGGAACGTAATTGGAAAGCCCCGTCGCCAGGCCACCCTGCGTGCTCGCAGGATTATCCAACTGGAACGCATACGTGTTCGTTCCACCTGTAGCGCTGATGGACTGGTTCACCAGCACAGGGAGGTTCTGCGTCACAACGTGGCCGAACACCGATCCGAACACGCCGAGATCGAAGCTGCGACCGTATCCCATGCGTATAACAGTCTTCGGATTGAGCTGGTAGGCCACGCCAACGCGAGGGTTATAGGCGTTCTTGGCGATCGATACACCCAAGTTGGAAGGGACTGGACCATAGAGAGCCACATTGATATACCCCGTGTTGAGGTTCATCAAAGCGCCATTACCCTTGCCGTTCACCGACTCAGGGAAGTACAACTCATACCGCAGCCCAAGATTCAGCGTCAGCTTAGGTGTAGCCCGCCACGTATCCTGCGCAAAGAAGAAATCGCGCTTCTGAAACTCTTTGGCATTCGTCGAGGTGCTCGCATAGCGGTTGAACGCCGTCACATCGCCCAAAACGTAGGTGGCAAAACCCAGACCACCGCTCGTGCCGTTGGATGTCGGACCGGGCCCAAAGTTGTTGATACCTGTGCGGTCATTGTCACTCGGGATACGCAGGTTGCGAGCATACCGGAGATCCACACCGAATTTGATCGAATGCGTGCGGACGACCTTGGTCCAGTTGTTCACGAACTGGAACTGGTCCTCTCGCTCCGTTAGTGGGCAGTTGCAACGGTTGACGTTCAGGCCGGCACCATATTGTGCGCCAGCACCTTGTGAATTGTTCGGCCCCGATTGAGGACTCGTCACGTTCATATCGGCAATGTTGAAATCAGGCGCACCGTAATCGACAGGAACCGTCAGTTCCGAGTTGGGGCCCGTTCCGCTGATGTTCTCACCCTGAATCGGAAGGTTCGTATTGGTCTCATCGTACTTGTGCGTAATTACGTTGTAGCGGAAATAGCCGAGACGCACTTCGGTCACCAGGCTGTTGTTCAACGCTATGTCTGTGCCCAGCGCGAGACTGTCATTCGCTCCGTCCGAGGTACCACCGTAACCACCGAGGCCGAAGCCAGAACCACCAGCCTTTCCAAAAATCACCGGACCAGACAGAATATCTGTGAAACGGCTGAAACGACCAAACGCGCTCATCTTCTGGCTGATCGTCGCATCCCCACGCACGTCCCACTGGTTGCTATTGAAGAGACCTGTGCCACTGCCCGCATAATTGCTCGACAGACCGCCGAAGCTTCCCGAACTGTTCGGAGCATAGGGCTGCAGCAACTTGAACAGGTTCATGGCCGTCGGTGAAATCTCAGAAGCTGGAATGACGCTCACCGCCGGATCGCCCGGAAGGAGTGGGTCGTATACTTGGTATGGATTGACGCAGGCAGTACCGCCAGTTGCAATGCACTGCGCCAATACGGTATTGCCGTACGCAATGTACTCACTGAAATCGCAGCCCGTGTTTCCAAGGCACGTGGATATCAGGTGGGATGTAGGCACCGTCACCACTTCCGACGTCCCCACCTTCTGGCGGACACCCTGATAATCAGCGAAGAAGAAGACCTTGTTTTTGATCACCGGACCGCCGATCGACCCTCCGAACTGGTTCTTCAACCCAGACGGAATCGGACCGGAACCTGACTCCGAGAACGGATCGCGTGCAAGATTCGCCGCACTCTCACGGTTATCAAATGCCGTGCCGTGAAATTGATTGGTGCCCGACTTGGTCGAAATTGTGTCTACCGAAGCGACGGCCTTGCCAAACTCGGCGTCATAATTCTGCGTCGCGAGCTTCACATCCGACATCGAGTCCGAGTTTGGATTGATAACGATAATGCCCAGGATCGCGTCCTGGTTATCCGTGCCGTCCAGCGTGTAGTTCACGCCGCCGAAGGCCTGTCCGTCAATTTGAATCTGCAAGGAGCCCTGCGGGTTCTCGTCTGCCGCATGCGCCCATCCCAGCTGTACCGCGCCCGGCAGCAACAACTGCAGGTTTAAAAAGTTGTGATTCGGAATCGGCATCGACTCGATATCCTGCGCCGAGTAAATTGCCGCGACGTCGACGTGCTCCGTCTTGAGCTGAGGTACCTGGTCGGCACGAACCACGACCGTCTGGCTGGAACTTCCAACCGGCAGCACCGCCGATACTTCAGGCGCTTCGCCCGCCACCAGGTGCACGCCCTTCTGCTCGAAGCTCTTGAAGCCCGCCGCCTCCACCGTCACCGTATAGTCGTCGGGGATCAGTTGCGTCAACGCGAATTCACCCGCGCTGTTGCTCTTGATGTTGGATACCGTTCCCTTCTCTTCATCAACGATCTTGATGTCCGCGTTCGGAATCGACGCTCCGGTCGAATCGGTGACCGTACCAACAATCTCACCGGTAGTCGTCTGCGACGCGGCATAGGGACCCGATGCAAGCAAAGCGCCCAGTGCCACTGCAAGGAATGGTGCACGTGAAGTGCGTAACGAGGTTCTCTTCATGCCAACTCCTCCATAAAATGTTGCCAACCGCCAAGTTTTCGGTAACGCACTGAATCCCGTGGACCACGACTTTTGTACTGACTTTTCTCAACACACATCCGTTCAGTTTCTTTGCCCTCCCAAATGGAACCTCGGGAAGACAGAACTCAACCTTTCGGTGGAGAGCGAATACGACCTTTTGATTGCGAACGAACACTACGCACTGCACTCCAAAGCTGTCAAGCTGTTTTTAGAGTCGAGTTCGGCAATTTACACACATAAATGTCATAACAATTCGATTGCTAGCGTATAAACACAACAAACTATTACACTTATTTCCTGGCCCAGTTGGTCCCCTCTCCCGCCTCAAAGGGATGGCGCCCGCAATAATCCCGGACAAAGCTCTGTTGGCAGGTAGCACCCCTGCTAAATGACATAACCAATCAACCTGACAGCTTGGAAACTGTTATAGTTCTCGCCGGTCTTCCTGGAGGCACTTTCAATGAACTCGATGTTCGCGTCCCTATCGCTCGCCTGTCGGCGCCTGTCTCGCCCCGCCGCCCTCGCGACCGCAGCCCTGGCTCTGGCGTGCGGTCCGGTCTCGCTGCATCACGCAGCCGCGCAGGCCCACTCCGCGATCGTCGCCCCCTCCACCGATCCGTGGTGGAAGCACGCCGTCGTCTACGAGATCTACCCCCGCTCCTATCAGGACTCCACCGGCGACGGTATCGGCGACCTAAACGGCATCACCTCGCGCCTCGATTACCTGCAGAAGCTCGGCGTCGACGCTATCTGGATCGCTCCCATGTATCCCTCGCCGCAGGTCGACTTCGGCTACGACATCTCCAACTACGAGTCCGTCGACTCGCAGTACGGCACCCTCGCGGACATGGACCGCCTCATCGCCGAGGGCCGGAAACACCACGTCCGCATCATCCTCGACATGGTGCTCAACCACACCTCCGACAAGCACCAGTGGTTCATCGACGCATCCAGCTCCCGCACTAATCCCAAGCATGACTGGTATGTCTGGAACGACGGCATCCCCGCCGATTCCCCCGGTGTGACACCCTATCAAAAGCGCTTCGAGCACGAGGGTCGCGTCCCGCCCAACAACTGGGTGTCCGGCTTCGGCGGCTCCGCCTGGGAGTGGGTCCCCGCAGTCCACCAGTTTTACTACCATGAGTTCTACAAGCAGCAGCCCGACCTCAACTGGCGTAATCCGGAGGTTGAAAAAGCGATGTTCGGATCCATGCAATTCTGGCTCGACCGCGGCGTCGCCGGCTTCCGTCTGGACGCCATCCCGAACCTCTTCGAAGACCCGAAGCTACATAACAACCCAGAGCTCGGCGGCATCAATGCCCAGGGCGATCCCAACCTGGGCGACACCTACACCAACAACCTTCCCGAAGTGCATGACGTGATCCGCCGCATGCGCGCCATGGTCGCAAAGTATCCCGGCGACCGCGTACTCATTGGCGAAACGTACCTTCCCAACACCGTCGAGCTCGACAAGTGGTACGGCGGCACGGCCCATGATGAACTGCAGCTTCCCATGGACATGCTCATCGGTTTCCACGGCGATCACGCCAAGCTGAACGCAGCCGACTTCCGCCAGCACATCGAAGAGGTTGAGACGCAGATTCATGGCGCCCAACCTCTCATCGTCTTCGACAATCACGACAACGTTCGCGCCATCGATCGCTACGGCGACGGCACACACGACGACCAGATCAACAAGCTCCTCGCCACCATGCTCTTCACCACCAAGGCCACCTCGCTGATGTACTACGGCCAGGAGATTGGCATGCACACCACCACGCCCACGCGCCGTGAAGATGTGCGCGACCCCATCGGCATCACCGGTTGGCCAAACCAAAAGGGGCGCGACGGAGAGCGTACGCCGATGCAATGGACGCCCGGCCCGCAAGCCGGCTTCAGCACCAACCCGCATACCTGGCTGCCGATTCCGCCCAGCTACAAGACCCTCAACGTTGCCGTCGAGTCGAAAGACCCCAACTCCGAGCTGAATTGGTTCAAGCAACTCATTGCTCTGCGCCGCGACATTCCTGCTCTCCTCAGCGGTACGATGACGATGCTCGACACCAGCAACCCGGACGTTCTCTCCTACGTGCGCTCGACCGGCTCAGGCCCTTCCGTCGTCGTCGCAATGAACTTCACCGACACACCGAAGACCATCACCCTCGACCTCGCGGGCTCAGGCGTGACCGGCACAACGGTGAAAACCCTTGCGGCCAGCGACCCCGCACTCACGTCAACCTCCACCCTCAGCAACATCACGCTGCCGCCTTTCACAAGCTGGATAGCAAGCGTACAGTAACTTTGTTTGTAGCTGGCCCGGCGAAGCGCCCTTCGCTGAGCCAATTCCTGTCACTTTTTTGGATAACCGCCGACCATGAACCGCACCCGCGTACTCTCCGTCCTATTGCTTCTTGTCTCGCTGCCTGCCCTGCCGCAGGCCCCGACCTCAGCCGACCAGGCCCACATCCGCAACTACATCCACAATGGATGGGACACGCTCTCGCGCTCGATGTCGGAGTGCAAATCGGTTGTCGATCCCAAGGTCAACCAGGTCCCGGTCCTTTATCTTCCCGCCGATCTCCCCACACCACCCGCGGTCGAAACCATGCGCAAGTCTTGCAACGTGGACGTCCGTCATCTACCGCGCGTCATCCATCGCATCGACGAGGTGCCGCCCTCCGAAGTCCCCGCACCAGGCCTACTCTATCTGCCCAATCGCTACGTCGTGCCCGGCGGACGCTTCAATGAAATGTACGGTTGGGACAGCTACTTCATTCTCCTCGGTCTCGAACACGACGGCCGCCGCGATCTCGCCAAGGGCATGGTCGAAAACTTCTTCTTCGAGATCGCCAACTACGGCGCTATCCTCAACGCCAACCGCACCTACTACTTCACGCGTTCTCAGCCGCCGTTTCTCTCCTCCATGATCCGCGAGGTGTACGAGCATCCCGCTCCCGGCGCCCAACCTGACAAGCAGTGGCTTGCCCGCGCCTACAGCTACGCGCAGCGCGACTACGTTCTCTGGACCTCACCCGAGCACCGCGCTGGCACCACCGGCCTCGCCCACTATTACGACCTCGGGCAGGGCCCCGTGCCCGAACAAGCGGACGACTCCAGTTACTACCCCGACGTCATTCGCTGGCTGCTCGCTCATCCCAACGACCACCCCGAGTACCTCGTAACCGGCCCCGCCAAACCAAGCCCCGCACAAGCGAAACAACTCGCTCACGCCAGCTGCGACGTCAACGCCTCCCACGTCTGCGCGCTCGCCGTCGTCGATGGCCATCGCCTTTCCGCCGCGTTCTACCGCAGCGATCGTGCCATGCGCGAATCCGGCTTCGATCCCAGCTTCCGCTTCGGCCCTTTCTCCGGCTCAACCGTCGAATTCGCGGACGTCGGCCTCAACAGCCTGCTCTATAAGTACGAGCGCGACATGGCAGACTTCGCCACCATCCTCGACCGAAAGAACGAAGCTACCGCCTGGACCCATCGTGCCACCGCCCGCCGCGCAGCCATCGACAAGTACCTCTGGAACCAGGACGCAGGCCTCTACACCGACTACAACTTCGTCACAGGCAAGCGCTCCAGCTACCACTTCCTCACCACCTTTTATCCACTCTGGTCTGGAGCCGCCACCCCAGCCCAGGCTGCTGCCGTGCGCAGTCATCTCGACCTCTTCGAGCAGGGCGGCGGCCTCCAGACCAGTGACTTCATCTCCGGCGTTCAGTGGGACGCCCCCTACGGCTGGGCGCCCATCACCTGGCTCGCCGTCGCAAGCCTCGATCGCAACGGCTTCCACGACGACGCCGCGCGCATCGCCGGCAAGTTCAACGCAACCGTCCTCGACAACTTCCTCCGCGATGGCACCATTCGTGAGAAGTACAACGTCGCCAGCGGTTC